>DASYLW010000391.1:0-2551 GCA_036009385.1 Caballeronia sp.
GCTGTCGTACCAGTTCGTCATGAACCCGCGCAAATACAACGAGCAGGAAACGATCCGCGCGGAATTGCATCAAGCGAGCCTGCATATCATCTCGGTGATGGCGCCGTATCTCCGCGGGCGATCACGGCAGATTTTCGACGATCTCGTGTCGGGGAAAATGCCGGAACGCGTCTTTGCCGATTACCGCGCGCCGAGGGAAGACGGCGCACCTAAGGAACCTGTTTAATGAAAGCAGTCTGCGTGTATTGCGGCTCCGCCAATGGAGCCAGACCGGTCTACGCCGAAGCGGCAAAAGCGTTCGGCCGCGCGTTGGTGAAAGCGGATCTCGCGCTGGTGTACGGCGGCGGGAGCGTGGGGTTGATGGGCATAATCGCCGATGAAGTCCTCGCGCTGGGTGGCCGCGCCATCGGTGTCATTCCCGAATTGCTGATGACCAAGGAAGTCGGCCATAAGAGTCTGACGGAACTGTATGTTGTGCCCGACATGCATCAGCGCAAGAAAAAAATGGCTGATCTCTCGGATGCGTTTGTATCGATGCCTGGTGGTGTCGGTACGTTCGAAGAGCTGTTCGAGACCTACACGTGGGCTCAGCTCAAGTATCACGAGAAGCCGGTCGCATTGTTGAATGTGGACGGGTATTACGATCCGCTGCTCGCCATGCTGCGCCATACGGTGGAAGAAGGCTTCATGCGCGCGCCGTACCTCGACATGCTGCAAGTCAACGCCGATCCCGTGAAGCTGATCGAATCGCTCAAGGCCTATACACCGCCGCTGGTGGACCGCTGGCCCGAGAAACGTGACGCGGTTTGATATCTAAAACGGACTAAGCGGAGAACCTGACGATGTCAAAAGTAGTGTTGATCACGGGCGGCAGCCGCGGAATCGGCCGTGCCGCCGCGTTGCTGTGCGCCGCGCGCGGCTGGTCGGTCGGCGTGAATTACGCGACCAACCGCAACGCCGCCGATGCAACCGTTGCCGGCGTGGAAGCCGCCGGTGGCCGCGCAATCGCAATCCAGGGCGATGTCTGCGAAGAAGCCGATGTGATTGCGATGTTCGATGCAACGGCGCGCGCGTTCGGCCCGATCGATGGTTTCGTGAACAACGCGGGCATTGTTGCGCCCGGTTCCGCGCTCGCCGACATGGACGTCGCGCGCATGAAACGCGTTTTCGATACCAACGTGCTCGGCGCGTATCTCTGCGCGCGTGAAGCGGCGCGGCGCATGTCGTCGAAACGCGGCGGACGGGGCGGGTCGATCGTCAATGTGTCATCGGCGGCAGCGCGGCTCGGGTCACCGAACGAGTACGTGGATTACGCGGGATCGAAAGGCGCCGTCGATACCCTGACGATCGGCCTCGCGAAAGAACTCGGCCCGGAAGGCGTGCGCGTGAATGCCGTGCGGCCCGGTTTGATCGATACCGAGATTCACGCAAGCGGAGGCAAGCCGGATCGTGCAGCGCAGTTGGGCGCGCTCGCGCCGCTGGGTCGGCCCGGTACAGCGGAGGAAGTGGCGGAATCGATTGTGTGGTTGTTGTCCGATGCGTCGGCGTATGTGACCGGCGCATTGCTCGACGTGGCGGGCGGGCGATAGAACGTTCGAACGCTAGAAACCGCCTTTCCTTTTGAGCCACACACGCTCTTCGGCCGTTGTCTCGCGGCCGAGCACGACGTTGCGATGCGGGAAGCGGCCAAACCGCTCGATCACTTGAGCATGACGAAGCGCGTAGTCCAGAAAGTCTTCCACGTCCTCGTCGCCGGTTTCATCGAAGAGCGTCTGGAGCAGACGCACGGCTTCGCGCTGGCTTGCCAACGTCTCGTCGTGCTCGAAGGGCATGGCCGCGAACACGCGATGATGAATCGTCGGCAACATGAGTTCGTCGCGTGTATCGGCCAGCATACGAGCCAGCCTTAATGCTTCATTGTCGCCGGCGAATGCTCGCGGTGTACCGCGAAAGCAATTGCGCGTGAACTGATCCAGCAACACGATCAACGCCAGCGCGCCGAGCGGAGTAGCCGCCCACGATGCAAGCCGGCCTTCCAAAGCATCCTCGAGCAGAGCGCCGAAGCGCTCGTGAAGCATGGTGTCGAAGGTGACGTCCTTCTTGAACCAGACCTTGCGCGCATGGCCGAACTCCGCTGAATCCGGCGCACCGAACCATGTATCAAGCACCGCTTGAGCGCGCGCGTCGAGCATCACGCGAATTCGATCACGAGACGCCGCGTGCGCGCACTTTTCTTCTCCACCTTCGCAATCCTCAAGTCACCGATCTCGCTCGTATTACGCACATGCGTACCGCCGCACGGCTGCAAATCAATCCCCTCGATACGCAGCAACCGCACGCGTCCCATGCCGGCCGGCGGCTTGACGCTCATTGTGCGGACGAGCTCGGGGCGCTCTTCCATTTCCTGATCGGTGATCCACTCGGTCGCCACCGGATGCGCGCCGCCAATCAGCTCACGCAAGCGCGTTTCCAGTTCCTCACGTTCGATCGGTTCGACCGTCGCGAAATCCATGCGCGCATAACCGCTGGTGATGCTGCAACCATCGACGGG
>DASYLW010000392.1:0-4198 GCA_036009385.1 Caballeronia sp.
GTCTATGCGCAGCCGGTGTATCAGCCGGTCTATGCGCAACCGGTTTATGCACAGCCGGCCTACGCCCAACCCGGCCCGCCGCCGGGATACTGCTTCGACGACTATCGCCGTGCTTATGTGCCGTGCGGCGCGGAACCGCAGGCAGGTTATTATCAGCAACAAGGCTGGTAAGACTCAACTACCTCGCAATTACAAAACCGGGCTGGCAAGCCCGGTTTTTTGTTTTGTGAAACCCGAATCAATCGACGTGGTCGGCAAAAGCTGGTCAAAAAGCTAATCCAAGGTCACAAGTACTGCTGCCACGCAATTCCCCAAATGCCCGCCAGGCAAGCGTTACCGCCCATCGAACAGCCGCTTGTGCGGCATGCCTCTTGCACTAGCTTGAGAGCGAGCGTTGCGACAAAAGTCATGCGCAACGCACTCAACGGTATTTCAAGGAGGCTGGAATGAAACACGCAACTAGGAAGATATTGGTGTCTGCGCTGGTGCTGGGTCTGTCGGGCGGTGCGGGCGGCGTTTACGCGCAGGCGGGCGGGGGAGGCGGCGCTGGCGGCGGTGCGGGTGGTGGATCAGGAGGCGGTTCAGCGGGCGGAGGATCGGCCGGTGGCGCGGGCGTGGGCGGAGCCAACGCTGGTGGTTCCAACGGGGCGGGAATGAGCAGTGCGCCCGGGGGCAACGCGGTCGGTGGCGGGATGGGAACAGGGACAGGCGCCACGCCTAACATGAAGAGCAACGGTTCCAGCGCAAATAGCAACTCGACCACATCGCCGAATGGTAGTGGGACAATGTCAAAGCCGCAGTAACGGGGTTGGCTGTTTCGCTTGTTCTCGGGTTTAGCGCTCATGGGTTCTGCCAGTTGCCTGGCTGGTGCGTCAGTTGTTACTTTCTGACTGCTGGCAGACCCAGCCGAGCGCGGAACTGATCAACCCCGGACCAACCCCGGCGCGAGCGAGCCCAACCTTGGAGCCCTGACGCTTTGCACTCTTCGGATTCCGCCGGACTTGACTCGCCATTGCCGTTGCGCAATTTCGCCGCGACCCGGCGAATGCTGTTGGTCGTGCTGGCGGCATCGATCCTTTTTCCGGCCGTTTTCCTGCTTGGCTACGGGTACTACGATTACCAGCGCCGCATGACCGAATCCAACGACATTGCCGACCGTGTCGCGCGTGTCGCCGATGAACAAGCCGTCAAGGTGCTCGATCTCAACCGCGAAATCTCGACGCGTATTGTGGAAATGCTCGCCGACAGCGACGACGCCCAGATCACCGCGAATCAGAAAGCCATCCATGATCGCCTGAGCGTAATAGGCGAATCGTTTGACCAGGTGGCTGGCATCACCATCTTTGGCGTGAAAGGCGAAATGCTCGCCAGTAACCGCTTTTTCCCCGTGCCGGCGATCTCGATCGCCAACCGGGACGACTTCACCTCGGCTCGCGCCATTCGCCCGGCCCCCTATTTTTCGCTGCCGCTCCTCGGCACCATCCAGCAAGACGATGTATTTACGACCAGCGTGGGCCGTAGCCTGAACGACGGCCGTTTTGCGGGCGTCGTGTCGATCGCGCTCAAACGCGATTATTTCGCAGGCTTCTATCGTGATCTCTCGAATGGTGAACCGGGCATGAGCGTCGGCTTGTTCCGGCGCGACGGCGGCATTCTCGTGCGCGAGCCGCCGAGCCGCCCCGGCATCACGCGCGCTCGCGACACGGCGTTCACCAGCGCCATGCGCAACAACGAACTGTTCGGCCGTATGCGGATCCGCTCAAGCGTTGATGGCGTGGAACGCGTCGTGGCGTTTCGCCGTGCGGGTGACTACCCGCTCTACGTGACGAGCGCTATTCCGACCGCTGCTATTTTCGCGGAGTGGCGGCAGCACTACTCGTTGATCGCCGTGATTACGGCGGCGCCGTGCGTCGCGGTCTGGCTGCTTGTGTTGTTTTCGCTGCGCCAGTTGCGGGCGCAGCAGGCCGCATGGGAGCGCTGGCAGGCAGAGGTCGCCATGCGGCTCTCGGCCGAGGCATCCAGCCGGCAACTGCGGCGCATGGGCGCGCTCGGTAATCTGGTGGCCAATGTGGCGCACGATTTCAATAATTTGCTAATGGTGGTGGCGGCGAATATGGAGCTCGCGCGGCGCAAAAATTTCAACGGACTTGAACGGGAAGTCCTGGCGGTGGAGCGCGCGACCGCCGGTGCCGAAGCGCTCGCCAGGCGCTTGCTCAGCGTCGCGCGCAAGCAGCCTCTCAAGCAGGAGCCGATCGACCTCGCTGTCTGGCTGCCCGCGGCGACCGGGCTGATCGAAACGGCGGCCGGCGAGAAGATCCAGGTGAAAGTGCAGGTGTCGCCAGACATGTGGCCGGTTCGCGCGGACGCTACCGAGCTTGAGTTCGCGATCATCAATATTGCTGTGAATGCCCGCGATGCAATGCCTCGCGGCGGCCGTTTTGTGATCCGCAGCCAGAACGTTCGCGTGACGGCGGACAACGTGTTACCCGACGGTGAATACGCGATGCTTGCCTTCACCGACAGCGGCGAGGGCATGACGGAATTGACCGCGCGGCGCGCATTCGAGCCGCTGTTCACGACCAAGCTGAGCGGCTCAGGCACCGGCTTGGGATTGGCGCAAGTGCTGGCGGCAAGCGAGCAGGCGGGCGGCACCGCGCGCCTTGACAGCGTGCCGGGGCGCGGCACGACAGTGCGGCTTTATCTGCCCCGATACCACGTTCCGTCCTCCGCGATGGCGACTGTGCCGGAAGGCGCGGCCGTCACACTGGATTCGCTGGACAACGCTGCACCGGCGGCGCTACATCCAGGTTCGATCTTGCTGGTGGAAGACAACGAGGAAGTGGCGGCGGGCGTGGCGGCGGTGCTCGCTACCTTTGGCTGCGAAGTACGCCACGAACTTACCGCCGACAAAGCCTTCGACCTGCTCAGCGAAGGCAGTCGCTTTGACCTGGTGTTGTCGGATATACAAATGCCCGGCCGGCTCAACGGCATCGACCTGGCTGAGAAAGTGCGCGGCACGTGGCCTACGCAGCGAATCGCGTTGATGACCGGTTATGCCGATGAATTCGAGCGCGCGCGCCACACCGGGGTGACCATTCTCGCGAAGCCATTCAATATCGACGCACTGCGTGAACTGGTGCTGCGCTAGAGCGTCAACTCATTGACGCTTTATTCGGGGCGAAAAAATCGCTGAGTACTTCCGAGATGCGCCACATGGGACAGGGACGGCGGCAATGGCCGTCGTAACCTGCTTCTTGCAACACCGCGACCGGATCTTCCGGAAGAACATTGCTGAACGCGAGAAGCAGCGTGCCGGCGTGGCGCGGGTTATCGCTGAGTTTGCGCACGAAACCGGCGTGCTTGCCGGTCGTGAGGCGGGTATCGATCATCAATGCCTGCGGATGCCAGTTTTCAATCAGGAGCGTCAGCGCGTCCACGTCCTTTACGTGCTGCGCCGCCAGTCCTTTTAAACCAAGCAGCAGCACAAACGACTCGCCGATCATGGAGTCACGATGCGCAATCACGACCCGCTGGTCAGGCATGCGCGTGGGCAGGCGCTTGGGGTGCCATAAAGCGAACTGCTCCTGGTCCGCTTCGAAAGGGCGTCGTGTCACGGATTCCTCGAAAGTGAGGCGATCGGTTAGCCAACCAGCGACGCTTCGGGGAGTCGAAAGCAGGCGGACGTGAAGTCAACCGTGTTCTGCCATAGCCGCGGGAGGGCGGCTTTACTACGGGCTTTACTACTCTTTGCTTCTTGAATGCCCGTTGGAATCAGGAGCGTCCTGTATCAGCGCAGCAAAAAACGGTCCCCCGCTACACGCACAGAGGCACGCCGTGCGAGTGAGAGCGAGTCGAGAGGGAGTTCAGAGGAGGTCGAGCGGGCGGGAGGACTGCGGGCGAATCCGGCAATCAGTCGCCAGCCGTTTGCGCGTCGGCGTCGGTGTCAGCAGCGGTGCCGGAGCCGAATTCCGGGGCAAATGCCTTGGCTCGCAGGCTGATCTTTTCCGCGTAGGCTTTCGAGCCGCCGTAGCTCTTCAGGGCCGCGCCCACGTCGCCACGAGCGGACTGGACATAACCGTGGAGAATCGCCGACCCGGCTTCGATATTCGCCTTCGCTTCGGTCAGGTCAATGTTGCGCACCAGTTGTTTGTGCGCGGCCGGCACGACCTGCATCAGCCCGGTTGCGCCATTGGAGCCG
>DASYLW010000393.1:0-20242 GCA_036009385.1 Caballeronia sp.
CGCGGCCATCCTGAAACTCGTGGACAACCTGGGGTTGACCGATCGCGTGAAGGTGATCGGGCCGCAGTCGAATGTCGCGGAGATTTTGCGCGGCTCGCACGCGTTCGCGATGCCGTCCAGTTTCGAGGCGCACAGCATTGGTTTTTTGGAGGCGCTGGCGTCGGGCATTCCTGTGGTGGGCAGCGCGATTCCCTCGTTCGCGTTTGCCAAGGATTTCTCAGGCGTCGAACTCCTCGATACCAGCGACGCCGATGCCTACGGCCGCGCGTTACTCGACGCCTTGTCGCAGCCCAGAGCCAGGCGCCCGCTCAACGGGCTGACGTTGCAGAGCACGGCGGACCGTTATCTGGCAATTGCCTGCGATGTGCTTAACCCGCGGGTGGGACTGAGTTGATTTGGTAATCGGATCGATCCGACGTGAGATCCAATGTGAAGCGCCAATGTGAAGCGCGTCGCCGGAGTTCAGGCGACGCGTTTTGCGTTGGGGAGAATTGCTTGCGTTAACAACGACGCAGGCTCTCACGGCGGCATTGTTAACCTCAGGGTTACATTTTGCGCGCGCCGCCGAAGCCCTCGACGTATCGCGCAAAACGTTGTCGGAGATTGTCAACGGGCATGCCGCGATCAGCCCCGGAAATGGCGATGCGGCTTGAAATTGCGTTTGGAAAAACCGCGGAGTCGTGGTTGGCTCATCAAGCGGCATTTGACCTGTGGGCTGTGGATCAGGGGGGATGCGCTGCATGTTCAAACGCTGAAGCGAAGCCGCACTGGTGCGCAGTAGGCCGGACCGGTAGTCCGGTAGCCATGACCAAAGTGAAGACGATTGCTTGGGATCCTGCCCAACACCTGCGCACGGAAGAGGACATGCTTCTGTACTTTGAAGCTGCTCCCGAGGAGAGCTGGCGACGATGCGACCTTTATCGCAAAGGTCTTTTGCGACGTAGCTCGCGCACGCGGCATGCTGCAGGTCGCCCGCGAATAAGGGTCACGGGAAAGCGTCGGGAGACAACATCCGCGCCATTGCCCCGGGGCAATGGCGATACGTTGCCAAACGCTACAAACAAAAACCCCCGTCCAGCTTTGGCTGCACGGGGGTTTTTGTTCACACTTTAGTACTACCACAAGGCTATTTGGTGGAGGCGGCGGGAATCGAACCCGCGTCCAGTAGCGCTCTACGACCAGTTCTACATACTTAGTTCTATCATTTGATTTAACCTGGCGACGCGGACGAACACGCTTCGCTTCGGCGATTCACTAAATTTTCGACCTTGGCGTCGCGACGCCGACAAGGCTTATCTGACGTATATGACCTCTCGCGGTATTGCTACCGGTCTTGCGACTCTAGTCCGTCAGTAAACTAGGGAGAGGCAGGCGGCCCTTAGGCTGCCAGTGCGAACGTTTCGTCGTTTGCAGTTACGTTTTTCCCATTGATTTACGAGGTGACGGGTCCTCGGTATGCCCTAGCCGCTTCGCAACCCCTGTCGAAACCAGGTCGCCCCCGAAGCATTGGTCATTATCTCACAGTTCATCCGCGTTTTGGCAGGAGAGCCCGCCCCATCTGCGAGCCGCAGCCATCGCCGGCCATTGATGCGTTATTGCACGTCGCGTAGCAGATGTTGCAATTCAATGATTGTCTCCACGACATGATCCGCGTGCCACCGGGTAGGCGGCAGGTCCGTCCCGCAGTACCCGTAGGCGGCCGCCACAGTGACCATACCGGCGGCAAAACCCGCCTGGACGTCTCGCAGGTCGTCACCCACGTACACCACCCGCTCAGGCGCTTCTTCCATCAGTTCCGCAGCATGCAGCAGCGGCGCCGGATGCGGCTTCGAATGCGGGGTGGTATCGCCGCAAACAAGACATGCTGCGCGCTCAGCCAGTCCAAGCAGCGCCACCAGCGGTTCAGCCAGCCGCGTCGCCTTGTTGGTCACAATGCCCCAGCGCACACCGCGTGCATCGAGCTGATCGAGCAATGCGTCGATACCCGGAAACAGCGTTGTCTCAATACACAAATCCGCTTCATAGTTAGCGAGAAACTCCTCGCGCATGGGCGCGTAATCGGGATGCTCTGGCTCAATCTCGAACGCGCCGGCCAGCAAACCGCGTGCGCCCGCCGAAGCCAGCGGCCTCAAGGTCTCCAGCGGCCGCATTTCCAGCCCTCGGTCGTGCCGCATCTTGTTGACCGCGGCAACCAGGTCAGGCGCGGTGTCCGCGATAGTGCCGTCGAGGTCGAACAAAACTGCGTGGCAGAGCTTGAGCCGGGTCTTGTCGATTTGCTGCTTGGGCAAGGGCGTCGGGTCGTCGCTCATGAAAGTCCGTACAGGTTCGATGACGCTCGGAGGCGTGGGGTCAGCGTCACTTGGTCGATCGCTCATGTCTGTTCCCGTCAGGCCACGCGGCGGCAAGCCATCAGATAGTTGATGCTTGAGTCGTCGGAGAGACCGAAGCGCTTGCTCAGCGGCCGGTACGTAATCCCCTTGATCTCGACGATCTCGAGTTGCGCAGAACGCACGTATTGCGCAAGTTCTGACGGCTTGATGAAGCGGGCGTAATCGTGCGTGCCACGCGGTAGCATTCGGGCAATGTATTCTGCGCCGATCACCGCGAACAAATACGCCTTGGCATTGCGGTTGAGCGTGGAGAAAAACACCCAGCCGCCGGGTTTGACGAGCGTTGCGCAGGCCTGAACGATGCCCGCCGGATCCGGCACGTGCTCGAGCATCTCCATACAGGTCACCACGTCATAGCTGCAGGGTTCCCGCGCCGCCAGCGCCTCGGCCGCGATCTCTTCGTATTCCACCTCGATGCCGCTCTCCAGGCTATGCAAGTCGGCCACGCCCAGCGCGCGCGATGACAAATCGACGCCTTTCACCTTTGCGCCACGCACTGCCATTGATTCAGTCAGGATGCCGCCGCCGCAACCGATATCCAGCGCGCGCTTGCCCGGCAGATGCGCAAGCCGGTCAATCCAGTCGAGCCGCACGGGATTGAGCTCGTGCAGTGGCTTGAACTCCGCATTCGGGTCCCACCAGCGATGAGCCAGCTCGCTGAATTTCTGAAGCTCGTGGGGATCGGCATTGATCATGTGCGGATAGCCTTGAAACATAAGGTCAGGAACGGTCAAGCACCAAGTATATAGGCGGTGGCGAGCGCGGGTGAAACGCAGCGCTCACCCAGGCCGATCGAGGAGGGGAACGCTTCCGGCGCGCAGCACGGCGCGTTGCGCATAAAAAAAGCCCCGCCGAAGCGGGGCTTTGATCCTGCGGCAATCTGTCGCGAATTACTGCGGCTGACGCGAGGTTCCAACAACTTCGACTTCCACGCGACGATCCGGTGCGAGGCAGGCGATAAGTTGCTTACGGTTCTTCTGGTTGCAACCCGTGGTAACCGGGTTACGCTTGCCCTTGCCTTCCGTATAGATACGGTTGGCTTCGATGCCCTTGCTGACCAAGTATGCCTTGACAGCTTGTGCACGACGCAGCGACAGGCGATCGTTGTACTTGTCCGAACCGATACGGTCCGTGTAACCCGTTGCGACCACGACTTCCAGGTTCAGGTCGCCAATCTTCGATGCGAGATCGTCGAGCTTTTCTTTGCCGCCTGGCTTCAGGATAGCCTTGTCGAAGTCGAACAGAGCGTCAGCCTGGTACGTAACCTTTTGGCTCTGGATAACCGGAGGAACCGGCGGAGCGACCGGCGGCTGCGGTGCCTGGGCTACCAGTGCGCCATCGCACTTTGCGTTAGCCGTTGCCGGGGTCCAGAACGCGTCACGCCAGCAAAGCTCGTTCGTGCCGTTCATCCACACCCATTCGCCCGTGCCGTTCACCCAGTTGTCGTTCACCGCCTGACGCGAAGCCGGGACCGATTGCGCCATCGCCGATGCAGCCATAACTGCGGTAGCTGCAATGAACGCGAGCTTTGAAAGTTTATTCATATTTCTCCTCTCGAAATTGAGATTACCGCAGGTTTACTGCGAGCCTTGTTGACGAAGACAAGTCATACATTGCTCGAAGTATAACATTACCGCGGAACAAAACGCTGTGTGTAGACTTCGAGCAGTGTCTAACTTTGTGCGTTCGCATTTTGCCATATCGTTCCCTTGCAACGATAAAAATATCCCTGGGGCCCTAACGCCCGCAACCTTATGTGGTGCATGCGCAACAAGACGGGGCAAGGAATTGAAGGGTTTGATACGTGCCGAACATGCGCACAATGCGTGCCACCCCGGAACTTTTTCCAAAAACATCAATACATTTTTTTCGACGGTTTTTCGCGCGTTAATTGGCGGCGTCAAAACCCGTGAGGGCGAATGATAGCGGGTTAGTCTGACGTTTTCACTTTGTTGTGTGCTGCAATTTGTAAGCTTTCGCAACCGTTTGCTTCGCGGGCCCGCGTCATGCTGGTCATCGGCTTGGGCCATCCGGCACTTTGCTGTGCCGTCCTCGTGTCGTCTTCCTCTTGGCCGGTTTGATTTGTCCCTGAATTCTTGATCCGCCCCGGGCCAACCGTGTGTCCGAACTGCATCTGCTGTTTGTGTATACGCAGGTGCTCCGGGAGCGGATGTCGCGCATGTTAGAATCGCGTGATGCGTTGCGTTCGCAATGCCGATGCTAAACGACGGTGAATCCGGGTAAAACGCCGCAAAAGAGGCTTTTATTCCGCGCCGGCGCCGCACAGTTCAAGACACGGATAAATGGATCAATTCGCCAAAGAGACCCTGCCAATCTCCCTCGAGGAGGAAATGCGCCGCTCATATCTCGATTACGCGATGAGCGTGATCGTGGGGCGAGCGCTCCCCGATGTCCGCGACGGCCTCAAGCCAGTCCACCGTCGCGCACTGTATTCCATGCACGAACTGAACAACGACTGGAATCGCGCCTATAAGAAGTCCGCGCGTATCGTGGGCGACGTCATTGGTAAATATCACCCGCACGGCGACCAGTCGGTGTACGACACCATCGTGCGGATGGCGCAACCGTTCTCGCTGCGCTACATGCTGGTCGACGGACAAGGCAATTTCGGTTCCGTCGACGGCGACAACGCCGCCGCCATGCGATACACCGAAATCCGCATGGCGAAGATCGGGCATGAGCTGCTTGCGGATATCGACAAGGAAACGGTCGATTTCGGTCCGAACTACGACGGCAGCGAAAGCGAACCGCTGGTTCTGCCGGCGCGCATTCCCAATCTTCTGATCAATGGCTCGGCCGGTATTGCCGTGGGTATGGCGACGAACATTCCGCCGCACAACCTGCGCGAAATCGTCGACGCCTGCATGCATCTGCTGAACAACCCCGACAGCACGATCGACGAACTGATGGAGATCGTTCCGGGGCCGGACTTTCCGACGTACGGCGTGATTTATGGCGTCTCGGGCGTAAAAGACGGCTACCGAACGGGTCGCGGACGCGTCGTGATGCGCGCGACCACGCACTTCGAAGAGATCGATCGCGGCCAGCGCATGGCAATCATCGTCGACGAAATCCCGTATCAGGTGAACAAGCGCACGCTACTCGAGCGCATTGCCGAGCTGGTGAACGAGAAGAAGATCGAAGGCATCTCGGACATCCGCGACGAATCCGACAAGAGCGGCATGCGCGTGGTAGTCGAGCTGAAGCGCGGCGAAGTGCCGGAAGTGGTGCTGAACAATCTGTACAAGATGACGCAGCTTCAGGACACGTTCGGCATCAACATGGTTGCGCTGGTCGACGGCCAGCCGCGCTTGCTGAACCTGAAGCAGATGCTGGAGTGTTTCCTGTCGCATCGGCGGGAAGTACTGACGCGGCGCACTGTATACGAATTGCGCAAGGCGCGGGATCGTGGCCACGTGCTGGAAGGCCTGGCGGTGGCGCTGGCGAATATCGACGAATTCATCCGCATCATCAAGGCCGCGCCGACTCCGCCGATCGCGAAGCAGGACTTGATGAACAACGCCTGGGACTCGGAAATCGTGCGCGAAATGCTGTCGCGCGCTGAAACCGAGGAATCGGGCGGGCGTCAGGCGTATCGGCCGGAAGGACTGAATCCAGCGTACGGAATGCAGGCCGACGGGTTGTACAAGCTGTCCGACGTGCAGGCGCAGGAAATTCTGCAAATGCGCCTGCAACGCCTGACCGGGCTCGAGCAGGACAAGATTGTTGGCGAGTACAAGGAAGTCATGGCGCAAATCGCCGACTTGCTCGACATCCTGGCGCGGCCGGAGCGGATTCGCGCCATCATCGTCGACGAACTGGCTTCAATTCGTGCTGAATTCGGCGACGACCGCCGTTCGCGCATTGAACTGAATGCGACGGAACTGAATACCGAAGACTTGATCACGCCGCAGGAAATGGTCGTGACCATGTCGCACACCGGCTATGTGAAGTCGCAGCCGCTGTCCGAGTATCGCGCGCAAAAGCGTGGCGGCCGCGGCAAGCAGGCCACGCAGATGAAGGAAGACGACTGGATCGACACGCTCTTCATCGCTAATACGCATGACCACATGCTGTGTTTCTCGAATCGTGGCCGTGTTTACTGGATCAAGGTCTACGAAGTACCGCAGGGTTCGCGGAATTCGCGCGGCCGGCCGATTGTGAACATGTTCCCGCTTCAGGACGGCGAGAAGATCAACGTCGTGCTGCCGATCAAGGAATTTTCCGCCGATAAATACGTTTTTATGGCGACTTCGTTGGGCACGGTCAAGAAGACGCCATTGGAAGCCTTCAGCCGGCCGCTGCGCAAGGGCATTATTGCGGTTGGCCTGGACGACGGCGATTTCCTGATCGGCGCGGCGATTACCGACGGCCAGCATGACGTGATGCTGTTCTCGGATTCGGGCAAGGCAGTGCGTTTCGACGAAAACGACGTGCGTGCGATGGGCCGCGAAGCTCGTGGCGTGCGCGGCATGCAACTGGAAGAAGGGCAGCAGGTCATCGCGTTGCTAGTGGCCGGCGGTGAAAACCAGTCGGTGCTGACTGCGACCGAAAACGGCTTCGGCAAGCGTACGCCGATCGACGAATACACCCGTCACGGCCGTGGCACGAAGGGAATGATCGCTATCCAGACGTCGGAACGTAACGGCAAGGTGGTCGCCGCAACGCTCGTCGAACCGGAAAGCGAGATCATGCTGATCACCAATACCGGCGTGCTGATCCGTACGCGGGTGTCGGAGATCCGTGAAATGGGCCGTGCAACCCAAGGTGTTACACTCATCAGTCTTGACGACGGCACCAAGCTGTCCGGCTTGCAGCATATCGCCGAGGCGGAAGTGGCAGTCGAACTCGACGCCGATCTGGAAGGTGACGCGGGCGATGCTGGCGAAACATCGGCCAGCGCCGCTGCGGATGATTCGACTGATGCTGGCGACGCATCGGATGACGCATCGGATGACACGCCGGAAGGTGATGAGGACAGCACGTCCTGACCCGGTGTTCGCACCGAGCGCCTGTTCTGTTTCTGAAAGCTTGAATGGTTAAGCTGCGCGACTTGAGCAAATGCCGAGTCGCGTCGCGATGGAAACAAAAATTTTTTAAGGGAGTAATGATGCAAAAACAGTTTAAACAATGGATGTTGCTGGCTGCTTTGGTACCGGCTTTCGCATCGGCTCAATCGCTCCAGAGCCAAGCGACGACGCCGGCTGCAGACGCAGCCACAGCGGCACCGGATCCGGCGAAGCAAGCTGCGATCAAGGATCTGCTGGATGCAATCGACGCGCAAAAGCTCGTCGGCGCCATTGGTAACAGCGCACAAATGCAGTCGAAGCAACTGGTTCCGGCCATCTTGTCCGACGCTTTGAGCGAAAACAAGACGATGAACGACAAGCAGAAGCAAGCTGCCGTTCCTCAACTCCAGAAAGACACGGTACCGAAGCTGGTTGATTCGGCAGGCCAGGTCTTCGCGACCGACTCGTTCCGTCAGGACGCCATGCAGGCTCAGTACGACGCGTACGCGAAGTACTACACAACGGCTGAAATCAAGGACCTGACGACGTTCTACAAGAGCCCGACGGGTCGCAAATTCATCCAGGTTCAAGACCAGGTTGGTCGTGACGTGGTGAACGGTCTGATGCAGAAGTACATGCCGCAATCGATCAAGGCCACCCGCGCGCAAGCGGACAAGGAAGTGGCTGCTGTCAAGTCGAAGTAAGTCAGGCTGCCAAAGCCCGCTGCCGCTCGCGCGGCCGTAGTTTGGCGGGTTTTCGGGACAGTGCGATAATGGCTGTTTGCGTACAGACGCAAACAGCCATTTCTTTTTCGTGGCGTGGTTCAGGCTTTATTCAGCGTTCCGTTCGCGCTGGCGTTGTCTGCTAGCGTTCTCTTTATCGCGTCCGGCTTTTCGGGGTGTTTATCAGATGCGCGTGTTCAATTTCTCCGCTGGTCCTGCAGCAATGCCCGAAGAAGTACTCCGTCAAGCCGCCGACGAAATGCTTGATTGGCACGGTAGCGGCATGAGCGTGATGGAAATGAGCCATCGCGGCGCTGAGTTCATGTCGATTCATGAGTCCGCGCTCGCCGATCTCCGCGACCTGCTGAAAGTGCCCGCGTCGCACAGAATCCTGTTCCTGCAGGGTGGCGGCATTGGCGAGAACGCGATCGTTCCGCTGAACCTGCTCGGAGCGCGTAAAACCGCGGACTTCATTGTGACCGGCTCGTGGTCGCAGAAATCCTTCAAGGAAGCGCAGAAGTACGGCACGCCGCACATTGCTGCTAACGGCAAGACGGAGCAAGGTTTCACGCACGTACCGAAGGTCGCCGAATGGCATCTCTCCGACGATCCGGCTTACGTCCATTTGTGCACGAACGAAACCATCGATGGCGTCGAGACCTTTGAGATTCCCGATCTCGGTTCGGTGCCGCTGGTCGCGGACGCGTCGTCGCACATTCTTTCCCGCCCAATGGACATCGCGAAATACGGCGTGCTGTTTGGCGGCGCGCAGAAGAACATTGGCATGGCGGGTGTGACCGTCGTGATCGTGCGCGAAGACCTGCTCGACCGCGCGTTGGCTATCTGCCCGTCGGCGTTCGAATGGAAGACGGTCGCCGCGAACAATTCCATGTACAACACACCGCCGACCTACGCGATCTACATTGCCGGCCTGGTTTTCCAATGGCTCAAAAAGCAGGGCGGCCTGGAAGCCATGGAAGCGCGCAGTATCGAAAAGTCGACGCTGTTGTATGACACTATCGACGCCAGCAGTTTCTATCTGAACAAAGTCGAGCGTCAGTCGCGCTCGAGGATGAACGTACCGTTTTTTCTCGCCGACGAAACCCGTAACGAAGCATTCCTGGCCGGCGCAAAAGCGCGCGGCCTGCTGCAGCTGAAAGGCCACAAGTCGGTCGGCGGCATGCGCGCGTCCATCTATAACGCGGTGCCGCTCGAAGCGGTGAAGACGCTCGTCGAGTATATGAAGGAATTCGAGCAGGCCAGCGCGTGAAATCGCGGCCGGCCTCCCGTCCGACGCTTGGTAGCCCAAGCCGGATCGACTCATCTCATACAACGCATGGACGACGACCTTAATTCACGACTCATACCGCTGCGCGACCGCATTGATGCGCTCGACGCGCAGCTCATCGCGCTCCTGAACCAGCGCGCCGCCGTGGCGCTCGAAGTGGGCGAGGTGAAGAAGCATTTCAACGCGCCGGTGTTTCGCCCCGAGCGCGAACTGCAGGTCATCGCGCGGCTCCAGGAAATGAGCGAAGGGCCGCTCGCCGACGATCACATCAGCTCGATCTGGCGCGAGATCATGGCCGCGAGCCGCGCGCTCGAAAAGACGCTGCGCGCGGCTTATCTCGGTCCGGTCGGGACCTACAGCGAGCAGGCGATGGTCGAGTATTTCGGCCATTCCATCGAAGGCGTGCCGTGTCCTTCCATCGACGAAGTGTTTCGCTCGGTTGAAGCCGGTGCGGCCGAATTCGGCGTGGTGCCGGTCGAGAACTCCGCGGAAGGCGCGGTCTCGCGGTCGCTCGATCTGTTCCTGCAAACGTCGCTTGTGATCGGCGGCGAGTTGGCTTTGCCAATTCACCACAATCTGTTGACGGCATCCGGCACGCTCAATGGCGTGACGCGCGTGTTCGCGCATCCGCAAGCGCTCGCGCAGTGCCAGCATTGGCTGACGGCGAATGCGCCCACGCTCGCGCGCCAGGCGGTATCGAGCAACGCGGAAGCGGCACGGCTGGCGGTGGGTGACCCGACCATTGCGGCTATTGCCGGAGACCGCGCGGCCACGCATTACGGACTCGGCGTGGTCAGCGCGCTGATCCAGGACGACCCGCACAACCGCACGCGCTTCGTGATGATTGGCAAGGAACGTACAGGCGTGAGCGGCCATGACCAGACTTCGCTGATTGTGTCGGTGGCGAACGAACCGGGCGCGTTGCTGAAATTGCTGGAACCGCTGGCACGTCACGGGGTATCGATGACCCGTTTCGAGTCGCGTCCTGCGCGCGTCGGCACGTGGGAGTACTACTTTTATATCGACGTGGAAGGACATCGCGAGGACGCAGCGGTCGCCGCTGCGCTCAAGGAACTGGGCGAAAAGGCCGAGTTCCTCAAGATCCTCGGTTCGTACCCGCGTGCTCGTTGAGTCTCTTAAAAATCGCTGGAGAAAACATGACATCGCAATTCGGCCCTTCCTACGTGCGCGCGATCGCGCCTTATATTGCCGGCAAACCGATCTCGGAAGTGGCGCGTGAATTCGGACTGAACGAAGCAGACATCGTGAAGCTCGCGTCGAATGAAAATCCGCTCGGCATGCCCGAATCGGCGAAGCTCGCGATGGCGCAAGCGATCGCGGAACTTGGCCGTTATCCGGACTCGAACGGTTTCGACCTGAAGGCCGCGTTGAGCGAGCGTTACGGCGTGCCGCCGGAATGGATCACGCTGGGCAACGGCAGCAACGACATCCTCGAAATCGCCGCGCATGCGTTCGTCGAGAAGGGGCAGTCGATTGTCTACGCGCAATACTCGTTCGCGGTCTATGCACTGGCCACGCAAGGTCTGGGCGCGCGCGCGATCGTCGTGCCGGCCGTGAAGTACGGTCACGATCTTGAAGCAATGCTTGCCGCCATTGCCGACGACACGCGTCTCGTGTTCGTCGCGAATCCGAACAACCCAACCGGCACGTTTATCGATGGCCGGACGCTCGAGGCGTTTATTGCTCGCGTGCCGCGTCACGTGGCGATCGTGCTGGACGAGGCGTACACGGAATATCTGTCGAAAGACAAGCGCTACGATTCCGTCGAATGGGTGCGTCGTTATCCGAATCTGCTCGTGTCGCGGACGTTTTCCAAGGCGTTCGGACTGGCTGGATTGCGTGTGGGTTTCGCCATTGCGCAACCGGAGCAAACTGATTTGCTGAATCGCCTGCGCCAGCCGTTCAACGTCAATTCGATGGCGCAAGCCGCCGCGATCGCTGCGTTGAAGGACACCGCGTTCCTCGCGAAGAGCGCGGAAATCAACGCGGCGGGTTATCGCCGGCTGACGGAAGCCTTCGACAAACTCGGCCTGGAGTACGTCCCGTCCGACGGCAACTTCGTGATGGTGCGCGTGGGTAATGACGACGCCGCCGGACAGCGCGTGAATCTCGCGTTGCTCAAGCAAGGCGTGATCGTGCGGCCGGTTGCGAACTACGGTTTGTTGCCGTGGCTGCGGGTCACGATCGGCTTGCCGGCAGAGAACGACGCGTTTATCGCGGCGCTCGAAAAGTCGTTGGCGGCAACTGCCTGATTGTTTCTGTTTCACCCGCGTGTTTCGTATTTCGTAATGAGGCACGGGTTTGTCCGATTGTTCACCCTCGCGCCGAAAGGCGCGTTTTTATCGACGTCTCGTGGCCGCGTTCTCTTTCAATAAAATCGTGATTTTCGGCGTCGGCCTGATCGGCGGATCGCTCGCGCGCGCATTGCGCGAACGCGCTGGCGGAGCAGGCGCAGCGGGCGAAGTCGTCGGCGTCGGGCGCTCGGTGAAGTCCGTCGAGCGTGCGCTGCAACTCGGCGTGATCGATTCGGCCGTTTTTCTCGACGATGACCACGCGCTCGAACTCGCGCTGCGTGACGCCGACTTCGTGTTTATCGCCGCGCCGGTGGCGCAAACCGAGCCGCTGCTGCGGCGGATTGCGCCGTTCCTTGACGCGCGCACCATCGTCACCGATGCCGGTAGCACAAAAAATGACGTTGTCGTCGCGGCGCGTGCAGCGCTTGGCGATCGCGTCGCGCAATTCGTGCCGGGGCATCCGATCGCCGGCCGGGAATCGAGTGGTCCTGATGCCGCCATACCCGATCTCTATGTGGATCGGAACGTCGTGCTGTGCCCGCTGCCGGAGAACGCGCCGGCGGTTGTGGAGCGCGTCGCCGACATGTGGCTTGCGACCGGCGCCAGCGTGCATCGGATGACGGCCGAGCAGCACGACAGCGTGTTTGCATCGGTGAGCCATTTGCCGCACGTGTTGTCGTTCGCGCTTGTCGAGATGATTCTGCAAGCGCCCGATGCCGCGCTGAAGTTTTCGTTCGCCGCCGGCGGCTTCCGCGATTTCACGCGGATCGCGGCGTCGAGTCCGGAAATGTGGCGCGACGTGTGCATCGCGAACCGGGCGGCGTTGCTGACCGAAATTGATGCCTATACGAACGTGCTGGCGCGTTTTCGCGAGGCTATCGCTACCTCCGACGGTGCCGCGCTCGAGACTGCTTTCGAACGCTCGCGCACAGCGCGAACCGAATGGCAACAAGGCGGCGCGATCAAAGCCGCCGACGAGTCGGCCCAATAATCCGCACAGTAAGCTGCACAATAATCCGCATATTAGATAACTGGACTTAATCATGGAACACCTCGATCTCGGACCTTTTGCGCGTGCGTCCGGCACGGTTCGGCTGCCCGGATCGAAGAGCATTTCTAACCGCGTCTTGCTGCTCGCCGCGCTGGCTGAAGGCGAAACGGTGATCACGAACCTGCTCGATTCCGACGACACCCGCGTGATGCTCGCGGCGCTCGACACATTGGGCGTCGAGGTGCAAAACGATGGCGAGCGATGTGTCGTGAAAGGGACCGGTGGCCGCTTTCCGGTGAAATCGGCGGAGCTTTTTCTCGGCAACGCTGGCACGGCAGTGCGTCCGCTCACGGCCGCGCTCGCGCTGAACGGCGGTGAATATCGCGTGCATGGCGTGCCGCGCATGCACGAACGGCCGATCGGCGATCTCGTCGATGGCTTGCGCCAGATTGGCGCGAAGATCGACTACGAAGCGAATGAAGGTTTTCCGCCGCTGCGGATTCATCCGGCTGAAATCGCCGTCGACCAGCCGATCCGCGTGCGTGGCGATGTCTCCAGCCAGTTCCTGACCGCGTTGCTGATGAGCTTGCCGCTCGCGCAGAACACGCGTGGCCCGATTGTCGTGGAAGTGGACGGCGAGCTGATTTCGAAGCCGTATATCGACATCACGATCAAGCTGATGGAGCGTTTCGGGATGACCGTTGAACGTGACGGCTGGAAGAGTTTTACGCTGCCGGCCGGCGCGCGCTTCGCGTCGCCGGGCACGATTGCGGTGGAAGGCGACGCGTCGTCGGCGTCGTATTTCCTCGCGGCCGGCGCGCTGGGCGGTGGTCCGCTGCGCGTGGAAGGCGTGGGCCGTGCGAGCATTCAGGGTGACGTGAATTTCGCCGATGCGCTGATCCGCATGGGTGCGAACGTCATGCTGGGCGACGACTGGATTGAAGTGCGCGGCGTGGAATCGGACGACGGCAAGCTGATGGCCATCGACATGGATTTCAACCTGATCCCCGACGCCGCCATGACCATTGCCGTAGCCGCGCTGTTCGCCACCGGCACGACCACGCTGCGCAATATTGCGAGCTGGCGCGTGAAGGAGACGGACCGGATTGCCGCAATGGCTACCGAGTTGCGCAAGGTTGGCGCGACGGTCGAGGAGGGCACGGATTACCTGGTTGTCACGCCGCCGGCCGCGTTGACGCCGAATGCCGCTATCGACACTTATGACGACCACCGCATGGCCATGTGTTTTTCGCTCGTGAGCCTCGGTGGCGTGCCGGTGCGTATCAATGACCCGAAATGCGTCGGCAAGACCTTCCCGGATTACTTCGAGCAATTCACCAAGCTCGCGAAGGCCTCATGACCATGACTAATATGAATACAGCAGTGCCAGCCGCGACCTCGCGCGCAACCGCTCGCCGATCCGGACGTCTCCGATGAAACCCACTCGTCCGTTTCACCAGACTCCGGTCATTACCATCGACGGGCCGACGGCTTCGGGCAAAGGCACTGTCGCCGCGTCGGTCGCCGCCACGCTCGGCTTCCATTTACTCGATAGCGGCGCGCTGTACCGGCTCACCGCGCTCGCGAGCGCCCGCTATAACATCGAGCCCGAGGACGGCGACGCGCTCGCCGAACTGGTCGCAGACCTCCACATCACGTTCCGCGAAGGCTGTGCACAGCTCGACGGCGTGGACGTATCGACGGAAATTCGTGCCGAGGAAATTGGCAACCGTGCTTCAGCGATTGCTGTCCACGGCCAGGTTAGGACGGCGCTGATTGCGCGCCAGCGGGCATTCCGCAAGCCTCCGGGGCTGGTTGCGGACGGCCGCGACATGGGCACCGTTATTTTTCCCGATGCAACACTCAAGGTGTTTCTCACGGCAAGCGTTGAAGCGCGGGCCGCGCGGCGGCATAAGCAATTGATACAAAAAGGCTTTTCTGCTAATATGGAAGACTTGCTGCGAGATTTGCGCGAGCGGGACGCGCGGGACAGTAACCGTGTAGCCGCGCCGCTCAAGCCCGCAGTGGACGCGAAGACGCTGGACACCTCCGGGTTATCCATTGACCAGGCGGTCAGTGAGATCATCCGTTGGTTTCATTTGGTTTAGCGCGAGTCACGTGTAGTTAGCCGTGTAGTTAGCAGCAAATTGTTGGAAAAAGCCGACATTTCGAAGGCTTTGCTTTGGAGCTCCATGAGAAACATGGAGCGTGTTTTAACCCCTCAACCCCGTGTGGCGTTCGCCTTTTTTGCCATCGGCCCGAACAGTTTGGGCAGGCATCGCGAAGCAGCTGCGCAACTATAGATTTTTATGTCCGACCTGCAAACATCTACCCCGATTACCGAATCTTTTGCGGCTCTGTTCGAAGAGTCGTTGACCAAGCAGGACATGCGTGCGGGTGAAGTTATTTCCGCCGAAGTCGTGCGCGTCGACCACAATTTTGTGGTCGTCAACGCGGGTCTCAAGTCCGAAGCCTACATTCCGCTCGAAGAGTTCCTGAACGACGCGGGCGAGGTAGAAGTGCAGGCGGGCGACTTTGTTTCCGTGGCTATCGACGCCCTGGAAAACGGTTATGGCGACACCATCCTGTCGCGTGACAAGGCGAAGCGTCTGGCTTCGTGGCTGTCGCTGGAAAAAGCGCTCGACAACAATGAACTCGTGACCGGCACGATCACGGGCAAGGTCAAGGGCGGCATGACCGTCATGGTCAACGGCATCCGCGCGTTCCTGCCGGGTTCGCTGGTCGACACGCGTCCGGTCAAGGACACGACCCCGTACGAAGGCAAGACGCTCGAATTCCGCGTCATCAAGCTGGACCGCAAGCGTAACAACGTCGTGTTGTCGCGTCGTGCCGTGATTGAAGCTACCCAAGGCGAAGAGCGCGCAAAGCTGCTCGAAACGCTGAAGGAAGGCGCGATCGTGGAAGGCGTGGTCAAGAACATCACGGACTACGGCGCATTCGTGGACCTCGGCGGTATCGACGGCCTGCTGCACATCACGGACATCGCATGGCGTCGTGTGCGTCACCCGAGCGAAGTTCTGTCGGTTGGCCAGGAAGTGACCGCGAAGATCCTCAAGTTCGACCAAGAGAAGAACCGCGTTTCGCTGGGTATCAAGCAACTTGGCGACGATCCGTGGGAAGGCATTTCCCGCCGTTACCCGTCGGGCACGCGCCTGTTCGGCAAGGTGACGAACATCACCGACTACGGCGCATTCGTCGAAGTGGAATCGGGCATCGAAGGCTTGGTCCACGTGTCGGAAATGGACTGGACGAACAAGAACGTTGCACCGTCGAAGGTTGTGCAACTCGGCGACGAAGTCGAAGTCATGGTTCTCGAAATCGACGAAGACCGCCGCCGTATCAGCCTCGGCATGAAGCAGTGCAAGCCGAACCCGTGGGACGACTTCAGCCGCAACTTCAAGAAGGGCGACAAGCTGGAAGGCGCTATCAAGTCGATCACCGACTTCGGCGTGTTCATCGGTTTGCCGGGCGGCATCGACGGTCTGGTTCACCTCTCGGACCTGTCGTGGAGCGAAACGGGCGAAGAAGCGGTTCGCAAGTACAAGAAGGGCGACGAAGTCCAGGCTATCGTTCTGGGCATCGATGTCGAGAAGGAACGCATTTCGCTGGGTATCAAGCAACTCGAAGGCGATCCGTTCAGCAACTTCGTGGCAATGAACGACAAGGGCGCGACGGTTGACGGCGTGGTCAAGTCGGTGGACGCGAAGGGTGCAGTCGTGACGTTGACGGCAGACGTGGAAGGTTACCTCCGCGCGTCGGAAATCGCTCAGGACCGCGTGGAAGACGCTCGCAACGTGCTGAAGGAAGGCGACAAGGTCAACGCGATGATCATCAACATCGATCGCAAGTCGCGTGGCATCAACCTGTCGATCAAGGCCAAGGATTCGGCTGAGCAACAGGAAGCTATCCGTGGTCTGGCTTCGGCTGACTCGAGCACGGCTGCAACCGGCACGACGAACCTTGGCGCGCTGTTGAAAGCCAAGCTCGACGGCCAGAACGGCTAAGCCGCAGGTATTGCTGCAGCATGACCAAATCGGAATTGGTCGCCCAACTGGCGCTGCGATTTCCGCAACTTGTTCTTAAAGATGCGGATTTCGCAGTAAAGACGATGCTCGACGCGATGTCGGACGCTTTGGCCAACGGCCATCGCATCGAAATCCGCGGCTTCGGCAGTTTTGGCCTCAATCGTCGTCCATCGCGCGTTGGACGCAATCCCAAGTCGGGGGAGAAGGTGCAGGTACCGGAGAAATTCGTACCGCATTTCAAGCCTGGCAAGGAATTGCGCGAACGGGTAGACGGTCGCTCGGGCGAGCCGCTAAAACAGTCGAACGAAGCGGATAGTGACGAAGACGACGATGTTTGACCGGCGTCCGGGTTCATCCCGCATAGGCCGCTGTCCGCCAGAGGCAAATGACCGAAAAAGCACCCGCAAGGGTGCTTTTTTTATGCCTGGGCCAGACGTACGGCGATAGCGCTTTCGTTCTGCACGATCGTTCGCCGCTGTTGTTCTCCCCGCTGACGTGGAGCGGTAAACTGCCGCAAACGTCCTGCTGATGAGCCTATCGTCCAAGCCGTTGCGCATTGCCTCATAGGCTTCAATTACAATACCGAACGCCAACGACCCAGTGCAGCGTGGCCCGCGCTTTGCGTCCCTCGTGAATATCGGTGTTATACCCACCGCCCGCGTTGCCTCCTGCGTCGCTCCGCTATTGCCGTCAAAGAGACCCATATGAAATTTTTTGTCTG
This sequence comes from Caballeronia sp., assembly GCA_036009385.1. Classification (GTDB taxonomy): domain Bacteria; phylum Pseudomonadota; class Gammaproteobacteria; order Burkholderiales; family Burkholderiaceae; genus Caballeronia. The sequence continues at coordinate 17,504 of DASYLW010000393.1, forward strand.
GCTGATCCGTGTACTGGTTTTCGTGCTTCTGCTCGTGTTGGCGTTGGCCAATACGCAAAGTGCGACGCTCAATTTTCTCGCTGGTTACTCCTGGCAGGCACCGCTGATCCTGATTGGCCTGGCTTTTTTTGTGGTGGGCTTGTTGGCTGGACTGCTCTCGTCGCTGCCTTCGTTGTTCCGTCTGCGGATGGAAAATGCCCGGCTCAAACGCGAATTGCGCACGGCACGTGATGCTCCCGTCGTGCCGATGGATCCGCCTATGCCGCCATTGATCTGACCGGTCGCGCAGTGACTGGCCTCGTGCCAGCGCGGCCGGCTGCCTGCTTCTGGCACTCCGCGCTGGCCCTTAACCTTTTCCAAGAATTCGCATGGATCTAGACTTCTGGTGGCTGCTTGTCATTCCTGTCGCGTTTGCTCTCGGCTGGATGGCATCGCGCTATGACCTGAAAACGCTGCTGTCCGAAAACGCGAATCTGCCGCGCTCGTATTTTCGCGGCCTCAATTTCCTGCTGAACGAGCAACACGACAAGGCCATCGACGCTTTTATCGAAGTTGCAAAGCTCGACCCCGAAACCATCGAATTGCACTTTGCGCTCGGCAACCTCTTTCGCCGGCGCGGTGAAACGGACCGGGCCATTCGCGTGCATCAGAACCTGCTGGGCCGCGCTGATCTGCCGGTCGCCGAACGCGATCACGCGCTGTTTGAACTCGGCCAGGATTTCCTGAAAGCGGGTCTGCTGGATCGTGCCGAGGAAACGTTCCGGTCGCTCGAAGCGGGCGAATATGCGCTGGGCGCGCAACGGGCGTTGCTGACCATCTACGAGATAGAGAAAGACTGGAACAAGTCGATTGCAACCGCCGGCCGGATCCATGAAATGGGCGCGGCGACGCTTGAAAAGGAAGTCGCCCAGTTTCATTGCGAACTCGCGCAAGAAGCGCTGCAGCGCAAGAACCCGGCAGACGCCCGTGCAGAACTGAAACTGGCGCTCGCGGCGAATCCCGACAACGTGCGGGCGACCATTCTGGTTGGCGACGTGGATGCCGCCGGTGGCGATCTGGAGTCGGCTATCGTGTGCTGGCGTCGCGTGGAAGAGCAGAATGCGGCGTATCTGCCACTGGTGGCCGAAAAACTGGTGCAGGCCTACGAGCAACTCGGCCGTACGGCCGAGGGTGTGGATTTGCTGGTTGACTACGTGAATCGCTATCCGTCGAACGATCTGCTCGACGTGGCGTTCAAGCACGTCTCGCAATTGCGCGGAATGGACGCGGCGCACGCGCTTGCGCGCCACCAGATGCAGACATCGCCGAATGTCGCCGGCATGACCCGGTTGCTGGAAGCGCAAGTGGCCACGGCCGAGGAACCGCGTCGCAGCGAACTCGAACTGATGCGCACGCTCGTCAAGCAGCGGACCAAGAACCTGCCACGCTACACGTGCCAGAATTGCGGTTTCCGTGCACGTCTCTTTTACTGGCAATGTCCCGGCTGCAGCGGCTGGGAGACCTATGCGCCACGCCGCGTCGAGCCGATCACCGCATCCGTCTGAACGCGGCTCGGCCTCTGCAACGGATTAACGCGCGACCTCCGTAGCTTGGCCCCTGTAGCCTGGCTCACGCAGGATACGCAAGGACACGCAACGTTTGACCCGATCGGACTCCGCGGCCGTTTTGGCCCGATCCAACGACCATCACCGGTCTCTCCGGAACGCTTATGAAAATATCCATCATTGGGACGGGCTACGTCGGACTAGTGACCGGCGCATGCCTCGCTGAAATTGGCAACGACGTGCTGTGCCTGGACGTCGATCCGCGCAAGATCGACATCCTCAATAACGGCGGTGTGCCGATCCACGAACCGGGCTTGCACGAGATACTGAAACGTACGCGTGCTGCCGGCCGCATCCGTTTTTCCACGAATATCCAGGAAAGCGTCGAGCACGGCGAGATCCAGTTCATCGCGGTGGGAACGCCGCCGGACGAGGACGGTTCGGCCGACTTGCAGTACGTGCTCGAGGCCGCGCGCAACATCGGGCGTTATGCGAACAGCTTCAAGGTGATCGTCGATAAATCGACGGTTCCGGTCGGCACAGCCCAGCACGTGCGCAACGTAGTCGAGCAGGAACTGAAGGCGCGCGGTATTGAGCCTAGGGGCAAGAACGGCTTTTCGGTTCTATCGAATCCGGAGTTCCTGAAGGAAGGCGCGGCTGTCGACGACTTCATGCGCCCCGACCGCATTGTGCTCGGCGTTGACGACGACGAAGCAGGCCAGATTGCCCGCGAGAAAATCAAGGGCCTTTATGCGCCGTTCAACCGCAATCACGAACGCACGCTCTATATGGACGTGCGTTCGGCCGAGTTCACGAAGTACGCGGCGAACGCCATGCTCGCCACGCGGATTTCGTTCATGAACGATTTGTCGAATCTCGCTGATGCCGTGGGCGCGGATATTGAAGCGGTGCGTCGCGGCATTGGCTCGGACCCGCGGATCGGCTACCACTTCCTGTATGCCGGCTGCGGCTATGGGGGGTCCTGTTTCCCAAAGGACGTGCAGGCGCTGGCGCAGACGGCGCGTGAAAACGGCCATCGCTTGCGGATCCTCGAAGCTGTGGAAGAAGTGAACGATCTGCAAAAGGAGGTCCTCGTCAGCAAGATCACGAAGCGCATGGGTGAAGACTTGCGCGGCCGCACATTCGCTGTATGGGGGCTCGCGTTCAAGCCGAATACCGACGACATGCGCGAGGC
>DASYLW010000394.1:0-3265 GCA_036009385.1 Caballeronia sp.
CGCTTGCCGCAAAAAAATCCTGAGCCATCGAAGGCAGGATCCAGAGGCCGAACCCGGCCGCCTTCGATGGCTAGAACCTTCAACGCTAGGTAAAACGCGCTCATGTGCGGGCGAAGCGAGCACGCGCATCGACTGGTTGCAAACGCTGCTGGCGAAACGCAGTCAACCTCTGAATAGAACGCATCTGAAATTTCATCGCGAGCAGGGCGATAGCAGCGCGTTGCATTGCTTCGTGCTCGATTGCTCCGGGTCGATGATAAGCGGTAAGCGGCTCGCGCTAGCTAAAGGACTGGTTGTGGCGTTGTTCGACCGGGCGTACCGCGAGCGTGCAGAGGTGGCGCTGGTCTGCTTTGGTGGTGCGACAGCGCAAGTGCGTCGTGAACCCGGAGCGGCGCATTGGTGGAACGAACGCTGGCTCGCGCCCATAGGGGGCGGCGGGGGTACGCCGCTTGCGCTGGGCGTACGCACAGGTGCCAATGTATTGCACAGGGCCGCGCGTCACCGGCCTTCACAGCGGCGCTTCCTATGGTTGCTGACCGACGGCCGCAGTCCGGAAACACCGTCGCGTCCCGATGCAGCGGATCAGATCGTCATCGTCGATTTCGAGAATGAGGCGGTACGGTTGGGGCGTTGCGAGACGCTCGCCGCGTCATGGCAAGCGGAATATCGTACGGCCGCTTCCATGACTTCCTCTTAGTTCATTCGTACCAGCGCGGCGTGTATACCCAGTCGCCATGACCATCGGTTCGCGGAAAACCGCGCGTGGTGGATGAACCGACGATCACCATCGTACGCATATCGACCTGACTGGAATGCAGTTTAGCCAGCGTAGTGGTGGTCAGGGTTTCACCTGGCCTGCCGATGTTTCTGCCCAGCACAATCAGGGTCGCGTCACTACGATGCTCCCGCACGATATCAAGCGCGCGATCGAGTTGCCACGGCCGCGCGCGCGAGACGGGGTTATAAAACGCCATCACGAGATCGGCTTGAACCGCGTGCCGCAAGCGTGTTTCTATCACGGCCCACGGCTTGAGGTTGTCCGAAAGAGACAGCACGCAGAAGTCGTGTCCGAGCGGCGCACCGGCCCTGGCAGCCGTGGCAAGGGCTGCTGATACCCCCGGTACGACCGCCAAATCCACCGAGTTCCACGGCGCGTTGTCGCGGGCCTGATCGAGCGCTTCGAGCACGGCCGCGGCCATTGCAAACACCCCGGGGTCTCCCGACGATACAACCACTACGTTACGTCCGGTACTCGCCAGTTCGAACGCATGGCGCGCACGCTGCATCTCTTCGCGGTTGTCGGTGCAATGAAGCACCTGATGCGGCGCGAACGGACCGGCCATGCGCACATAGGTCTTGTAACCGAGGACATCGTCAGCTTGCGATAAAGCCTGTCTTGCTGCCGGCACCATCAGATCCGCGTTGCCCGGGCCGAGACCAATCACGGTCAGTGTGCCGCGCGCTTGCCCGAGCGTCGAGGGATCGAGCGGCTGTGACGCGAGGGCAATTGCGATGCCGTCATCAAGAAATTCAAGCACGACAAAACCTGCTGGAAGCGTTCCGAAGCGCAGCGGGACGTCTAGTGTTTGTGCGGCTTCAGCAAGCGATACAGACGTCATCATGCTCAACGGTGCGAGGACCGCTGCCAGCGCCATCGGTGCAATACGCTGTTCACGCAAGATCTCGCGCACGCGTTCGACGACTGAACCCGCCGACGGCAACGCCGTCACGCACACCACCGCGCAGCGCGGATGAATCATCAACTCGCCCGCAACTTCGCTCGTATGCGGCGTAATGCGGATCGCCAGGCCTGCGTTGGCCGCGCGTGGCAAGTCTGCTGCGTCGAGCCACGGCGCGTGACCTTCAATACGCGTCGTGGCGCCCGCCAGAAGATCCGACACAAAACGTTTCCCGTGCTCGATATCGGCAAGCACATAACCCGCTGGCGGGTTCAGCAGGCAAGTGCCGAAACGCAGTTCGCCGCTGGTTGTTATCGCCGGTGCGACGTCCAGCGCCGCCGCGATTTCTCGCGCCATCACATTCACGCCACCCAGCCCGCCAAGCAAAGGCACGACCGCGCTACCGTCTTCAGCGACGGCCAGTACGGGCGGTTCATGAGTCTTGTCGGCGAGAGCAGATGCGATGCATCGAATCACGATACCCGCCGCGCATAAGGCGACGATCGGTGTATTGCGCACATAGAGTTCGCGCAGATGCGAACTCAGTTCGGTAAACGTAACATCGCCTTGCACACGGCTCGCGAGGCCATGGACAAGGGAACCGGGATACCGTGCCTGAATGCGGCGAGCGGTATCAACAGCGCCCGTCCCCAGCACGACGATTGCTACGGGAACCTGATCGTTCAACGCGCTCACGCCTGCCATTTTTCCCCCGGCACGACGAGCAGGGAGAAGTAGGGCGACGCCATGGGATCGACTTGTTCCAGCGGCACGATGCGCTGGTTCGCCATGGTCGCGCGTTCGACGTAAAGGGCACGCTTATCGAGTCCGAGTTCGGTGAGCACGCGCCGCACCTTGTCGAAGTTGCGACCCAGTTTCATGATCACGGCGGCATCGGCGGTGGCGAGTCGTTGCCTGAGATCGGCTTCCGGCAACACGCCCGATAACACCGACAAACTCTGGTTCCGATACACAAGCGGCACGCCAAGCACGGCAACACCGCCCAGCATGGAACACACGCCGGGCACGACGTGCGCTTCGAATCGTCCGGCCAGCCGGTCATGCAGATACATGTACGAACCGTAGAAGAACGGATCGCCTTCGCAGATGACGGCCACATCGCGGCCCGCTTCCAGATGGTCCGCGATACGGATGGCGGATTCATCGTAGAAGTCGCCGATGATCGTTTCGTAGCAAAGCGGCGGCTCGAGCGCTTCAGTCGTCACCGGATACACCAGCGGCATGCGCGTCTGGGTCTCCTTGAGATGCCCTTCAATGATCCCGAACGCATTGCCTTTCTTGCCCTTCGCCACGAAGTAAGCGACTACCTGCGCGGAGGTCAGCATACGCAGTGCCTTTACTGTTATCAGCTCGGGGTCACCAGGACCGACACCGAGGCCATAGAGGCGTCCGCTCATCTATTCGGTCTCCGTTGCGAGCGCGTTCACGGCGGCCGCCGCCATTGCGCTGCCGCCACGCCGGCCGCGCAATGCGACGAACGGCACGCCGCGGCTATCGGCGGCAAGCAGCGCCTTCGATTCCGCCGCGCCGATAAAACCCACCGGAAAGCCCAGGATCAGCGCAGG
>DASYLW010000395.1:0-15451 GCA_036009385.1 Caballeronia sp.
CGGCGCGGACATGGTCAACGACATCTGGGGTTTGCGCCGTGAAGGCGCGATCGAGGCAGTCAGGGACAGCACGTGCGGAGTCTGCGTCATGCATATGCTTGGCGAGCCCCAAACCATGCAGACGCACGAGCCTGTGTACCGTGATGTCGTGGCGGAGGTGCGGGAATTTTTTGAGGAACGGCTGTGCACGCTGACGGAGAACGGAATCAGCTCGGAGCGGATCTGCCTCGATCCCGGTTTCGGATTCGGCAAGTCCGTGATCGATCATAATTACACTTTGCTGGCGCATTTCGCCGAGACCCGGCCTGCGAACTCACGCATCCCGCTACTCGCTGGAATGTCGCGCAAGTCGATGCTCGGTGCGGTGACCGGGCGAACGCAGCCGGGCGAGCGCGTGGCGGCGAGCGTGGGCGCGGCGGTGTGCGCGGCCGAGCGAGGCGCGGCCATTGTGCGCGTGCACGACGTCGCGGCGACTGCCGATGCATTGAAGGTGTGGCAGGCGATGCGTGTCGCCGCCAATTCAAGTGAACGCGCAACTCCACGCCCGGCTCAATGAGCGGCGGCATAGGCATTCCGGATGCCTCGAAAGTTCTGGAATTCACAGTTCGCGCTTCACTTTTTGCGCAAGGATAAAAACGAAACAATGGCACGTCGATATTTCGGAACAGATGGTATTCGCGGCAAGGTCGGTGAGGCTCCGATCACGCCTGATTTCGTCTTGCGGCTGGGGTATGCCGCCGGGAAAGTGCTGGCGGGAGCGGATCGATGGGCGCAGCGCGGCAGCCGCCCGACGGTGCTGATCGGCAAGGACACGCGGGTATCGGGGTACATGCTGGAAGCGGCATTGGAGTCGGGTTTTTCGGCGGCGGGCGTTGACGTCATGCTGGCCGGCCCGATTCCGACGCCGGGCGTCGCGTACCTGACGCGGGCCCTGCGCCTGGCGGCGGGCGTGGTGATCAGTGCGTCGCATAACCCGTACTACGACAACGGCATCAAGTTTTTCTCCGCCGATGGCAACAAGCTTCCGGACGAAGTCGAATTGCAGATTGAGGCGCAACTTGACGAAGCCATGTCCTGCGCGCCGTCCGAACTACTGGGCAAGGCTCGCCGGCTGGACGATGCACGCGGCCGTTACATCGAATTCTGCAAGAGCACGTTTCCGGCCAGCTTCGATTTGCACGGCGTCAAGCTGGTAGTCGACTGCGCTCACGGCGCTGCGTACGACGTCGCGCCGCAAGTGTTCCACGAGCTTGGCGCTGAAGTGGTGTCAATTGGCGTGTCGCCGAACGGCTTCAATATCAACGACGGCGTGGGCGCCACGGCGCCCGACGCGTTGGTGCGCGCGGTCAAGGAGCATCGTGCGGATATCGGCATTGCGCTCGATGGCGATGCTGACCGCCTGCAGGTCGTTGATGGCTCAGGGCGGCTCTACAACGGCGACGAGCTGCTGTACGTGCTGGTGAAGGATCGCATTGCGACGGACGGGCGTGTGGACGGCGCCGTCGGCACGCTGATGACCAACATGGCGGTCGAGGTCGCGCTGAAGCAGGCGGGCGTGCAGTTCGTGCGCGCGGCCGTAGGCGACCGCTACGTACTCGAGAAGCTGCGTGAGAACAACTGGATGCTGGGCGCGGAAGGGTCGGGGCATATCCTGTCGCTTGACCGGCATTCCACGGGCGACGGCATTGTTTCGGCGCTGCTCGTGCTCGCGGCAATAAAGCGCGGCGGCAAGCCGCTAGCCGATCTGCTCGACGGCGTGACACTATTCCCGCAGAAGCTCATCAACGTGCGCATGAGTCCGGACGCCGACTGGAGGAGCAGCAACGCTATCAAGCAGGCGATTGCGGACGCCGAGCGCGCGCTGCAATTGCATGGCCGGGTGCTGATCCGCGCGTCGGGAACAGAGCCGGTGCTGCGCGTGATGGTGGAAGCTTCGTCGGAAGCGGATGCGCTCGCGCACGCGGAAAGTATCGCGAAAGTAGTGAAGGACGCGACGACTTGAGCGTCGCGAAAGCTCTAAGTACTGACAAAGTACTGAAAACGCCACGGTTTGCGCCGTGGCGTTTTTGCATGAGAGCGATTGCCGCTGTCCATTCAAGGTATCGAAGTATTTAAAAAGAACGATCGATCCAAAAGATTGCGCCATCGGATCGCAACATTACACGGCGTTTTGCGGTCAGAACAATAATTGAAAGAAACATGGTCGAATGATCTCAACAGCCGTCCTATCAAGGCTCGGCTGGGAAAACTTCGCGCTGTGAGCTTTCGTGACCGTAAGCCCGTTGTCACGCTGGTTTCATCATTAGTCATCGGACTGTCACATTGAAACCCTATCCTTCGCGGTGTCGAGCCACTTGCTCACAACCCTGGAGATCACATGAAATTGATGCACACCGCGCTCGCAGGCATCGTCGGCGCAATGTTCGCGATGTCGGCCCAAGCTGCCGACATCACCGGCGCGGGCAGTACCTTCGCTGCACCGATTTACACGAAATGGGCCGATACGTACCAGAAGTCGGGCGGCGGCAAGGTTAACTACCAGGGTATCGGTTCCTCGGGCGGCATCAAGCAAATCATCGCGAAGACGGTGGATTTCGCTGGCTCGGACGCGCCGCTGAAGGACGACGAATTGGCCAAGCAGGGGCTTTTTCAGTTCCCGACCGTGGTTGGCGGGGTAGTTCCGGCGATCAACGTGCCGGGTATCAAGGCGGGTGAGATGACGCTGTCGGGTGAAGTTCTCGGCGACATCTACCTCGGCAAGATCAAGAAGTGGAATGACCCGGCTATCGCCGCGCTGAATCCGAAGCTGAAGCTGCCGGATACGGACATCGCTGTCGTGCGCCGCGCTGACGGTTCGGGCACGAGCTTCATCTGGACGAACTATTTGTCCAAGGTGAACGCAGAGTGGAAGAGCAAGGTGGGTGAAGGTTCGACGGTCAACTGGCCGACGGGCACGGGCGGCAAGGGCAACGACGGTGTCGCCGCGTTCGTTCAGCGTCTGCCGGGTGCTATCGGTTACGTCGAATGGGCGTACGCTAAGCAAAACAAGATGACCTACGTCGACTTGAAGAACGCAGCGGGCGCAGTGGTCGAGCCGAAGACGGAAACGTTCAAGGCCGCGGCAGCGAGCGCAGACTGGTCGAAGTCGTTCTACCAGATCCTGACGAACGAGCCGGGCAAGGACGCATGGCCAATCGTGGGCGCAACCTTCGTGCTGCTCCACACGACGCAGGACAAGGAAGCGCAAGGCGCGGAAACGCTGAAGTTCTTCAGCTGGGCATTCAAGAACGGTACGCAAGCTGCCAACGAACTCGACTACATTTCGTTGCCTGATTCGGTAGTTGCCGAAATCGAAACGCAGTGGAAGGCGAAAGTGAAGGACGCATCGGGCAAGGCAGTCGCGCAGTAAGCTGCTTTTCCAAGCGGTAAGCAACAGGCTTCTGGCTTTTCTGTCCGTATTGCCGCGTGGCATCCGCCGCGCGGCCCTTCCGAAGGCTCCCATGTCGGACATCAACTTCTCATCGACTCCGCCCGCCAGCCGCGCTCAACGCGCTCCGGGTCGTCTCGGTGATATCGTTTTCGGTGGGCTGACACGGCTTGCCGCCGTTGTCACGCTGCTTCTGCTGGGCGGCATTATTGTGTCGCTGGTGGTGGCCTCGCTGCCAACGCTTCAAAAATTTGGTCTCAGTTTCCTGTGGCGTTCCGACTGGGATCCACAGACCGATAGTTTCGGCGCGCTCGTGCCTATCTACGGCACCATCGTTACGTCCATCATTGCACTGATCATCGCCGTGCCGGTGAGCTTCGGCATTGCGCTGTTCCTGACCGAGCTCGCGCCCGCGTGGCTGCGCCGGCCGCTTGGCGTCGCGATTGAACTGCTCGCGGCAATCCCGTCGATTGTCTACGGCATGTGGGGCCTGCTGGTGTTTTCGCCCATTTTCGCAACGTATTTCGAAAAACCCCTCGGCAGCCTGCTCGGCAACGTCTGGTTGATCGGCCGCTTTTTCCAGGGACCGCCTATTGGCATCGGCATCCTGTGCGCCGGTGTGATCCTCGCGATCATGATCATTCCGTACATCGCGGCGGTGATGCGCGACGTGTTTGAAGTTACGCCCGTGCTGCTGAAGGAATCGGCATACGGCATCGGCTGCACGACCTGGGAAGTGATGTGGAAGATCGTGCTGCCGTTCACGCGAACGGGTGTGATTGGCGGCGTGATGCTCGGCCTCGGCCGCGCGCTCGGTGAAACAATGGCAGTGACGTTCGTGATCGGTAACACCAATCTGCTCGATAACGTCTCGCTGTTTTCGCCGGGCAACAGCATTACCTCCGCGCTTGCGAATGAGTTTGCTGAAGCGAGTCCGGGCCTGCATACATCGGCGTTAATGGAACTGGGCCTGATCCTGTTCTTGATCACGTTCATCGTCCTTTCGCTGTCCAAACTCATGTTGCTGCGCCTCGAAAAAGGGGAGGGTGGCAAGTGAACAGGTCAACTACCCCATTCCCCGGTTCCGTTAATCCGGAACGGGAAGAAGCCACGCGCATCAAGTTGCAGCGCCGCCGCCGTGGCAAAAACGTGGTCGCGCTGGTGTTGTCGCTGGCCGCCATGGCGTTCGGCTTGTTGTGGCTCGTGTGGATTCTGTTCACCACGGTCAAGCTGGGTATCGGCGGTATGTCGATCGAACTGTTCACCCAGAACACGCCCCCGCCCAATACCGATGGCGGCGGGTTGCTGAACGCGATTGTCGGCAGCCTGATGCTGGTGCTGCTCGCCACGTTCATCGGCACGCCGCTTGGGATTCTTGCGGGCGTGTATCTCGCCGAATATGGCGACAAGCGCTGGCTCGCAAGCGTGACGCGTTTCATCAACGACATCTTGTTGTCGGCGCCGTCGATTGTGATCGGCTTGTTCGTGTATGCGCTGGTGGTCGCGCAAATGGGTCGCTTCAGCGGTTGGGCCGGCGTGATCGCGCTGGCTTTGCTGCAGATCCCCATCGTGATCCGCACGACCGAGAACATGCTGCGGCTCGTGCCGAACGCGCTGCGTGAAGCGGCTTTCGCACTCGGCACGCCAAAGTGGAAGATGATTTGTTCGATCACGCTGAAGGCGTCGGTGAGCGGTATCGTGACGGGCGTCCTGCTGGCTGTTGCGCGCATCACCGGTGAAACCGCGCCGCTGCTCTTCACGGCGCTGTCCAACCAGTTCTTCTCGTGGGACATGAATCAACCGGTGGCCAACCTGCCCGTCACGATCTACAAGTTCGCGATGAGCCCGTTCCCACAATGGCAAGCGCTCGCGTGGGCCGGCGTGTTCCTGATCACGCTCGGCGTGCTCGGTCTGAACATACTGGCACGCACGATCTTCTCGAAAAAATAAGGCGGAAACCTTTCCATGAACACAGTCGCAAGCGATGTGAGCGCCCGGAACGCTAATCCGGCCGCCAGCGGTGACAATTCCAGCACGGCCCCGATCGAGCGCGGTGCAGCGCCCGGCAGCTTCAAGCCGACCCATCACGCACCGCCGGTCGGATCGATGAAACCGAAGATCGAGGTGAACAACCTCAACTTCTTCTACAACAAGTTTCATGCACTGAAGAACATTAACCTGCGGATTCCTGAACATAAGGTGACGGCGTTCATCGGTCCGTCGGGATGCGGCAAGTCCACGCTGCTGCGCACGTTCAACAAGATGTACGCGCTGTATCCGGAGCAGCGCGCGGAAGGCGAGATCCTGATGGACGGCAACAACCTGCTCGATACCAGCCGCGACATCTCGCTGCTGCGCGCACGCGTGGGCATGGTGTTCCAAAAGCCGACGCCGTTCCCCATGTCGATCTACGACAACATCGCGTTTGGCGTGAAGATGTTCGAGCAACTGTCGCGCTCGGAAATGGACGACCGCGTTGAATGGGCGCTGACGAAAGCGGCGCTCTGGAACGAAGTGAAGGACAAGCTGCCGCAAAGCGGCTATGGCCTGTCGGGTGGACAACAGCAGCGCCTGTGCATTGCACGCGGCATTGCAATTCGCCCGGAAGTGCTGTTACTCGACGAACCGTGCTCCGCGCTTGACCCGATTTCGACGGGCCGCATTGAAGAGTTGATCGCCGAACTCAAAGATGATTACACGGTGGTGATCGTCACGCACAACATGCAGCAGGCGGCGCGTTGTTCGGACTACACTGCTTATATGTATCTGGGCGAATTGATTGAATTCGGCGATACGGAAAAGATCTTCATCAAGCCGTCCCGCAAGGAAACGGAAGACTACATTACCGGCCGGTTTGGTTGAGAGCATAACGGGCTAAAAAAGGACTTCAGGGAGCACATATGTCCGATAAACATTTGTCGAGCCAGTTCGACGCCGATCTGAATGCGGTGTCATCGAAGGTGCTGGAAATGGGCGGTCTGGTCGAGTCGCAGATCATTCTCGCCATGCAGGCGCTCAATACGTTCGACATGGAAATTGTCGAAGCAGTGGTGCTCGCCGAGACGCGCCTGAACACCATGGAAGTCGAAATCGACGAGGAATGCAGCAACATCATCGCGCGCCGTCAGCCGGCTGCGCGTGACCTGCGTTTATTGATGGCGATTTCGAAAACCATTACGAATCTCGAGCGTGCCGGTGACGAAGCCGAGAAGATCGCCAAACGCGTCAGGCGCATCAACGAAGACGGCATGGGGCGAAACGTCAATATCGCGGAGATCAAGTTGTCGGGCGAAATGGCGGTGTCCATCCTGCGCCGCGCACTAGATGCATTCGCGCGCCTGGATACAGTCGCCGCAGCGCAAATTGTTCGCGACGACAAAGCCATCGACGAAGAATTCCGCGCGTTCGTGCGCAAGCTGGTCACGTACATGATGGAAGATCCGCGCATGATTTCGGCGGGCCTCGATTATCTGTTCATCGCTAAAGCGGTCGAACGGATTGGCGATCATGCAAAGAACATTGCGGAGTTCATTATTTACATTGTGAAGGGAACGGATGTCCGCCATGTGTCGCGCGATCAACTCGAACGCGAAGCACTGAGCTGATTCTGTTGTGATCCCAATGTTGGTTGTTTAACTTACGCGAAGAAGGTTACAGAGGTGCCGATGCCCAGCAGCATTCTCGTTATAGAAGACGAACCCGCGATTTCCGAATTGATTTCGGTGAATCTGCAACACGCGGGCCATTGCCCCATTCGTGCTTATAACGCGGAACAGGCGCAAAACCTGATCAGCGACGTATTGCCCGACCTGGTGCTTCTCGACTGGATGCTGCCGGGTAAATCCGGTATCGCCTTTGCGCGGGAATTACGGGGCAATGAACGCACGAAACATATTCCAATCATCATGCTCACTGCCCGCGGCGACGAGCAGGACAAGGTGCTCGGACTTGAAATTGGTGCGGACGATTATGTGACGAAGCCGTTTTCGCCGAAAGAATTGATGGCGCGGATCAAGGCGGTATTGCGCCGGCGCGCGCCGCAATTAACAGAAGACGTGGTCGCAATCAACGGCCTGCGTCTCGATCCGGCTACTCACAGGGTCGCGGCGCATTCGAACGGTCATGGCAGCGACGATATCAAGCTCGATCTCGGACCGACCGAGTTCCGCTTGCTGCATTTCTTCATGACGCACCCTGAGCGCGTGCATAGCCGCACGCAATTGCTGGATCAGGTGTGGGGCGATCACGTATTCGTCGAGGAGCGGACGGTGGACGTGCATATCAAGCGTCTGCGGGCCGCCTTAAAGCCGGCTGGTTGCGATGCTATGATTGAAACGGTTCGTGGCAGTGGTTACAGGCTGGCCAAGAGTGCTTGATAGGAGTAGATGAGAAGAGTAAATGAGACCCGCGACCAATCGTGGTCGCGTGGTAATAATCTCGACCCGCTAATTCATGAATATCATCTGGACGCGTTCTCTCGTGTCCCTCGCGTTGCTCGCGGTATTGAGCGCGATCGTCGGCGTGCTGTTCGGAGTGCGCGCCGCGCTTGGTTTCGCGCTGGTCATGCTGGTTCTCCAAACCCTCTTCACCACCTTTCATACGCAACGCTTGTGGCGCTTGCTCGACGCGCCCGTGTACGGCGAAGTGCCGAGCGCACCGGGCGTGTGGGGCGAGATTTATTACCGGCTGCATAAGCTTGCGAAACGCTGGCATGCCCAGGTGCGCCAGGTCGAACAGCAGCATTCACGGTTTATCCAGGGTATCCAGGCGTCGCCGAATGGCGTGGCGATGCTCGACGACAGCGACCAGATCGAGTGGTGCAACGCCATTGCGGAAACCCATTTCGGGTTGGACGCGAAACGCGATCTGCGTCAGCACATTACACATCTCGTACGTCAACCCGACTTCGTTCGTTATCTCGCTTCGCAGCATTATGAGTCGGTGCTGGTGATGCGAGGGATGGGGCTGAACCGGCAGCATGTGTTGTCGGTGCAAATATTTCCCTACGGTGAAAACCGGAAATTGATTCTGACTCACGACATAACGGAACTGGAAAGAACCGATTCCATGCGCCGCGATTTTGTCGCGAACGTTTCGCACGAATTGAAGACGCCGCTGACGGTGCTATCCGGCTTTCTTGAAACCATGCGCGAGTTGCCGCTGAATGAAGCCGACCGGGCGCGTTACCTGGAGATGATGGAACAGCAGTCGTCGCGGATGCAGAACATCGTGCGCGACCTGCTCGTGCTCGCGAACCTGGAAGGCGATGTCAAACCGCCCGGTGACGATGTGCTCGATATGCGCGCGGTGCTGCGCCATCTTGAAGAAGACGCCGATAATCTTTCAAATGGCCGGCATCGAATTACTTTCGATATTGATGAAGCATTGACGGTGTCCGGTTCAGAAACGGAGATTGTCAGTGCGCTCGCGAATCTGGTGACGAATGCGATTCGTTATACGCCGGATGGCGGAACGATTGATGTCTCGTGGCAGCGCGTTCGAGATCGCGCAGTGTTTGCAGTGCGCGATAGCGGGCTTGGTGTTCCACCCGAACATATTCCACGTTTGACCGAGCGGTTTTATCGTGTGGATAGAAGCCGCTCGCGGGATACCGGTGGCACGGGCCTTGGGCTTGCGATCGTCAAGCATGTATTGCAACGCCATCTGGCGGATCTCGAAGTCAAGAGCGAGGAAGGGCGGGGAAGTACCTTCTCGGTCAAATTTTCGGCTGCCCGTACGGCGATGAGAAAATCGATCGCGGCTTAAAAGGAGCGGCGATTTATAAAGGAGCGGCGGTTTATAAAGGAAAGACGGCTCGAAGTGCCGCTCAGTCAGTGCATCAGGGGCAGAACTTCGCGAGCAAGCCTAGCTGCGCATTGCGCATCGACTTGCCCGGACGCCGCCGCTTGTAATGCCCGTCACTTTGCATGAGCCATGCCGACTGGTTGTCCCCGAGAAACACGGACAGTCCTTCGGCAATCACACGCCGTTTCAAGCGCCGGTTATTCACGGGAAATGCCACTTCCACGCGCCGGAAGAAATTGCGGTCCATCCAGTCCGCGCTCGACAAATACACCTTCTCTTCTCCGCCCGCGTAAAAATAAAAGATGCGGTGATGTTCAAGAAAACGTCCGACGATGGAGCGCACCGTAATGTTCTCGGACAGGTCCTCCACGCCGGGTTTCAACGCGCAAACGCCACGCACGATCAGGTCGATTTTCACGCCGGCCTGAGACGCCTCATACAACTCGATGATCACGGTCGGTTCGAGCAACGCATTCATCTTCGCGACAATCCGCGCCTTCTTTCCCGCCCGCGCATTGTCGGCTTCAGCACGAATGGCTTCGATCAGATTTGGACACAGCGTAAAAGGTGCTTGCCAGAGCTGATGCAGGCGTAATTCGCCGCCGATGCCGGTGAGTTGCTGGAACACGTGATGCACGTCTTCGCAGACTTGCTGATCCGACGTCATCACGGCGAAATCGGTATAAAGACGTGCCGTACGCGGATGATAGTTGCCGGTGCCCAGATGTACATAACGCCTGAGCACCATCTTGCCGTTCTGCGAGACACGCCGCACGATCAGCATCATTTTCGCGTGGCATTTATGGCCGACCACGCCGTACACCACATGCGCGCCCACGGCTTCGAGTTGCGACGCCCAGTTGATATTCGTCTCTTCGTCGAAGCGCGCGAGCAGTTCCACCACGACGGTGACTTCCTTGCCG
Source organism: Caballeronia sp. (assembly GCA_036009385.1). Classification (GTDB taxonomy): domain Bacteria; phylum Pseudomonadota; class Gammaproteobacteria; order Burkholderiales; family Burkholderiaceae; genus Caballeronia. Next base: position 10,156 of record DASYLW010000395.1, read on the forward strand.
TTGCGCGCGGCTTGCATCAGCGCGTCCATCAGCGGCGAGTCAGTGCCGGTCCGATAGATTGTTTGCTTGATCGCGACCACCTGCGGGTCCTTGGCCGCTTGCAGCAGCAACTCGAGCACGGGCTGAAAACTCTCGTACGGATGATGCAGGAGGATATCGCCCTGATCGATCGCATCGAACATGTTCGATGCTGCCGCAATAGCCTTCGGCACCGCCGGAATGTGCGGCACGAATTTCAGGTCCGGACGGTCGACCATCTCGGGCAACGGCATCAGGCGCACGAGATTGACCGGCCCGTCCACGCGATAACAATCGCGGTCGTTCAGTTCGCTCTCGTCGAGCAGGCGCCGGATCATGTGCGGTGGCGTTTCCGCCGACACTTCCAGGCGCACCGCATTGCCCAGATGCCGCGCGGGCAGTTCGCCCTGCAGCGCCACGCGCAGGTTCGTGATTTCGTCTTCATCGACGAACAATTCGCTGTTGCGCGTGATGCGGAACTGGTTGCAGCTACGCACGACCAGATGCGGGAACAGCGCGTCGACAAAACGCTGCATCAGCGAGCTCAGCAGCACAAAACCGTGCGGATAGCCCGACAGCGCCTCGGGCATGCGCACGAGCCGCGGCAGCGCGCGCGGCGCCTGCACAATGCCCATCATGGCCTGGCGGCCGAACGCGTCCTTGCCCTCCAGCTCAACCACGAAATTCAGGCTCTTGTTCAGCACGCGCGGAAACGGATGCGCGGGATCAAGGCCGATTGGTGTAAGCACCGGCAGCAACTCATTCTGGAAATGGTCGCGGGCCCAGTCGGTTTGCGCCTCGCTCCACGATTCCACGCCGTGAAAGTAGATTCCTTCGCTTTCCAGCGCGGGGAACACGGTGTTCTGAAGCATGACGTATTGCTGATGGACCAGCCGATGCGCACGTTCGACCACGAGGTCATACGCATGCTGCAGCGACATGCCGTCAGGCGAGAGCGAGCCCGGATTGTCGCGCATCTGCTCCTGCATGCCGGCCATGCGAACTTCGAAAAATTCGTCCAGGTTGCTGCTGGTAATACAGATGAAACGGAGCCGTTCGAGCAGCGGAACGGCGGTATCGGCGGCTTGCGACAATACACGTTCGTTAAAACCCAGAATGCCCAATTCGCGATTAAGAAGGGGATAGCGTAAGGACATCGATAGTATTGGCAGTCAAAAAAACGCAATGTGCAAGGATCGCCCGGAATGGTTCACAGTATGATGACGTTTTTGTGAAATCGCCGTGTCATAAATCTAACGCGGGTCTCAGGTAAGGTTGATTCTGGCGAAGTTCGCCCATTTCGTCTAACAACCCGAAAATCGATTTATTGGCGTAGTTTGCTGCATTGGATTATTTGCGAGACCAGCACAGTGGTCCGCTTGGACTTAAAATTTGGGCGCTGCTGCGGCGCGGCGTGTTCAAATGCGCCGGTACCGTTGGAGCTGTGAGACGCTGGCGGGCACAACCCTACGGAACCTGGAAAATCGATGGTCAACCCCCCTCATCTTTTGGCAGCCGTAGATCTCGGGTCGAACAGCTTCAGGCTGATCGTCGGTCGCGTCGAGGAGACGCCTTCCGGCAGCCCGATCTACCAGGTCGACGCGCTACGTGAACCGGTGCGGCTTGCGGCGGGACTGTCACGGGACAAATTCCTCGACCGGGCCTCGCAACTGCGCGGCTGGGACGCATTGAAGCGATTCGGCGAACGGCTGCGGGACTTCCATCCCGACCACGTGCGCGCGGTCGCGACCAATACATTGCGCGTTGCCAAGAACGCCGACGAATTCCTCGCGGAAGCGCAGAACGCACTTGGCTTTCCCATTGAAGTGATCGCCGGCCGCGAAGAAGCGCGCCTCATTTATGCGGGCGCTGCGCATTCGGTGCCGGCGAGCGCGGGCAAGCGGCTGGTGGTGGATATCGGCGGTGGATCGACGGAATTTATTATCGGCTCGCACTATACGCCCATTCATATGGAGAGCCTGTACATAGGCTGCGTGAGTCATAGCCGGCAGTTTTTCGCAGCAGGCAATGTCGATGAATATTCAATGCGGCAAGCCGAACTCGCCGCCAAGCGCGAAATCGAGATTATCTCGAGCGAATACAAACAGACGGGCTGGGATCAGGCAATTGGATCGTCGGGTACGGCGCGCGCGCTGGCCGAGTTGATCGAAGCGAACGGTTTCAACGATCCCGGCACCACCCACGGCATTTCACGCGGTGGCCTGGAGCGGCTGAAGAGGGCGCTGATCAAGGCCGAGAATGTGAACCGGCTGAAGCTGATCGCGTTGAAGGCTGACCGGATTCCAGTGCTCGCGGGCGGCTTGTCGATCATGCTCGGTGTGTTCGAGGAACTGGGGATTGAATACGTCGATACCACCGATGGCGCGTTGCGGCTCGGCGTGCTCTACGACCTGCTGGGGCGCACGCAGCACCAGGACATGCGCACGGTCACGGTGGAAGGCTTCAAGCGGCGCTATGCAGTGGATGGCGAGCAATCGGACCGTATTGCCGAACTGGCGATCAGTTTCTATGAGCAGCTCGACGCCGGCGACATGGATCCGGAACGGCGGATAGAAAATCGCATGTTCCTGGGATGGTCGGCGGCATTGCACGAGATCGGGCTTTCCATCTCGCATAGCGCTTATCACAAGCATTCCGCGTATATCGCAAGCCATGCGGATATGCCCGGGTTCTCGAGGACCGATCAGGCCCGGTTAGCCAGTCTGGTGCTGGGGCATGTCGGGAAGCTGGGCAAGCTTTCACAAGCCCGCGATGTCGACTGGACTTTGCTGTTTTGTCTGCGTCTTGCGGCACTGCTTTGCCGGCGGCGGGCGGATGTCGGGTTTCCGGCCATTCAGGTCTCACAAGCCAACGGCGGGTTCGATGTGCGCCTGCCTAACGATTGGGTCGCGCTCAATCCGCTCACTGACTACAGTCTCGTCCAGGAAGCGGCTGAGTGGGAGAAAATAGGCAAGCCATATCGGGTGGTTTATACGGGTGTTTGAGCGTTCCGGAGGGGGGCGGTGGTTCCTCGTGAGGCTCGTCGCGAGGTCATCGCTATTGGCTCACTGTACCTGAATAGTACGGACTTCGAACCTTTCCTTGCGCTTGAATGGAAGCGCAAACGCGCATGGTGAATGCACGGTTAATTGCATCGTAGTGCGTCGCGAGCGGCGTTGGTCTGATCGCTGTGTTTATCGGTGGCGCGCTTGGTCTCTCTTCCGCTGTCTATTGCTCGTTGCCGTTGTCAGTCGGCCATGAAGTGACGCGCGTAACGATCCCCAATCTCCGATATACGCAGCAAGGTCAAAAAGTCCGCTGTATTGAAATCAGGGTCCCACGCCGGCGCGCCACAGATTTTCGCGCCCAGGCGCAAATAGCCCTTCAGCAGAGGCGGCGGCGCTACCGTGGCGCCAGTCCGCAGTTCCTGCACAGGCAACGGCGTATGCGCAAACGCCCTGTATTCCGGCGATGTCAGCGCTTCCTTCTCCAACCCCTCGTACAGGTCTGCAGCGTAGTGCCCACCGTCCGCCATCGCGACGCTGGCGCAGCCCAGCATGGTCTCGTAGCCATTCTGCTTCATGTACGCGGCCAGGCCGCCCCACAACGACATGATTACGCCGCCGCTGCGGTAGTCCGCATGTACGCATGAGCGCCCGAGTTCCACCAGCTTCGGGCGCAAGTGTGCGAGGCGGGAGACATCGAATTCGCTCTCGGCATACAGGCGTCCGGCACGCGCCGCCTGATGCGGAGGCAGAACGCGATACGTTCCGACTACCTTCAGCGTGTTCAGGTCGCGGACCAGCAAGTGGTCGCAAAAGGCATCGAATGCATCGACGTCCAGGCCCGCCGGCCCCTTCAGTTGCGCGCCCATCTCGTCGGCGAACACGCGGTACCGCAGGCGCTGCGCTTCGCGCAATTCAGCTTCGGAATGCGCCCACGAGACCCGCAGCCGATGTTGCCCCGTCACGGTCTCCGCCGCACTCGGCAAGTGCCGGCGGAATTCGCTTACGTTCGAGCCACCAGACCCGCTCAGTCCATTCGATGTGCTCAATAAAGCGAGCGTCGTCGATTTCTGCATTGGCAACCCCCAAGTGGATTTGGCTGACGTATTAATGTCAGCCAATGTAAGTATTCCGAATGACGCTCGCATGGCGCGACCATGACGATTCAATGAAGCGTCACCGGGAAGCCACGGTTTTGCCGCCTTGGGGGCTTTGTTGGCAATTTCTACAGTCTTGCTACGGCTACAACTACGGCTACAACTACAGCAAGTCAGGGCTGGTCACCGCTCGCAGCACGACTTGATCGTCGCGCGCGCGCGAGCGTTGCTGGAACCACCAGATGCCGCCTTTCTTCAGGGTCCATTCGGCTTCGTGGCCCGTCAGCAGCGAAGCCGCGACGCGCCCGAGTGTCGGTTGATGTCCGACTACAACGACAGTTTCCGCGACTCCGCGTGGCCACTCCGCGGCATCCAGCACGGCCTGGGCGCTGCCGCCCGGCGCCAGTTCCTTCACCACGCGATACCGGTCGCCAAACGCTTCCATCGTCTGGATCGTGCGGGTGGCCGGACTGACGAGAAACATGGCATCGTCGTCTAACCGGCTCTTCAGCCACTTCGCGGCTGCCTGAGCCTGCTTTATGCCGCGCGGTGTCAGTTGGCGCGCGAGATCGCTCGCTGCCTGGTCTTCTGCTTCGGCGTGACGCCAGAGAATGAGGTTCATCGAATGTCTCCTTTCGGGGCGTTGAGATTTGGGGTTTGGAACGCGCGGTTTGGAACGATTATGGCTGCGAATGTGCGGCGACTTGGGGCTCGACACCACGATCCGGATAGTTTCGATTGCGCGGGTACAGGTAAGACGCTATCATCTCGTTCTTGTCGGAGCGTAGCGCAGCCTGGTAGCGCATCTGATTTGGGATCAGAGGGTCGAAGGTTCGAATCCTTTCGCTCCGACCACGTTTCAAATGAAGGGGTCACGAGTTTAGCTCGCGGCCCCTTTGCCTTTTCTGGCTCCGCTTCCATGTTTGCAAGGGTCACAGCCGCCCAGCGTTTCCGTTCCCTCGCAAATTCCCGATATCGTTTAATCTTCTGCGTTCATCCTTCGTATTTGTACCTGAACTTTATTTCCGGGCCGTCCATGCCGCGTTTCGCTGCTTTGCTACTCTGCTCCCTGCTACTGTCCGCTTGTGCCGACGCGACCGTACCTCACCACACGCCGCCGCAAGATCCGCCCGATTACAAAGGCGTGCCCACCGATACCACGCCGCCGGTCATGAT
>DASYLW010000396.1:0-16665 GCA_036009385.1 Caballeronia sp.
TTCGCCAGCTTCTTCGCGATTTCCTTGATCACCTTGTTGCGCGGATCGGAGATCGTGTACACCGGATGACCGAAGCCGATCACCACTTCCTTCGCATCCACGCGTCGGCGGATATCGGCTTCCGCTTCGTCGGGCGTCTGATAGCGCGACTGGATATCAAACGCGGCTTCATTCGCGCCGCCATGCTTCGGACCGCGCAACGCGCCAATGCCGCCGGTAATCGCCGAGTACATGTCCGAGCCCGTGCCGGCGATCACGCGACACGTGAACGTCGATGCGTTGAATTCATGCTCGGCGTACAGAATCAGTGACGCGTGCATGGCGTCGACCCACGACTTCGACGGCTCCTTGCCATGCAGCAAATGCAGGAAATGCCCGCCGATGGAATCGTCATCGGTCTCGGTTTCAATGCGCCGGCCGTTATGCGAATAGTGGTACCAGTACAGCAGAATGGAGCCGAGCGAGGCCATCAGGCGGTCGGCAATATCCTTCGCGCCGGAGATGTTGTGATCCTCTTTCTCAGGCAACACGGTGCCGAGCACGGAGACGCCCGTGCGCATCACATCCATCGGATGAGCGGATGCGGGAATCCATTCCAGCGCGGCTTTCAGGTTCGCGGGAAGGCCACGCAAACCCTTGAGCTTGGCCTTGTAGGTTTTGAGTTCAGCGACGGTGGGCAGCTTGCCATGCACGAGCAGATACGCGATTTCCTCGAACTCGGAGGTCCCGGCAATATCGAGAATGTCATAGCCACGATAATGCAAGTCATTGCCCGTCTTGCCGACGGTACACAGCGCGGTATTGCCCGCTGTCACGCCCGACAGCGCGACCGATTTCTTCGGTTTGAAGCCGCCGGCGGCGGGTGCTTCTTTCTCTAACGTATCGCTCATTTGATTTCGTCTCCTGATGAAATCGACGCGTTACTTCGCCTGATTGAACAGGGCGTCGAGCTTGTCTTCGAACTCGTGATAACCGATGCTCGCGTACAGTTCCTCGCGCGTCTGCATGGTATCGAGCACGTTGCTTTGCGTGCCGCCGGTGCGTATCGCGCGATACACATTCTCTGCTGCCTTGTTCATCGCGCGGAACGCTGAAAGCGGATACAGCACAATCGATACATCCACGCTGCGCAGTTCTTCGACCGTGAAAAGCGGCGTTGATCCGAACTCCGTAATATTCGCGAGGACCGGCACCTTCACGGCATCCACGAATTGCTTGTACATTTTCAAGTCCGTCATGGCTTCCGGGAAGATCATGTCGGCACCGGCTTCGACGCAAGCACGCGCCCGTTCAATCGCCGCTTCCAGACCTTCCACCGCGAGCGCATCGGTTCGCGCCATCACGACAAAATTTTCATCGGTACGGGCATCGACTGCGGCCTTCACGCGATCGGCCATTTCCTGTTGCGAGACGATCGCCTTGCCCGGCCGATGACCACAGCGCTTGGCGCCCACCTGATCTTCGATATGCATCGCGCCCGCACCCGCCTTGATCAGCGACTTCACCGTGCGTGCAATGTTGAAAGCGCTCGGACCGAAGCCCGTGTCGACATCGACCATCAGCGGCAGATCGCAGACATCGGTGATGCGGCGAACGTCGGTCAGGACGTCGTCGAGCGTGGAAATGCCAAGGTCGGGCAAGCCCAGCGAGCCCGCGGACACGCCACCGCCTGACAGGTAAATCGCTTTGAAGCCCGCATGTTTGGCGAGCAGCGCGTGATTCGCATTGATCGCGCCGACGAGCTGAAGAGGCTTTTCAGCCGCGACCGCCGCGCGAAATTTCGCGCCGGCGCTCAGTGTGGAAGTTGAACTCATAGATATGTCTCCGTTGACCCGCTGATATAGGGCAAGTTGCTTGCCAGAACCCAAGGTTTTGATTTCTAAAAGATTAGACCTTCCTTCGCGGGTTCGGAAATTTCATAAATGAAATCGATGATTGCAAAAATGGCGATAAACTTCGTATTTCCCCGATTCTGCGATAACACATGAATCCCCCTCCACGTATCTGGGCACTCGGTATCAGCAAGCTGCGCGACCTGTATCGCGACATAGCGGCGGAGTACGACGGCATTGCCGATCTGCGCATCGTGCCGCTGGGCTACGAGGACGCGGTGCAGGAGATCGAGAATGCGGGTGAGGCGCGTCCGGACGTGGTCGTATCGGCGGGATCGAACGGCGCTTACCTGAAGGCGCGGATCAGCGTGCCAGTCGTCCTTATCAATCCCACCGGCTTCGACGTGATGCATGCGTTGGCGCGGGCACGTCGTGAGAGCGACTCGGTTGGTCTCGTGATGCACGGCGAAACGCCTTCCGGGCTGAAACGATTTTTCCGGGCGTTTGGGGCCGCAGTGGAATGCGCTTCGTATCTGTCGGCGGAAGACGCGGAGGCCTGCGTGCTCGATCTGCGCGACCGGGGCGTGCTGGCTGTCGTCGGGCCGGGTCTCGTGACGGAACTGGCCGAGAAAGCGGGCATGAAGTCGGTCTTTTTATACTCGCGTGCGTCCGTTCAGGGCGCCTTCGAAACCGCGTTGGAAGTCGCACGCGCGACGCTCGGGGAGACGCAGCGGCGCCGGCGGCTGGATCAGGTGCTGCAGCATTTGCGCGACGGCGTGATCGCGCTGACCGCCGATGGCCGGATAGAAGCGTTGAGCGGCAAGATGGCCGACATGTTGCGGCTCGCGCCGTCACAAGCGGTGGGCAAGCGGCTATACGATCTCGCGCCGGAGGTCGCCAGCGCGGTGCCGAAGGAGCCGGGCGAGTCGCTTGAGACGGTACGCGGCGCGACTTATGTAGTGCATCGGAGTGCATGGGGCGATGCATCGACATCGGCGGCTTCCGGTTCGATCATCACCTTCCAGGAGTCGGTGGCGTTGCAGCGCATGGACCGCTCGGTGCGCACCCGGCAACGTGCGCCGCAACTGGTCGCGCGGTATCGGATCGAGGATCTGAGCGGGGCGAGCGAAGGGATAGAACAAGTGCGCCAGCGCGCCCGTCGATACGCGCGAACTGACGCCACCGTGCTCATTCGGGGCGAAAGCGGCACGGGCAAGGAGCTGGTTGCGCAAGGCATCCATACCGCTAGCGGACGACGCGAGTTCGCGTTCGTCGCGCTCAATTGCGGCGCGTTTCCGGAGACGTTGCTGGAAAGCGAATTGTTCGGTTACGAAGAAGGTGCGTTCACCGGCGCACGCCGCGGGGGAAAGGCGGGGCTGATTGAATCGGCGCATCGCGGCACGCTTTTTCTCGATGAAATCGGCGAGATGCCGATGCCCTTGCAAAGCCGTTTGCTGCGCGTGCTGCAGGAGCGGGAAGTGGTGCGTCTAGGGTCCACGGAACCGCTGCAAGTCGATGTGCGCGTGGTGGCTGCGACGCATCGCGGTCTGAGTGAGCGCGTCCAGGCGGGGCAGTTTCGGGCTGATCTTTATTATCGGCTGAATATCTTGAATCTTGCCTTGCCGCCGCTGCGTGAGCGCTCGTCGGACATTGCCGGGCTGGCTGCGCGGCTGCTGTGGCAGACGGGGCGGATCGAGTCGGCAGAGGCAGCACGTAGCGTGCTTGAACCGGCGTTACCGTTGCTGGCTGCGTACCGATGGCCTGGGAACGTCCGCGAATTGCAGAACGTGATTGAGCGGATTGCGGTGGAGCTGGACGAGATGCCGGGGGTGCAAGTAACGCCTGAACTGCTGAAGTCAATCGCGCCGGAGCTTCAAGAAGACGAAACCGTTTCGGGTCCGGAAACGCTGAAGCAGCGCAGCCGCAAAGTTGAAGCCGGCGAGATCCGCGCGATGCTGGATTCGTTCGATGGGAATCGCGAAGAGGTCGCCCGGGCGCTCGGCATCAGCAAGACGACGCTTTGGCGGAAGTTATCGGGGAGGTGAAAAGCGAACCGCTCAACCACGTTCCTGCACACACACCCACGGCGACACTACAACAGCCCACAGTTCGGGATTGCGCGCGGCAAGATCCTCCGCCGTCGCGGGTTCGACGCGTTCGAGCAATCCGGCTGATAACCACTCGGCGACCTGCTTCGTATCATCGCTGGCAACGGCTTCGGCGACACTCACCAGATCGATATCGCGTGCCACCTTCAACAACACGCCGCGCGCGAAAAACCGCTGCAGTTCAGACCATTCGATCTGCGCGGTTTCGGCGAGAAGTTTGAGATACAACGGACTGGCGGACTGAGCGTCTTTCATAGGGGAATCACAGGCAAGTTCGAGCGACCGACATCATAAACCATCGCGCCGGACGCTCTGCCTGTCCACCAGTAACCGCTTAAAGATCGAAGAACACGGTTTCCTTCGGCCCTTGCAAGTGAATATCGAAACGATAAATCGTATTCGATGTCCCCGCCTCACGCTTGGCGATCAGCGTGCCGCGCCGCTCCGCAGGAACTTGCGCCAAGACGTCATCGCGAGCGTTAGCCTCGGCTTCATCGTCGAAATAAATGCGCGTATAGGCGTGCAGCAACATGCCGCGCATCAATACGATCACATCGATATGCGGCGCCGAATCACCCCCCGTACTGCCCGGTTTGACTGTGTCCACCACGAAGCGCAACTCGGGATCGGTCCCCGTGCCCACGCGCGCGAAGCCACGAAAACCCGACTTGCGTGCCTCTGCAGGTGTGCTCACATAGCGACCGGTGGAATCGGCTTGAATCATTTCGATGACGGCATCGCCAACTACTTTCTCTTCGCCGTCGAACACTTGCCCCACGATGCTGACGTGCTGCCCGGCCGATTCCCGATCGGCAATCGACGGCGTGAACAAACTCTTCAGGTCGAAGTTGTATTGCTCGGGACACAGGCCGTAGGCGAAGTACGGTCCGACCGTTTGCGACGGCGTTTGTTTATAAGTTGTGTGAGTGGTCATGTTCAAGCCTCCGTCGGGGTCTGCTTCGCGCCGCGCAGCACGATGTCGAACTCATAACCGAGCGCGTAGGCTTCCTCAGTCGTACCGATGGAAAAGCGCGAGATCATCCGGTCGCGCGCATGCTCCGGTGTGCCCTGGAAAATCGGGTCAAGATCGAGCAGCGGGTCGCCGGGGAAATACATCTGCGTGACAAGACGCGAGCCGAAGTAGTCGCCGAACAACGAGAAGTGAATGTGGTTCGGACGCCACGCGTTCGAATGATTGCCCCACGGGTACGCGCCCGGTTTGATCGTGAGAAAGCGATACCGTCCTTCGTTATCGGTCAGGCAACGTCCGGCGCCGAGGAAGTTTGGATCGAGCGGTGCGGCGTGCTGATCGGCTTTATGAACATAACGCCCGGCCGCGTTCGCTTGCCAGATTTCGACGAGCGTATTGCGCACCGGCCGGCCACCTTCGTCGAGCACGCGTCCCGTCACGATAATGCGTTCGCCCAGCGGCTCGCCGTTTTTGGCGGCGTTACGCGTGAGGTCATGATCGAGCTTGCCAAGATCGTCCGCGCCATAGACCGGCACACGGCGGTTTTTCAGGTTCTCTTTTAGCGGGATCAACGGGCATGACGGGCTGCGGAGCACCGATGATTTGTAGCCTGCATGGCGATAAGGCGGGTGGGAATCCCAGTCGCGCGGGCTCAGGATGAGGGAGGGGGTAGTCACCGGGGTAGTCACTTTCTTGTCTCCGACTTTTAAAATATGAATCAACACTTTATCCAAGCGGTGAAGTTATGGAAAATGATGTTTTATCCATTCAGACATAACCGATCCTCATGGCCAAAAACCCTATCTCGTCCGATCCGGCAGGGGCGCCGAACAAGCCGAAGCCGGGCAAGCTGAACAAGCCAATCGCGCCGCTGGCCAATCTGACCAGCGGCCGGATCAAGTTCCGGCATCTGCAGTGCTTCCTGGCAGTGACCCAGTTCGGCAGCGTGCAGCGCGCCGCCGACAGCCTTTCGATCACGCAACCGGCGGTATCGAAGACTATAGGCGAGCTGGAATCCATCCTGGGCGTCCGTTTGTTTGAACGGGGCCGCCGAGGCGCCGCGCCCACGCGCGAGGGCCGCTTGTTCGCGCCACACGCCGCAGCCTGTGTGGGGGCTTTGCGTGAAGGAGTGGATGAGTTATCCCGGCATGGTGTCGACCTGCCCGGCACGGTCGCGATAGGCGTCCTGCCGACCGTGGCGTCCGCGTTGCTGCCGCCCACGCTTGCGGCGTTCCGGGCGCACTGGCCGGATGTCTCCGTGCGGGTATGGACCGGGTCGAACTCGCAGTTGCTTGAACGCCTGAAATCCGCCGATACCGACCTGGTCATCGGTCGGCTGTCCGAACCTGAAGGCATGCAGGGGATGACCTTCGAGCAGTTGTATCGTGAGCCGTTGACGGTCGTCGTGCGCCACGATCATCCACTCGTGCACGAAAGCAATATGACGGCGTCGGTGCTTGCGCGCTTTCCGGTGGTCGTGCCGCCGTTCGGGACATTGATCCGCCAGTCAGCTGAAAGCGTGTTGACGGCATTTGGCGCGCAGGCGCTGAATTCGTTGATTGAAACCTTGTCGGTGTCGCTCGGGCGCGCTCTTGCATTGCACAACGACGCGGTATGGTTCGTGCCCTCTAGCGTGGTGGAACATGACATCGAATTGAAGCTGCTGGCTCGTTTGCCGATGCCCTTCGCGGGCGCCGATGAACCCATCGGCCTGATACTGCGCCATGATCGCGTCCGCTCGCCTGCGCTGGATAGCTTGATCGATGCAATCCGGGAAGCGGGAAGGCAGCGAGAAGCGGTTCGTATCGGTATGAAATAGCGTGTATGGAGCGTTGCCGCAGGCACTTGTTACCGCAAATGCGGGACCGGCAAAACCCCATTAGCATACGTGCGATAAAAGCTATATAAGTGGGCCAAGCCTGCTTTAAAGCCTGCCTTAATCAGCAGTCAAGGCAAGCGCAGCGCAGTCTTGAAAAGCGCGGCGTCACAAGCAACGCACAAGCAACGCATGAGCGCCGCGAACAACCATACTGTAAGCGTGCGCAACAGAAATTGCGTGCAACCAAAGTTTGCTTTGCGCTGTCTGACTGCGCAACTCTTCAATCATCAGGACGATCATCAAAGCCGCCAGCAAGATGAAAACCGTATTGCTCGTCGACGACGACCCCGCCACCCTCGAAGCCTGGACACTCTGCATGCAGTCGGCGGACTGCACGGTACTGTCCGCGTTCGACGGCAACGGTGCGCTTGCAGTATTGGGCGAGCACAGCGTGGATATCGTGGTGTCGGACTGGATGATGCCGGGGCTCGGCGGCGCCCTGTTATGCCAGACAATGAAGACCAACTCGGCGTTGGCGCACATTCCCTTCCTGATGATCTCGGGTCATCCATACCCGCCGGCTTTTGTTCACTATGACGGCTATTTACAGAAGCCCGTCGAGACGGAAGCGCTGTTGTCGGCGGTGGACCGGCTGTGCGCGGCGAAGCGCCGCCGGCCGTTCTGACGTTCTGACCCAAGGCATCGAGCCGCCGCTTATCACGGGTTGCTTGGCGCGTGGCCCGCGCGATCAATGCCGCTCAAGCTCAGAACGAAGCTCAGACCAGCCGGGCCAGTTCCTTTTCCATCCGTTCTTGCGCAAGCCGGTTCAACTCTTGCGGCACCACACAATCGGCGGGCAAGGGTGGCAGCACGATTACGCGGATATGCCCGGGTTGATCGGGCCAGCCTTTTGCCGGCCAGTATTTGCCGGCGTTATGCACGACCGGCACGGCGGGCACTTGCGTGGAACATGCGAGCCGGACGCCGCCCGAAGCCAGCTTGAGTGGCGCATCGTGCGCGACCCGCGTGCCTTCCGGAAAGATCACCACCACATCGCCCAGCGCAAGCTTTTCCGCGCACTCACGGGTCACAGCCTGATGCGCCTGACGGGGCGAACCGCGATCCAGGCTCACCATATCGAGGCCCTTCAGCACCCAGCCGAAGAACGGAATGCGCTTGAGTTCGCTCTTGAAAACGAAACTGATGCGGCGCGGAAACAGGGCCATGAACGCGAGTGTTTCCCATGTCGACTCATGCCGGCACAGCATGATGAACGGTTCATTCGGCAGGTTCTCCAGTCCTTCGACGGAACACGATACGCCGGTGATCACGCGCATCATTTTGACCATCGCGCGGCACCATTGTTTGGCGAGCCAATAACGGCCGCCGCGACCGACGAACGGAAACAAAGGCAGAATCAGGATCGACCACACCGTACCGCTGCCAAGCAGGTAGGTTGCGAATATCCACTTGACGAAGGTTCGATGCATTAAGAAATGGACAGTGGTAAAAGTGTGCGAAAGGGAGGCGGCGGGTTGCAAAGGGTCTCGGGGCGGGCTGACCAACCCGACGCTTGAGCCCGCGTACGAAACCCGAAGGATAGCGTGTGCGGCGGCGCATGTCCCGGATTCGCGCCCAGGCTGCAGCCGGGGCCCGCCCCTGACCTACCGCCCGATGAACAATCGGAGAGGCTAGAGCCTCTCTTTAACGGAGTTGCAATGACGGCCGAAGCAAACAGGGAAGTGAAGGGCGAGTTGACGAATGGCGATGCCGCCAAGCCAACCGCCGAGCCGGCGCCCGCCTACGAGGACGGCTTGCTCGATGTCGGCGATGGTCACGCCATGTACTGGCGCGCACAAGGACCCAAGGACGCCCCCGTGATGCTGATTGTCCACGGCGGCCCCGGCGGCGCGATGAACCTGAAATGGGCGGATGTGCTCGATCCATTGAAGTGGCGGATGGTTTTCTTCGATCAACGCGGCTGCGGCAAGTCCACGCCGTTCGGGAAGCTGGAGCACAACGGCACGAAAGATCTGATCGGCGATATGGAGAAGTTGCGGATCACGCTCGGCATCGAGAAATGGGCGTTGTTCGGCGGCTCGTGGGGCACGACGCTCGCGCTTAGCTACGGCGTGACGCATCCGGAACGCTGCCTTGGTTTTTTGCTGCGTGGGATTTTCCTCGCGCGCAAGGAGGATATCGACTGGTTCCTGTGGGATGTGCAGCGCGTGTTTCCTGACGCGCACCGGGCGTTCCTGGATGCAATAGAGACCGCAAGTGGCCGGCGTCCGCGCAATGCCGCCGAGATCCTGACGCTCACCGGCGCGCCGCTTGCCCGTTTCGATGACGCCGGCATCAAGCTCGCTCGTGCGTGGTCGGGCTTTGAGGCGACGTTATCGGTAGTGAATAAACCGGCGCCGAAGAAGGCCGCTGAACAGGCGCATAAAGATGAATCGAAAGGCGACGAAACGAAAGCCGGTGCTTCGGTCATAGCGGCTCAAACCGACGCCGCGCAAATCACCGCCACGCTGCTCGAAGCGCCCCAGGCTGAACCAGCTCATGATGCAGCTCATGAACCGGCTCAAGCTGAGCCAGCCACTCCCGAAGCCACCCGTGAGGCCAATGCCGCTGCGATCTCCATGTCGCTGCTGGAGCACCACTACATGGCGCACGAATTGCCGCCGGAGCCGCTGTTGCCACGTATCGGCAGGATTGCGCATCTGCCGTGCGTGCTCGTGCACGGCCGCTTCGACATGGTGTGTCCCGCCGATCAGGCGCAGGCCTTGGCCGATGTATGGCCAGGTGCGCAGTTATCCATCGTCGATGCCGCGGGCCATTGGACCTTCGAACCCGGCAACGTGACGGCGTTGAAAGCGGGCGGCGAGTATCTGGTCCGAACGCTGGCCGCGAACCTGAGCCCAACGCTAGGCTGAAGGTGACAGCAACCCCGTCGCCGATGCGGCGAGACGTTCCCAGTCGAGATCCGCGCCGAACACGATTGGATCGCCGCGATAGTTGATGAAAACGGACAGCGTCACGCAGAGTCCGGTGCCGGTCGCCGATAAATACGGAGCACTCACCATCAGCTGCTGCGGATGCGCGAGGGCATCGACGAAATAGGGCCGGTTGTCCCAGCGGCCGATCGACGGTTTGCTCAGCGGCGCGAGGCGGGGAGCGATCGGGGCCGCGCCCGCGCCTGCGATCATCGGGATACATTCGCGGCCGCCTTGATCGAGGAAAAAACAACTTCCCGTGCACGGCAACGCGCGCAGATTCTCGCAGGCCCGCTGCGGCAACGCGCCGGCCCACATTCGTTCCGCCGCCTCCGCAAAGCGCGTCCGATACGGCATCAACAGCAAGTCGACGGCAAGCTCGCGCGCCTGGCGCGTGTGAGCGAGGGTATCGAAGACGGATTCGATCTGCTGCGTCGCGGCTTCCTCGGGCGAGGATCCGGGACCGGCCTGACCGAACAGGAAACCCTGCACCAAGTCCGCACCCGAGCGCGCCGCCA
The DNA here is from genome assembly GCA_036009385.1 of Caballeronia sp. Taxonomy (GTDB): domain Bacteria; phylum Pseudomonadota; class Gammaproteobacteria; order Burkholderiales; family Burkholderiaceae; genus Caballeronia. The sequence continues at coordinate 10,241 of DASYLW010000396.1, forward strand.
GCAGCAAGTCCTCCTTGGTCTCGATCCCTTCGGCCACCACCAGCATGCCTGCCTCGTGCAACAGGCTCACGAGCTTCGGCATGACCGACTCGCGCAAGTCCGGCTGATGCGCATGAATGAGGCTGCGATCCAGTTTCACGATGTCCGGCCGCAAGGTCAGCAACCGGTCCAGGTTCGAGTGCCCGGCGCCGAAGTCGTCCACTGCCACCAGAAAGCCTTGCGACCGGAATGCCTGGGTGGCTTGGGCGAACGCGCAGACGTCGTTGCCCCCCGATTCCAGCAGTTCGATCACGATTTCTTCTGGCCGCATGCCCGACTCACGCGCGAGGTCGGCGAGTTGCCGGGCATAGCCCGGATCGATAAAGCTTGCCGGCGTCACGTTCAGGAACAACCAGGACTGGCCGGGCAGCCATCCGGCGGCGTTGTGCAAATGGGTGACATGACTCAGGCGGTCGAGCGCCCCGGTCGAGTTCTCCACCACCGCCTTCGCGAACAGTTCGAACGGCGCCAGCAATCCGCCCGCCGATGCAACGCCGCGCAACAAGGCCTCGTAACCGGCCTGGCGCTGGTGGGGCAGGCTGTAGATCGGCTGGAAGTGCGAACAGAGCACGATGCCGTCGAACGCGGCCTGCGGGGGAGGCTTCCCGAGTGCGCGCCGCGTCACGAAGCTGCTGCCTGAAGGCGGGTGCTGCTGGACGGCGCAGCCATAACGGCTAGCGGAGCACTTTGCGCGACGAATAACGAAACGGATAACGAAAAGGCGCGCAGGATGAACGGCATGAACCATGCGGGCAAACATGTCAGCCCAGCCGTCCGACGACGGTGAACCTGCCCGGTCAGATCGGCTGCACAAACAGGAGCCAGGAACAGTTCGAACATGATGTTGGTCTGCGCGTGTAAATGGAACGACAACCAGGACGACGACTCGGACGAGATGGAACGACCGGACGTGTGCGACGGGGCTTGGCAGCGCTTGAGGCCGGACAACATCTTATCGGATGAAATGGCGGCCGAGTTGAGTGCAAAGGCATCATGCGGGGTGTCGCCGGGACGCTCGCAGCTTTGATGGGCGGGCGTTTGCGGGGTGCGAAAAATTACGCGAGAGGCCTGCCGGACGGTAAATTTGGGACAGCAATGGTACGATCGCGCCTTGCAAGCCGGCGGGCGATGCTCGTCGAACAAGTGAATCAAGTTACGGAGGCGACCCGATGGCCCAACAGAAAACCAACCCGAAGCTGGAGCAGGCGCTGACGCGCGGCGACCTCGCGATTCGCCAGGCCAACTCCGGCCGCGCAACGGCCGTGCTGCGCGCACTTGGCAAGATGATCGTGGAGGCTTCGGCGACTATCGGCGTGGAAGCGTTCGTCGTGATTCATGATGGCGACAAAATCTACGATCCCGCCGACGGCATGTGGCCGCAACAACTGCTGGTGTCGCTCGATGGCCCGGTGGAAGATGCGGACCCGGACGAACTGCGCACCGTGACCTTGATGGCCGACACCCCGGCAACCGTGTTTCGATGCGAATGGCAACGCGCGGACGGCAAGATCGGCCGTCAGGAAGGGCGCCCGCTCGCGATGGTGGCGTTCATCACCGACGTGGACATTCCCTGGCTCGACGACGAAGACTGAGGAGGAGCCCGGCCAGACCTGCCCCACGCTGGGCAAGCCGGCGGATGCGCGCTGCGTCCGCCGTCCTCGCACTTCTTCATCCGGCAAAACAGGCAATTATTTCAGACTTGATCGGAATTCCCTTCCGATTTCCAAAGCGCACAACCCTGACATCCTCTGATTACTTCCGTCTTGCACATCGAAATCCCAGAGTGCCAAAACTGTTTAATTAAAGCATTTTTATTCGTCGGATTAAATAGGCTGCCCAATAACCTGCATTCATCTGAAGGGTGTTTTCTCACGCCGTCAAACCCAGCCGCCTCGCTTGCCGCTATTTGCCTTCCATATAAAGTCCGCGATAAAAAAGCCGTTATTAAGCATGAGCACCCGAACGGTGCAGTACCGGGACAGCGGAGGCAAAAACGCGCTTTTAGAATATATGGGTCCCTGTTTAATGGGAAAAGGAATCACGTTTCACGTGCTCGACACATACTGACCCATCCGGGAATTTTCATAATACGAAATTCGAGGAGATGTTTAGGGTCGTCGAAGATGAAAAGCACTGAAAATGCATGATTTTTCGAAGTTTCTTTAAAGATTTATTTGGTAGCGCGCACCTCATCAATTGCCTTTGGGCGAGACTAAATCCGTCGTGTGCTTCGTTTGCGTGAAGTCAAACGTTCCGCGGCGTCCTCCTTCTCGCCAAAAATGGGGTAGCACAAATGGAACAACTTAATCAGGCAGATCAAAGCAGCGTCTCTCGCAACGGACATATTGACCATGGTGAACGTGCAGAGCGGCTCGAGCGGGCAGTTGTACGCGCTCAGGAGAAGCGCGAGTCCATGCCTTTTACCATCCGTATTGTTCGTGAAAGCGCCGACCTTGAAAAAGTCGTTGAAATCCGGCGCATGGCTTATGGACGGCATTTGCCGGCTTTTGCCCAGAAACTGGGCATTGAGGAATGCGATCGGGACCCGGGTGTGGCCCTGCTTCTCGCGGAATCGAAGCTGGATGGCGCACCGCTGGGTACCATGCGGATCCAGACCAACGAATACGCGCCGCTGGCAGTGGAACAATCGGTGCGCCTGCCTGACTGGCTTGCCCGCAGCCGCCTGGCGGAAGCCACCCGGCTGGGTGTGGCGGGCGGTGGGATGGGCCGGGTTGTCAAGGTAATGCTTTGCAAGGCTTTGTGGCTTTATTGCGAGCAGCAACTGGTCGACTATATGGTTATTACCGCGCGTTCGCCGCTGGACAAGGAATATGAAGGCATGCTGTTCGAAGATGTATTTGGAGAAAGAGAATTCCTGCCGATGGCGCATGTTGGCGGATTGCCTCACCGGGTACTTGCAAAAGACGTGATGGCGGCTCGGCGCCGTTGGGAGGAAGCAAAGCATCCGTTATTCCAGTTCATGGTGCATACGCATCATCCGGATCTGGATTTACGGACGTCGGATTTATCTTTCCACCAGGAACCGGTACGATGCCCGGAGGCACCGCAAATTGCTTACGGCAGGTAATAGAAGATAGCCCGGCCGTTCATTGACCGAGGCCACAAAAAAGACGGTGGCGATTCATTGCTGTTTCGCCACCGTCGGCGCGACGTCTGTCGTGCAACACGGGGGATTAAAAGGTATGGCGTCGGTTGCCTTATTTTCGCGGGCGAAGTCCGGATATACCGGGTCAAATATGGACCGGTTTCTGTACGCGTTCGCCGTCTATATTGTCCCGACATTGATTGCTCTCGGCACCCTTGCCACCCTGGCGTGGGGAACGCCTCAATTCGATTCAAGGGGTGGTCGTGCGCTGCCTCTTCACGTCCTGAAAGACCCGTCCGGCACGCTCGATCCCGCTACTGCCCTTGAGCGGATGCCCTCGGCAGTCTTGTCCAACCGGTTCAACACGCAGCTAGCCGAAACGCCGTTCTGGTTTGAATTCCCGGTTCCGAACATGAGCCAGGAGCAGACGACGTACGCAGAATTGCCGTCGCGCCACGCGCAAACGCTGTCGTGCTGGATCGCGTCGACCATGCAGCCGCTCGGCAGCGCCGACCGCCTGACCACGACCAACGAATTTAGCCAGGTCAAGGCAGGTTTCGCGCTGCATCTCGGTCATCTCGCGCAGCAAGTCAACGTGCTGTGCCGTGGCACCTTTTCCGGACCGGCACAAATTTCCGCGCTGGCCTGGAGCGGTCCGATGCTGCGAAAGAGCGCGCTCGACTTCCAGGAGAATTCAGGGTTGATCGCGGGGGGGCTGCTGACGCTGGCCGTTTTCGTTTTCGTCACGGCGATGATCAACCGCGAATGGACCTACGTGATCTTCGCGGTCTGGCTTGTCGGCAACCTGCGGTTGTGCGCGAACGCCATGGGTTGGGACATGGAGTGGATCGGTCGCGTGATCCCGCCGGATTACCTGCAGATCATCCGGCAGCTGACATTCGCGGTTTATTACCTGCTGACGGCCGCATTGTTCACTTCGCTTTTCCGGCGCGAGCTGAAGGTCATTGGGTATAAATGGCTTCTGAGGATCGTGCATTACGTCGGCCTCGTGCTGCTTGGCGCTGCAATCGTGTTGCCATACGCACGCTTTATCCCGACGCTCTGGGTCATCACCGGTTTCGGCGTCTTCGTGCTGATCTTCCTGCTGGCGCGGCTCGTCTGGATGACCCGCTCGCGCACGGTGATGTGGTACGTGGGCTCGCTGGCAATCGTGCTGTTCGCGACATTCTCCGAAGTCATGGGCGCGGCGTTCGGCATCAAGTTGCTGGTCGGCGGCGTCAATACGGTGATGGCCGCGCTGTCGTCGAGCATGATGGCCGCCTTCGCCATTGCCGAACAGATGCGCGCCGAACGGGAACACCGGCGGCAGGCGCAAACCGAATTGCGCAACACCTATGACGTGACGCCCATCGGCCTGTTCACGCTCGACAGTGCCGGTCATTTCGTGCGCGCGAATCCTGCGTTGCGGACCATGCTGTCGCTGCAGAAAACCGAATACAAGGTTCGGCACTGGAACGACTACTTCGAATCGGGCGCCTGGGGGGCTTTGCAGGCGCTGGCATCGAAGGGAAGTGAAGGCGAACTGGAGATGGGCGGCGCGGAGTCGCGGGGCAATGGCGAGCGCCGTTTCCTGCTGAAGGCCACGCGCTCGAACGGCTGGATCGAAGGCTCGCTGCAGGATGTGACCGAACGTTCGAAAGCGATCGAACGACTGCGGTTCCTGGCCGAACACGACCCGCTCACGGGGTCGCTGAACCGGCGCGGCGTGGAAAAGGCTATCGCTGCACAAAGCGAGGAAGGGACGTCCTGGGCGCTGGCGTACGTGGACCTGGATCGCTTCAAGCTCGTCAACGACCTGTTCGGCCATCGTGCCGGCGACGAAGTCCTGAAGCAGGTCGCCACCCGCACGCGGGCGTTGTTTTCAGCCGGGTTTCCGTTCGGGCGGATTGGCGGCGACGAATTCGTCTGCGTGATGGGTGATATGTCGATAGACGAAGCGATCGACTGCTGTCAGCACCTGATCAGTGCGTTGAGCGATGCGCCGTATCAGGTCGGCAATCGTGCGTTCCAGGTGAAGGCATCGGTGGGACTGGTGGAGTGCTCGCACGGCGTGCGTGTGCAGGACGCACTCTCGCACGCGGACCGTGCGTGCCGCGAGGCCAAGAAAAGTTCGAACGCGAGGATGGTGACGTATCGAAAGGGTGCGGCGGCGTTCGAGGAGCGGGCGGAGGAGCTGAAGCTGGTCGAAACGCTGGGGCGCAATCGACTGCCTCCGGGTCTTTTCCTCGTGATGCAACCAATCATGTCGCTGTCTGCGCCTACCGAGTCGCTTAATTTCGAAGTGCTGCTGCGCATGCGCGCGCCCGATGGCGCAACCTTCCCGGCCGGCAAGGTGATTGTGGCGGCCGAGGAGTCCGGCAATATTGCGGCTATCGATAAATGGGTGATCACCACGTTGCTTGAGTGGATCGAGAAACATCAGGCGTCGCTCACAAATACGCGTTTCATTTGCGTCAATCTCAGTGGTGGTTCGCTGAATGACGAGCAATTCATGGAGGATGTCTTTGCATTGTTCGCACGCTTTCGGCATATCGTGCCTTATCTCTGTCTCGAGATTACCGAGAGTGTCGCGCTGCATGATCTCGGCAATACACAGCGCTTTATCGCGCGGGTTCATGAGATGGGCGGCAAGATCGCACTCGACGATTTCGGCGCAGGGTATACCTCGTTTAAATATCTCAAGGACCTTTCCGCCGATGCACTCAAGATCGATGGCGAGTTTATTCGGACGATGTGCGCCCATCCGGCTGATATCGCCATTGTTGAAGCTATTGTCGCCCTTGCGCGCAATCTTGGAATGCGTAGCGTGGCGGAGTGGGTTGAGGATGTAGATACGCTGCGCGCGCTGAAGGAAATAGGCGTGGATTACGTACAGGGCTATCTTATTGGGAAACCGCAGGAAAGCAGCGCGATTCTTGCCGCTTCATCGGCGGCGAGTTTTGTGAAGGATTTGGACGTGGTGCAGTTTATCGACGGTATTGTCGTGCCGGATAAGGCGCTGGCGTTTACTTTCGATGTGGCCGCTAAAGCGGGTTTGCACTAGGCTGGGGTGGGATTGTTGCGGGGTTCAGCCTAGCGGCCCTGGGTCAATGCCGGGTTGCTGCTTTCGGCCTTAGTGGTCTGCTTGAGTTGGCTATTTTCTCTATCACTGTTAGCCACTGCGCGTGGCAGCGCGTCATTTCTTTTTCCAAAGCGAAAAAGAAACGAAGCAAAGAAAACGCTTTCACCGCTCTACCCTAAGTGTCCACAGCGTGCAGTT
>DASYLW010000397.1:0-4419 GCA_036009385.1 Caballeronia sp.
CACGATCGAAGCCGCGCCGCAAGTCGACGTACCCGCAGGTTTCGACAGCGAAGCGTTCGTGCGCAACGCGAAGGTTTATTTCGTGCGCTTGCAGGACGCATGGGATCGCGGCAACTCCAACGACATCCGCGAATTCACCACACCGGAAATGTTCGCGGAAGTGAAGCTGGACATCGATGCACGCGGCTCGCAGCCGAACCGTACCGACGTCGTGCAACTCAACGCCGACATCCTCGGCGTTGAAGAGCGCGGCACGGAAAGCCTGGCCAGCGTGCGTTTCCACGGTCTGATTCGTGAAACGGAAGGCGCTGCTGCTGAGCCGTTCATCGAGATCTGGAACCTGTCGAAACAGAAGTACGGCAACGAAGGCTGGTTGCTGGCCGGGATCCAGCAGGTCAGTTAATTGGGCAGCACGACAGGCTGAAAGGCCGGTCGTTCTGGCATTGAAGTGCAGGCCTTATGGCTAACGCGATGTTGGCGGTGCCGCGGGCCAAACGACAACGCCAGTTGCAAAGGTAGAATAGAAACCCGCGCGAGTGACCGCTTGCGCGGGTTTTTTCATCTCAGAGCCGATGACGCACGCAGACGAATTCGCCCAACCCGCCGCACCTTCAGCCACTCAGGCCGCAGCCAGAACCGCATCGAAAGCGTTCGCGGCGGCTGTGAACCACGTGCTCGCGCGCGAATCCTGGGCTCGCGAGCGGCTTACGCCTTACGCCGGCAAGACCGCGCGGCTGGCGCTCTCGCCGTTCTCGCTGTTGCTGATGGTCCAGCCTGACGGGCTGATTGCCGCTGTGGACGAAACCGAAGCACGCACATTCGACGTTACGCTCTCCGTGCCCGCGGACGCCGTTCCGGCGTTCCTGCAAGGCGGCCAGGCGGCTGCGATGAAACACGTCCGCATAGAAGGCGATGCGGAGTTCGCGGCCACGATCGCGAAACTGGCCGAACATCTGCGCTGGGAGCCCGAAGAAGATCTGGCTCGTGTAATTGGCGACGGTCCCGCTCACCGTATTGGCTCGACCGTACGCAAAGTGGGTGAACAAGCGCGCCGCTCGGGACGCAATCTGCTTGAATCGGTGGCCGAATACCTGCTCGACGAACAACCTCAACTCGTGCGCCGCAGCGCTCTCGACACGTTCAATGCCGAACTGTCTGTAGCCCGGGACGCGCTCGCGCGCGTCGAAAAACGCATCGAGCGACTTGAACAAAAAGCCGAAGCCCGAGGCGCGTCAGCGTCCGGCGCCGCGTCAGCGCGCGGCACGAGCAAGTAACGGGCTGAACCATGCGTCTTCTGCGTTTCCTCAAGATTTTTTTCACCGTAGTGCGATTCGGCCTCGACGAGCTGGTGATGAGCGGCATCCAGGACCGGCGTGTCCGCTTGCTCATGCGCGTCACCACGTTCGGCCGCAAGTTCGACGTGCCACGCGGGGTGCGGCTGCGTCTCGCGCTCGAAAGCCTTGGGCCGATCTTCGTCAAGTTCGGGCAGGTCCTGTCAACGCGCCGCGATTTGCTCCCGGTCGACATAGCGAACGAACTCGCCAAGCTTCAGGATCAAGTGCCGCCGTTCGACTCGGACGTCGCTATCGGCCTTGTGGAGAAATCGCTGGGTTCACCCATTGACGTCTTGTTCGACGACTTCGAACGTGTACCGGTGGCGAGCGCATCAATTGCGCAGGTGCACTTCGCCAAGATCAAGACCGGCGCGCATGCGGGCAAGGCAGTGGCGGTGAAGGTATTGCGGCCGAACATGCTGCCGGTGATCGACTCGGATCTCGCGTTGCTGCGAGACATTGCGTACTGGACCGAGCGGCTATGGGCGGACGGCAAGCGGCTGAAGCCGCGCGAAGTAGTCGCCGAGTTCGATAAATATCTCCACGACGAACTTGACCTGATGCGCGAGGCTGCGAATGGCAGCCAGTTGCGGCGCAATTTTGCAGGCCTTGATTTGCTGATGGTGCCCGAGATGTATTGGGACTATTCGGCGCCTACGGTGCTGGTGATGGAGCGCATGGTCGGCGTGCCGATCAGTCAGGTGGAAGTGCTGCGAGCGGCCGGTGTCGATATTCCGAAGCTGGCGCAGCAAGGCGTCGAGATATTTTTCACACAAGTATTTCGCGACGGGTTTTTCCACGCTGACATGCATCCCGGCAACATTCAGGTGAGTCTCGCGCAAGAGACGTTCGGGCGATATATCGCGCTGGATTTCGGGATTGTCGGCGCGCTGTCCGACTTCGATAAAAACTATCTGGCGCAGAATTTCCTGGCGTTCTTCAAGCGCGACTATCACCGTGTGGCCACGCTGCATCTGGAGTCGGGCTGGGTGCCGCCGAGCACGCGTGTCGAAGAGCTGGAAAGTGCTATTCGCGCTGTCTGCGAACCGTACTTCGACCGGGCCTTGAAGGATATTTCGCTGGGCCAGGTGCTGATGCGGCTCTTTTCCACTTCGCGCCGCTTCAATGTCGAGATTCAGCCCCAACTCGTGCTGTTGCAAAAAACGATGCTGAACGTGGAAGGGCTCGGCCGGTCGCTCGACCCCGAACTCGATCTGTGGAAGACTGCCAAGCCGTATCTCGAACGCTGGATGAATGAGCAGGTCGGCTGGCGCGGCTGGTACGAAAGGCTGAAACTGGAAGCGCCGCAATGGAGCAAGACGCTGCCGCAGTTGCCGCGCCTGATCCATCAGGTGCTGGCTGACCGGCATGACCGGCCAGTCGGCGGCAATGACGAGCTCATGCGCATGATCCTGATTGAGCAGAAACGCACGAATCGTTTGTTGCAAGCCTTGTTGATCTTCGGGCTTGCGGTAGGCGCGGGCGCTATGCTTGTCCAGCTCTGGCAGATATTTGCATACGGAGGTTGAAGGCACCATGAGCGACAAGAGCAAGCCCGCTTCTCCTCCTGGCTTCCAGGCGCGCGACCCGAATTCCCCCGAGTTCTGGAACGAGCGCTTCGATCAGCGCTTTACGCCTTGGGATCAGGCTGGCGTGCCTGAAGCGTTCAGGGCGTTTGCCCTCGAGCATCGGAATACCTTGGCGAACGTCCTGATTCCCGGTTGCGGCAGCGCGCACGAAGCGTTGTGGCTTGCGCGGGAAAATTGGCCTGTGAGGGCTATCGATTTTTCGCCTAGCGCCGTTGCAGCGGCGCGTGAGCAATTGGGCGAACACGCCGGCGTGGTTGAACAAGCCGATTTCTTTGCATACAAGCCGCCGTTTGAAACGGGCTGGATTTATGAACGCGCCTTCCTATGCGCTTTGCCGCCCGACCGGTGGCAGGACTACGCCGTTCGCATGGCTGACCTGCTGCGGCCCGGCGCGCTGCTGGCGGGTTTCTATTTCCTCGGTGAGACACCCAAGGGGCCGCCGTTTGGCATCGGGCGGGATGCGCTCGACGCCCTGCTGACGCCGTATTTCGAGCTCGTGGAAGAGCACGAGGTGACCGGATCCATCGAAGTCTTTGCCGGACGCGAACGCTGGCTTACCTGGCGTCGGCGTGCGCCGAAAGCTCAGTCCGCTGCCTGACTCCGTCGTATCCCGGGTGTCGCCTGCAGCGGCCGATATTCGCCTGGTATATCCCGTATCTGCATCAATTCGCCTGCGCCTGCACAGCCTGCGTTTCGACAAAAGAAACCTGCGCACACCGGCCACGTCCCCTTGAAACCTGGGCCTGCGAGCCCAAAATTAGGGGTTGGCCGATGGTTTGAGGCTATAATTCAAGGCTTTGCAAGCGCCGAAACGTTAATCGTAGGAAGAGTGACATGCCGATCTACGCGTACCGCTGCGAGTCCTGCGGCTTCAAAAAAGACGCGCTCCAGAAAATGAGCGATGCACCGCTCACGCACTGTCCGCAGTGCGGGAAAGACACATTTGCCAAGCAGGTAACGGCCGCGGGCTTTCAGTTGAAGGGTTCCGGCTGGTACGTGACCGATTTCCGTGGTGGCAACAACGGCGCCGCTGCTGCCAAGAAAGAAGACGGCAGCAAGAAGGACGATGGCGCCAAAGCCGAAAGCAAGAGCGAAGGCGCATCGGATTCGAGTAATTCGAGTAAAGATTCGGGCAATCAGTCGTCGAGTACTGATTCGGCCTCTGCAAGCACGCCAGCGGCGGACAGCTCGAAGTCGGGCAGCACGTCGTCGGCTTCGGTGTCATCGAGCAAACCGGCGTCGCCTGCATCGAATTGACGCTTGTGGCTGGAGGGAAGCGCGAAGCCTGCAACGCAATCTTGCCCGACCCGTGCCGCAAAGGCGCTCAGTTGCACGATCTGTCCGATCGCACGCAAGAAGATGACCGCCCAAAGCCATGAATGTGCGCTGGGCGGCGAACCAGCCAAACCGTGAAAGCCAAACGGGGCGGCCTTCCGGCTGTGTAAATGACGACCAAAAAGACTACGTTGAAATCCGTGTTCGCAACCGGCCTGCTG
>DASYLW010000398.1:0-14748 GCA_036009385.1 Caballeronia sp.
GGTAAAGAGGTACTCAAGCTTTCGTCTATCGATGCGCTGGTCGTGACGGTGTTCGTCGGCTTGTCGAATCTCGTCTGGCTGCCGCTCTCGGGTGCATTGTCTGACCGGATCGGCCGCCGCCCGGTGCTGCTGTTCTTCACGGTCCTCACCATCCTCACGTCGTATCCGGCGGTGCAGTGGCTGGTTGCCGATCCATCGTTCCTGCGCCTGCTCGGCGTTGAACTGTGGCTCTCCTTCCTGTACGGCAGCTATAACGGTGCGATGGTTGTGGCGCTCACCGAAGTCATGCCGGTCGAAGTTCGCACGACAGGTTTTTCGCTGGCATATAGCTTGGCGACGACGATCGGCGGGTTCACGCCGGCCATCTCCACGTACCTGATTCACGCAACCGGCAACAAGGCGGCGCCGGGTGCATGGATGGCCGTTGCCGCGGTCTGCGGGCTGATCGCGACGCTGGTTTTGTATCGATCCACGGAAGCGCGCAGTCAGTACAAGACGGCTTGATAGTGCGGCTTTGAAAGCAAAAAATCCCTCGACAATGCCGAGGGATTTTTGTTTGTGCGTTCAACGCTTCTGAACCCGTTCTACGAAGCGCTTATTTCGCGCGCCACCCGTCCGATCACATCGTCCCATGCGCCGGGTTTTGGTTGCCGGAACAAGCGTGCTTTCGGGTACCACGGAGTCGACGCGGTATCGATACCCCAGCGCCAGTCAGCCGCGAACGGCAGCATCAGCCATAACGGTTTTCCTAACGCGCCAGTCAGATGAGCGACGGCGGTATCGACGGATACGACACCGTCCAGCCGATCCACGATCGCAGCCGTATCCGCGAAATCTTCAAGCTTGCCTTCGAGTCGCTGGATGAAGCGGGCGCGCGGATGAGCGTCCAGCAACGAGCGCTCTTCGTCGGTCAACGTGGGCTGCAAGACGATCCAGTCGATACCCTCCAGCCTGAACAACGGTTCGAGCATCTCAAACTGCGCCGAGCGGGTTTCGCCCGGCTGGATGCGCCCGGACCATGCAATGCCCAGCTTGCGTTTCGATTGACCCCCGAGCGAACCGCGCCACTTCTTCCGATAAGCCGCCGGCACCACGAGATACGGCGTGCGTGCGGGCACCTTGTCGACGTTCGACAGACCCAGCGCCAGCGGCAAGCTCAACAACGGCGAAAAAGCGTCTGCATCGGCGAGCGGGGCTGCATTGGCCGAACCGTTGGCCAAACCATTGGCGAAACCATTGGCGAAACCATTGGCGGTGCTCTTCAGCAAAACGCCCGCGGCGTGCGCCGCCGGCTCCAGCAACGCGACCAGTTCCGGTTGAACTTCAAGCACGATCTGTCCGGCGAGCTTCGCCGCGAAGGGGACGAAACGGACGAACTGCAGGGTATCGCCGAAACCTTGTTCCGCGAGAATCCGCAACGTCTGGCGCGGCAGCGGCTCACCGTTCCACTTCGGCAGCGACGGCAGTGCAATGCTGCCCGGCGTGCGCAGGCGCCATTCGTAGGCGGGCAGGCCGCGCGTGTAATCGCCCAATGCAAGCAGAGTCAGCGCCCGGTTCAGGTTCGCCGCGACAAGGCCGGGGTCGAGCCGCAAGGCCTGATCGAACGCACGCAACGCGGGTTTGTGCGCGCCGAGCGCCAGATGCGCGTTGCCAAGGCCAAGCCACGCTACGCCGTACTTCGGATCGAGCCCGACCGCGCGTTCGAATTGCGGCAACGCCGCTTCGTGCGAGCCGGTAGCCGCAAGCGCGTGACCCAGGCCGAAGTGCGCCGGTGCGAATTGCGGCTGCATACGCAGTACTGTCCGGAGCACCGGCACGGCGTCTTGCGGGTGGCCGGAGGCATCGAGGAGATTGCCCAGGTTGAAATGCGCCGCGACATAATTCGGCTCGGCCGCAATGGCGGCGCGGAACTGTTCGATCGCGCCGTGGGTGTCTCCCAGCGAATTGAGCGCCATGCCGAGATTGTTGTGCGCGCCCGCGTGGCCGGGACGGATCTGCAGCGCGCGGCGAAATGCCTTCGCGCCTTCGTCGAAACGGCGCATGCCGAGCAGCGCATTGCCGAAGTTGTTCCAGGTCGCGGCATCCAGCGGTTGCAGACGCAGCGCTTTTTCGAAGGCATCGGCGGCGTCTTCGTGACGGCCTGCCGCCGCGTACGCATTGCCGAGGTTGTACTGCGCAAGCGAAAAACCGGGCTCCAGATGCAGCGCGTTGCGGAATCGCTCGATGGCGTCGTCAATCCGGCCCAGCGCCTTCAGCGCGTTGCCAAGATTGAGTTGCAGACCGGCGTCGGCGGGGCGCAGGTCCACCGCGCGACGCACCAGTTCGGCCGCTTCCGCGTGCTGGCCTTGTTGATGGCGCAGCACGCCGAGCAGATGAAGTGCGTCGACGTGGGAGGGCTCAGCGGCAAGCGCGGCTTGATAGTCGCGTTCCGCTTCGGTGAGGCGGCCATCGCGATGCGCCGCGAAGCCACGCGCAAAAACTGTATCCATTGAGGAAAATCGAATGCAAACGCCTCATTTTTACACACGTTCGACACTGATCCCGAGTTTTGCGGAATTTTGCGTTGACGCACCGGGATTCATTTCTGTAACATTTGAACACTTGTTCAAATGTTGGTCGGTCTATTTTGTCTTCTTCCTTTGTAGCAACTGATGAACGGGTTGTTCCGCTTGCCGACTTGTTCCGCCTCTTGGGCGATCCCACGCGCTTGCGCATTGTGCTGACGTGCGTTGACCGGCGCTGCGCGGCGGGCGCAATAGCGGAATCGCTGGGGTTGTCGGCTTCGCTCGTCAGTCATCACCTGCGTTTGCTGCGGGCGGCGCGGATTGTACGCGCCGAGCGTGAAGGCAAGCAGGTTTTCTATCTCGCCGCCGATAACCACATCAGCGCCATGCTGGCCGAATTGCTCGAGCACGTTGCCGAGCCGCAGGCCGACTTTCGACCGGATAACGAATAAATGGAACCTCAAGAGAAACACCAGCACGGGCACGACCATGAGCACGACCATGCTCATGGTCACAAGCATGAGCCAAGTCACGCGCACAGCCACGGCGCCGGTGGCCACCATCACCATCACGCGCCGCAATCGGGGCAGGGCCGCACCTTTGCGATCGCAGTCGGGCTGAACATGCTGATCGTGGTGGTGCAGGCCGTGTACGGTTTTATCGCTCATTCCACCGCGCTGCTTGCCGACGCCGGCCACAATCTCTCCGATGTCCTCGGCCTGCTGCTCGCCTGGGGCGCTGTCTGGCTCGGCACGCGCAAACCGTCGGAGCGCTACACGTTCGGGCTGGGCAGTTCGTCGATACTCGCTTCGCTCGCGAACGCCGCGCTGCTGCTCTTCGCGTGCGGTGCGATCGTGCTCGAAGCCGTGCAGCGCCTGCTCAATCCGGCGCCCGTCGCGGGCCTCGATGTGTTTATCGTTGCAACGCTCGGCATGGTCGTGAACGGTCTCTCGGCATGGCTCTTCATGCGCGGCAGCAAGGAGGACCTGAACGTGCGGGGTGCTTTCCTGCACATGGCCGCCGATGCCGGCATCTCCGCCGCGGTTGCCATTAGCGGCCTGGTGATCCTGTTCACCGGCGCGAGCTGGATCGATCCGGCGATGAGCATTATTGTGGTCGGCGTGATCGTGGTGGGCACCTGGGGCCTTGGCCGCGATGCCATGCGCCTTGCAATGGGCGCGGTCCCGCCGGGCGTGGACAAGCCGGGTATCGAACGGTATCTGGCGGGCGTGCCGGGTGTCACCGATGTCCACGATCTCCATGTCTGGGCGCTGTCCACCACGGAGAGCGCCATGACCGCGCATCTGGTGATTCCGGAAGGCCATCCCGGCGATCTGTTCGTGGACGGCATCGTGGCGACCTTGCGCCGCGATCACGCGATGAACCACGCCACGCTGCAGGTGGAAAGAGGCACGACTGAGCATCAGTGCGCGCTGCACGAACGTTCGCCGGCGCAATTCCAGGCGCACTCGCATTGAGCGAGCGGTCGTTCGCGCGAGGCGACCGGCGTACACTGGGTACTGTGAAGTTTCAGGGAGAAGTGCATGCTCGCGCAGACGCCGAATCGACACAAAACCCTCGACGTGCCGCCGGTTCTGATCGCCGGCGCCGGTCCAACGGGCCTCGCCGCCGCGATGAGTTTGTCCCGCGCCGGTATCCCGGTGCGTCTCATCGACAAAGCGCCTCAACCCTCGCCCTGGTCACGCGCCATTGGCATCCAGGCACGCACGCTCGAACTCTTCGAGCAGCATCGGCTGGTTGAGCCGTTTCTCGAATTCGGGCATCGGGCGCGTGTCGCGAACCTCTATTCGAATGGCCAGCGCCTTGCGCGGCTCGACTTCGATCCCTTGCAAACGCGGTATCCGTACCTGCTGTTCCTCGATCAATCCGTCACCGAACGCTTGATGACGGAGCACCTTGCGTCGTTCGGCGTGCGGATTGAGCGCGGCGTGGAATTGATGCGTTTCCGGCAAGGATCGGCGGGGCTGGAGGCGGCCGTGCGGCATGCGAACGACGCTGAAGAATCGATTCGCCCGTCCTACCTGATCGGAGCCGACGGCGCGCATAGCACGGTGCGCCACGGTCTGGACGTCGAGTTCACGGGCAAGACTTTCGAGCAAACGTTCCTGCTCGCCGACCTGCAAGCCGATACCGAATGGCCCGACGACGAATTCCATATTTTCGCGTCTGGCGAGGGCATTGCGACGCTGTTTCCGATGGGCGGAGGCCGCACGCGCCTGATCGCGGACAAACGCGCGACGTCTGGTGCGGCACCCGGCTTGGCACCCGATAACGCGGCGGACAGTCCGGATAAAAGCGCGGCGCCGACGCTCGACGAATGCCGCGCGATTATCGAACGGCGTATTCATCATCGTGTGACAGTGACGAACCTTCAGTGGTCGTCGTATTTTCATCTGAATAGCCGCATGGCCGACCAACTTCGTTCGGGCTGCATTTTTCTCGCCGGCGATGCCGCGCATGTCCATAGTCCCGCTGGTGCACAGGGCATGAACACGGGCATTCAGGAGGCGTTTAATCTTGGCTGGAAAATCGCGCGGATGCTGGCCGGGGTCGCGCCGGATCGCTTGCTCGATACGTACCACGACGAGCGTCATCCGATCGAGCGAGAAGTGCTGCGGCAATCCAGCTTCATGACGCAAATGGCCGCCGCGGAGCATGGGCCGATGAAGCTGATTCGTGACCACGTGATGCCGGCTTTGTCGGCGATCGGCCCGTTGCGCGATGCCGCTCGGCGCACGGTCAGCGAGTTGTCGATTCAATACCGGCGCAGTCCGCTCACGCTGGATCGCTTGCTCGACGGCGGTCCACGAGCCGGTGAGCGCGCGCCGGACGCGTGGGTGCATGTCATCGATGGCCCGCTTGGACGGGCGCCGGGCGTGGGCTGTCTGTTCGATCTCCACGATCCCGCGTGTTTCTCGTTGTTCTTGCTGTTGAACCCGTCGCCGGACAACGACCTTTCGATGGCGCCCGCGACGCTTACCGTTGCGCATGCTGTCCGCGATAAGGACCTGGACGAGCTGGCGATATTAGTGGAGGAAGTGTTGCCGAATACCGTGCGTGTGTGGCATATCACCGATAACGACAGCGACAACGCGAACTCTTTGACCGATGCGTACGGGCGCACGCGGCCGTGTTTTTATCTTGTGCGTCCGGATGGATATATTGCGGCGAGAGGCCGAGCGCCATCGGATACCCAAGCGTTGCTGCGTCATTGCGAAACATGGTTCGGTTCGACGCAGCCGCGAGGGGAGGGGTGAGGGGTGATGAGTTAAGCGAAGCCCTTTCCCGGCGACAAGACAATAGCTTCAGAAATCAGCGGTCCTCCCGCTGGCTAAAAATACGCACTACGTCTATCTCATTGCGCGCCAGGTTGAACTCAAAGCGTATCTCGTACCTGCTCACGAAAGCCCTTCGAATGTCTGCCGGTGCGAACTGCGGCAACGTCACGGCAAGACCAGGGTTGTTCGCGACGAAATCAGCCCCGTCGATCAACTCAATAGTGCTCTGTGCGGCTACGGCCGGGTTATTGAGAGCGAGGAAGTCATGCAAGCGTTTTAGATCGTCCAGCGCTTTCTGGGACCACGTGACCTTAAGCGCCACGCTTCGATTTTGGCAACGGCAGAGGTTTATCTGTGTTCAAGCTTTCGGCCCAAGCTTTTACCTCGGCGTGAGGAATCCCGGCGCCGGCGCGAAGGCTTGCCATACCTTCGCGGGTTAAGCGATCCCGCGTGTCTTCGAGTTCAACAAATCGTTCGAGTGCTTTGATGATTAGCCAACCACGTGGTCTGTCTAGCCGTCTCGCGAGCTCGTCTACGCGTTCTGCCAGCGCGTCTTCCACATGTGCAGTCATTGTGCGAGGCATATTGCCTCCTTAGTCAGTTTTGGTCAGTATGATTGTATCCGATTGAACTTGATTGAAGACGGGCGAAAAAATGAACCGCACGGAGCGGTCCATTCAGAAAAAGCTTAAGCGCCAGCTAAGCCACCGCCCCCGCCGGTGTCAGCTCCGCCCGATGTTTCGTCAGCGCTTCCAGCACAATCGGCTCAAGCCGGGAAACAATGCCCGGATCGTCCAGCCCATTCAGCAATGCAATCCGCATCCGGGGCGCCCAGAACTTGTGAATGTGATTGGCCACGCCATCCACCGCTTCCTCATGATCCGGCATCGAATCGAAGAATTCACCGATCTGGTTCGCCATCTCGACCAGGCTGTTCACATCCATGATTATTTCCCCGACGACGTTACCGTCGCCACCGTGGCATCGCGCAACTCAAGAAACTCCAATTGCTGCGTATTGAAGCGCGAATAGTCCTTCTGCCATTGCGACGGTTGTTCCACCGGCATGACTTGCACCGCCGTCACTTTGTACTCGGGGCAATTCGTGGCCCAATCGGATGAATCGGTCGTGATCACGTTTGCGCCGGACTCCGGGAAGTGGAACGTCGTGTACACCACGCCCGGTTGCATGCGCTCGGTGATCTTGGCGCGCAGCACGGTCTGTCCGGCACGCGATTCAATCCCGACCCAATCGTCCGCCTTGATGCCACGATCCTCGGCGTCATGCGGATGAATCTCGAGCCGATCCTCGTCATGCCAGCGCGAGTTTTCCGTGCGCCGCGTCTGCGCGCCCACGTTGTACTGCGACAGGATGCGGCCCGTGGTGAGCAGCAACGGGAACTTGCGCGTGACCTTCTCTGGCGTCGCGATGAACTTCGTGATGACGAAACGGCCCTTGCCGCGCACGAATTCGTCGATGTGCATCGTCGGCGTGCCGTCCGGTGCTTGCGCGTTGCACGGCCATTGAATGCTGCCGAGTTCATCGAGCCGCTTGTACGACACGCCGGTGAACGTAGGCGTGAGGCGCGCGATTTCGTCCATGATCTGCGACGGATGCGTGTAGTTCATTTCATAACCAAGCGCGCGGGCGAGCTTGATCGTGACTTCCCAGTCGGCCAGACCCGGCAGCGGCGGCATGACCTTGCGCACGCGCGAGATACGGCGTTCGGCGTTGGTAAACGTGCCGTCCTTCTCGAGGAACGATGAACCCGGCAGGAACACGTGCGCATACTTGGCCGTCTCGTTCAGGAAGATGTCCTGCACGACGATACATTCCATCGACGACAACGCCTTCGACACGTGCTGCGTATTCGGATCGGATTGAACGATGTCCTCGCCCTGGCAGTAAAGGCCAAGGAAGCTGCCATGAACGGCGGCATCGAACATGTTCGGAATGCGCAGGCCCGGTTCCGATTGCAGCTTGACGCTCCACGCTTCTTCGAACAACGCGCGCACCGCCGCGTCGCTGATATGGCGATAACCCGGCAACTCATGCGGGAACGAACCCATATCGCAGGAACCCTGCACGTTGTTCTGACCACGCAGCGGATTCACGCCGACGCCTTCACGGCCAACGTTGCCCGTTGCCATCGCGAGGTTCGCGATGCCCATGACCGTCGTCGAGCCTTGCGCATGTTCCGTCACGCCCAGGCCGTAGTAGATCGCACCGTTGCTGGCATTCGCATAGATGCGCGCGGCTTCGCGTACCGATTGCGCCGGCACGCCGGTGATGGCTTCCATGGCTTCGGGCGAGTTCTCTTCGAGCGTCACGAAGTCGCGCCATTGCTGGAACGCACGCGGTTCACAGCGCTCGGCGACAAAATCTTCCTTGACCAGCCCTTCAGTCACGATCACGTGCGCGAGCGCGTTGACCACGGCGACGTTCGTGCCCGGCCGCAATGCCAGATGATGCGAGGCCTTCACGTGCGGCGTATCTACGATATCGATCCGACGCGGATCGACCACGATCAGTTGCGCGCCTTCACGCACACGCCGTTTCAGACGCGATGCAAACACCGGGTGACCATCGGTCGGATTCGCGCCGATCACTACAATCACATCGGCCTTCTCGACCGACGCGAAAGTCTGGGTTCCCGCCGATTCACCAAGCGTGGACTTCAGTCCATAACCGGTCGGCGAGTGACAAACACGGGCACAGGTATCGACATTGTTGTTGCCGAACGCCGCGCGCACGAGTTTCTGCACGAGGTACGTTTCCTCGTTCGTGCATCTCGACGATGTAATCCCGCCAATCGAATCCACACCATGCTTGTCCTGGATGCGACGGAATTCACTGGCAGCGTACGAGAGCGCTTCTTCCCAGCTCACTTCACGCCATGGATCAGTAATCTTGGCGCGGATCATCGGCTTGGTGATGCGGTCCTTGTGCGTGGCGTAACCCCATGCAAAGCGGCCTTTCACGCACGCGTGACCATCGTTTGCCTGGCCGTTCTTGTTCGGCACCATGCGCACGACTTCGCTGCCCTTCATCTCGGCTTTCAACGAACAGCCGACGCCGCAATATGCGCACGTCGTCACGACCGAATGCTCGGGCTGGCCGAGCATGATGACTGTTTTTTCCTGCAATGTCGCCGTCGGGCAAGCCGCCACGCACGCGCCGCACGACACGCACTCCGATTCCATGAACGGCTGGCTTTCACTCGCGGCCACGCGCGATTCGAAACCCCGTCCCGCGATGGTCAGCGCGAACGTGCCCTGCGTTTCTTCGCACGCGCGCACGCATCGATTGCAGACAATGCACTTCGACGCGTCGTACGTGAAATACGGATTCGATTCGTCTTTCTTGTCCTTCAGGTGATTCGCGCCTTCGTAGCCGTAACGAACCTCGCGCAAGCCGACTACGCCCGCCATGTCCTGCAACTCGCAGTCGCCGTTGGCGGGGCAGGTGAGGCAGTCGAGCGGGTGATCGGAGATATACAACTCCATCACGTTCTTGCGCAGCGACTGCAGCTTGTTCGTCTGCGTCCGCACTTTCATGCCGGCTTCCACGGGCGTGGTGCACGACGCCGGATAACCGCGCTTGCCTTCAATTTCAACCAGGCACAGGCGGCACGAACCGAACGGCTCAAGCGAATCCGTCGCGCAAAGTTTAGGAACGTTGACGCCTGCTTCGATCGCGGCGCGCATTACCGACGTCCCCGCCGGTACAGTCACCGAAGTACCGTCGATGTCGAGCGTCACGTCGATATCCGCATGGCGCAGCGGCGTGCCGTAGTCGGTATCGTCGAAGGGATCGCGCAGTTTCGTCTTGCAGGCGCAATTGCCGGAACCGCAGGAGGAGTTGGACATGATTGTGTTCCTTCTTTAAGCCGCTTTCTGCGACGGCTTTTTGGACAGACCGAAGTCTTCAGGGAAATGGTCGAGGGCCGACAGCACCGGATACGGCGTCATGCCACCCATCGCGCAGAGAGAGCCGGACACCATGGTGTCGCAGAGATCGCGCAGCAGGGTGACTTGTTTCGGCGAGGTGTCTCCTGCACGGATCTTCGCGATGACTTCAACGCCGCGCGTGGAACCGATACGGCACGGCGTGCATTTGCCGCACGATTCGACAGCGCAAAAGTGCATGGCGTACTGGGCAAGATCGGCGAGATTGGACGTATCGTCATGAATCACGATACCGCCATGTCCGACCACCGCGCCAACCGCCGCATAAGCTTCGTAGTCCATGGGAATATCCCACTGGCTTTCGGGAAGATACGTGCCGAGCGGACCACCGACTTGCGCGGCGCGCGCCGGCCGGCCGCTTGCCGTGCCGCCGCCATATTCATAGATCAGTTCGCGCAGGGTCACGCCGAACGCCAGTTCCACGAGGCCGCCTTGCTTCACGTTGCCGGCGATCTGGAACGGCAGCGTGCCGCGTGAACGGCCCATGCCGAAGTCACGATAAAACGCCGCGCCCTTGGCGAAGATGATGGGAACAGTCGCGAGCGTGATGACGTTATTGATCACCGTCGGCTGGCCGAACAAGCCGACAAGCGCAGGTACCGGCGGTTTCGCGCGAACCACGCCGCGCTTGCCTTCCAGCGATTCCAGCAACGCGGTTTCTTCGCCGCAAACATACGAACCGGCGCCCTTGGCCACTTCCAGTTCGAAGACTTTGCCGCTGCCAAGCACGTTGGCGCCGAGCCAACCGGCGTCGCGGGCTTTATCGATAGCGCGGTTCAGCGTCGCGATTGCATGCGGATATTCGCTGCGTACATAGATGTATCCCTTCGTCGCTCCGGTTACGATGCCCGCGATGATCATCCCTTCGATCAACATGTACGGATCGCTTTCCATGACCAGCCGGTCCGAGAATGTGCCGGAATCGCCTTCGTCGGCGTTGCAGACGATGTATTTCTGCGGCGCCAACGCGGCTCGCACCGTGCGCCATTTGATACCGGCCGGGAACGCTGCGCCGCCGCGTCCGCGCAGGCCCGATTCGAGCAGCGCTTCGCAGGCGGCATCGCCATCGGTTTCAAGCGCTTTGCGCAAACCGTCGAGGCCGCCGTGCTTCACGTAGTCATCGGTGGAAAGCGGGTCTGTGATGCCGATGCGTGCAAACGTCAGGCGTTGCTGTTTCGCGAGCCACGGCAACGTGTCGACCACGCCGACACGCTTTTCATGCGCGCCGCCATTTGTCAGGCCGGCATCGAAGAGGGCGGGGATATCGTCTTCGTCGACATTCGAATAACCGACGCGACCTTCCGCCGTTTCCACTTCGACCAGCGGTTCCAGCCAAAGCATGCCGCGCGAACCGTTACGCACGATTTCAACTTCAATCCCGCGTTTCCGAGCTTCAGCCGCAACTGCCAGTGCGACACGATCGGCGCCAAGCGCCAGTGCCGACGAATCGCAAGGAACGTAGATGCGCGTCATACCAAATCCTCCGCGCTCGAATGAACGCGCGCCTCTTCGTACAGCCGCTCAAACTTCTGCGGCGTGACGCGGGCATGCAACTCGCCGTTGATGGTCATGGCCGGCGACAGCGCGCATTGCCCGAGGCAGTACACGGTCTCGAGCTCGGTATCGACTTGATGGCCGGAATCAAACTTGCACCCCGTATGCCCTTCGATATGCGCCGCCAGCGCCTCCGTGCCCATGCTCCGGCAAGCCTCGGCGCGACACAACTGCACGGTCACGCGCGCGGGCGGCTCGGAGCGGAAATGGTGGTAATAGGTGATCACGCCGTGCACTTCCGCACGCGACAGCGACATGGCCTGAGCGAGCGGGGCGATGACATCGGCGGGAATGTAACCGGCTTCGTCTTGAATAGCATGCAGCACGGCGAGCAGCGACGCGCCCTTTTTCAAATGGCGCGCAACGCGCTCATCGGGCGTACCGGCCGGCTGATTTTGGTGGTTGTAAGGCATCTGGACCATGTGGGGAGTCTCCATTGCTCGGCATATGTTTTTTAAATGCATATATCGGTCATATAATTCGCTGTGCCGAGCCCGTATATGCAAGATACGAGGCTAGTCGGTTGATGGCAATAGGAACTGGAATTACATATGATCGATGTGGAATGCCGTACCGAGCTCGTCCTGCGCGACGCCGCAGGCCGCGAAGCCAGTCTCAGCGCGGCGGTGCCGCTTTTGCTGCTGGTTTCGCAGACGGGCAGCATCGCGCAAGCCGCGGCGGCTAAGGGTTTGTCCTACCGGCACGCATGGGGTCTTTTGCGCGACATAGAGACGCGATTGGGCGGCGCGCTGATTACGAAGTCGCGTGGCCGCGGGTCGGTGCTGTCGGAGCTTGGCGAAGCAGTGCTGCGGGCGCAACGTTTGTCGAACGAGCGACTCGACGGGCCGGTTCAGGCTTTGGCCAGTGAAGTGGCCGGTGAACTGAACCGTCGGCTGTCGCGTGCCGTTGGCGAGATCCGGATTCACGCCTCGCACGGATACGCCGTAGCGGCGCTGGTAGGCGCGCTGGCCGCGAAGCAGATCCCTGCGGACATCAAGTACCGCGAGAGCGCTGAAGCCGTCGCCGCTCTGGCGCGTGGCGAGTGCGAGCTGGCGGGTTTTCACTTGCCGATCGGCGAATTCCGCGCAAGTTGCGCCGAGATCTACCGGCCCTGGCTGGATGCGGGGCGGCATCGACTGATTCATTTGACGCGGCGCACGCAGGGCCTGTTTTTGCCAAAGGGCAATCCCAAAGGCATACGCGGCTTGCACGATCTCGCCCGCGACGACATCCGCTTCGTCAACCGTCAGCCGGGGTCGGGCACGCGCATGTTGCTGGATCTGGCGCTGCGCCAGATTGGTATTGACCCGGCGAGCATCAACGGCTACGCAACGGCTGAACTCACCCATTCGGCCATTGCTGCATTTGTCGCGAGCGGCATGGCCGATCTTGGTTTCGGAGTGCAGCCGGCCGCGCAGCAGTTTGCGCTGGACTTCATCCCGATCATCAATGAGGACTACCTGTTCGCATGCAATCGCGAGAAACTCAACGATGCCGGACTCAGCGGTTTGTTGGAGGTACTGCGCAGCGACACGTACCGTGACAGCGTGGCGCACCTGGAGGGCTACGATCCCGCTTTCTGCGGGCAACTGCTTGAACTCGAAGAGGCGCTCAGCGGAGCGACCGGAAACGCGCGGTAATCAATTAGACCATGTCTGTCGGTCCGATCCGAAGCCTTATGTCCAGAATTACGTTAACCTTATGGTTGGCTAGGGTTGGCTAGGGTTGGCAAGGCATTCCGGTGGCCTTTATGCAACATTATGTCGCGGCTCATCACGCTGGAAATGCTCTTGGCCAAACGTTTAATCGACGACCGTTTTACTCACCGTTACTGCTGCCATGAAATTGCTTTTGAGCGTTACCGCGTTAATCGCGTTTGTTGTTAGCGCCGTTGCCTTTGTGCCCGTCGCTTTTGCCCAGAATTCCCCGGGTGTTCCTGGTGGCATCCTGCAGGACCAGTTTCGCCTGAAAGAACATCCGCAGTTGCAGTTTGCTGCTTCGGCGCCGTCGGACAAGTACCAGAACGGCGTGACGGCAAAGCGCAAGCGCGGTGACTTGGGCGATCCGAACGGCTGTAACTTGCAGTGCCCGCAGGACCAATAAGCCCGCAGGACTTCTGACAACGGAGTTCGGGCTCGCGAACGGCGGCTCGTATAGAAGCCGCTAGCTTGCTGTGTGCAAGTGGCTTAGAAGCATCACGCACCACGGCCGATATAACCGTCTCTGATTGCGGCTTGTTTGCCGTTAATTTCTACGGCTTGGTTCTGCCGAATAGCGTCACCCTGCCTGTTACCCTCGACTTTCCGCCGCGCCGGCGTCTTTTAAACGGAGTTGCCGGTTCAATGTTTGTTACCACTCGTTACCGACCGAATAATGCTACCTGATGGCGGCGTTCGAGGAATGCGCTCAGGTATCT
Source organism: Caballeronia sp. (assembly GCA_036009385.1). Lineage (GTDB taxonomy): Bacteria > Pseudomonadota > Gammaproteobacteria > Burkholderiales > Burkholderiaceae > Caballeronia. Next base: position 13,742 of record DASYLW010000398.1, read on the forward strand.
TATTGAGATGCGCATCAGGCCGAACTCGACGATCGACGCATTTAATAATTTCTTTAAAAACAATCGAGCGAGCGGCCGCCGTCCATGCCAGAGGAGCGTGAGCGACGGGATTGCGGATAAGCACTTATCCGCATGACGGCATGGCCGCGACAGGATATTCGGTACGCCAGGGGACGACAACAAATGAGAATTCTTCAGGTCATTCTTGCACCGCGCTTGTCCGGTGCAGAGGTGCTTGCAAAGGGTGTGGCCATTGGACATCAGCGCGGCGGTCATGAAGTTTGCATTACGTCTCTGATGCCCGAGCACGACGATTTCCAGCATATCAGCACCGAATTGCGCGCGAACAACGTGATATGTTTTTTCCCGCAGCACGCGCTTGGCAGGCTCGGGCGGCTGTTGTTCCTGCATCGTGCCATTCGACGGTTCAAACCCGACATCATTTTTGCGCACGCCACCATCCCGGCCTTGTACGTGCGCGCGTTGCCGACGCGCGTGCCTATCGTCTGGGTCATGCACTCCGGCGCCAACGACTTCGCGAACAACGCGCTACTGATTGCCGAGCGTTTGCTGTCAGGGCGGGCGAAGGCGGTGATCGGTGTATCGCAGAAGAATATCGACGATTACGTGAAGGAAATCGGTTCGCATCCGTCCATGATCGTGGTGCCCAACGGCGTTGATGTGTCGCGTTTCGAGCAGGTGAGCGAGCCGTTGCCATCGACCGGTTTCAGGCAGATCGTCCAGATCGGCCGATATATCCCGGAGAAGAATCAGTTGCAGACGGTGCAGGCTTTTGCGCGCGTTGCCGTTGCCGAGCCCGATGTGCAATTGCTGCTGTGCGGCGTGATTGAAAACCTTGAGTATCACGCGGCCATCCTGAAACTCGTGGACAACCTGGGGTTGACCGATCGCGTGAAGGTGATCGGGCCGCAGTCGAATGTCGCGGAGATTTTGCGCGGCTCGCACGCGTTCGCGATGCCGTCCAGTTTCGAGGCGCACAGCATTGG
>DASYLW010000399.1:0-5162 GCA_036009385.1 Caballeronia sp.
CCTTGCAGTCCGAGTATCTCGACTACGACGCGATCGGCCTGGCCGAACTCGTGCGCAGCGGCCAGGTCAGCGCGCGGGAACTGATCGATACAGCAATCACGCGCGCCGAAGCCGTCAACCCCGCGCTCAACGCCATTGTCCTGAAGGACTATCAGGCGGCTCGCAATCGCGCGAGCCGTGACGGTCGCGATGGCTCAGGTACCTTGGGCGTTGGTCCGCTCGCGGGCGTCCCCTACCTCATCAAGGATCTCGGCGCACCGGTCGCGGGTTTGCGCATGTCCATGGGCTGCCGCCACTTCCAGCATTTCACGCCCACTGAAGATTCGCTGATCGTCGCGCGCTCAAAGCAGGCGGGGCTCAACATTTTCGGCAAGACCAATACGCCTGAAATTGGCCAGATGCCGTACACCGAACCCGAGTTGTTCGGACCGGCGCGCAACCCGTGGGGACTCGACTACACCACAGGCGGTTCCAGCGGAGGCGCCGCGGCGGCGGTCGCGGGCGGTATCGTCCCGCTCGCGCACGCGGCGGATGGCGGCGGGTCGATCCGCATCCCGGCTTCGTGTTGCGGGCTGTTCGGGTACAAGCCATCCAACGATGTCCAGCCGCAACCGCTGCCCGCACCCGGCGATTTAACGGTGGATCATGCCGTGTCGCGCAGTGTCCGCGACAGCGCCTTGCTACTCGATCTCACGTCGTCGGGGCAAACGGGCGCGTTCTACAAGGCTGCCGGCGAGGCTTGCGGGCCGTTGCGCATCGGCTATATGGAAGATCCGCAGCTTGCGGGCGCGTTATCGGCGGATGTAAAAGCTGCTCTCGACGATGCCGCCAGGCTCGCTGAATCATTAGGCCATCGTGTGGAACCAGCGTCTTTCGGGCTCGACTTCGGCGCTATTGCTCACGCGTTCCTCGTGATGTGGTCGATCCAGGCGGAAGGGATTGTGCTGCACGCTGATCGCATCAGTGGTCAGAAGCCCAGGCGCGGCGATTTCGAGATTGCGTCATGGACGATGGCGCATATCGGCCGGAAGATCGGTGAGCGCGATCTCCCGGCTGCGCTCGACACGCAGCGTCAGGTCACGGCGCAGATGGCTACGTTGATGACACGATACGACGTGTTGTTGACGCCAACGCTCGCTGGCGCGCCGTTCATGATCGGCGCCAAACAGCCAACGCAGTTCGAGCGATTCCAGATGCACGTTTTATCGACCGTTCCTATTGAACCGTTGTTGCGGCGGATGCTGTCCATTTCGTCGAAGAAGGCATTTGACTGGGCCGGCTGCACGGAGCTTTTCAACCTTACCGGTCAGCCGGCGATGTCCGTGCCGCTCTACTGGAACGCCCGCGGCATGCCGATCGGCGTGCAGTTCGCGGGGCGGATAAACGACGATGCCACGTTGTTCCGGCTGGCGGCGCAACTGGAGGCCGCGAGTCCGTGGTTCGCCCGCCGCCCGGCGTTGATGGCGGCGAGGTGAAAACTTGTATGCCTAGCCTGACCGCTTGGCAAAGCGGTAATGCGCGACGCCCCATTCGTTTCCGCCGGCGTAGCCGAACAACTCGGCCACGGCCATATAGAACATGCGCCAGCGCTGAAACCAGATACCGGCATTAGCCGCGCCATACGTCTGGACCATTATCGACATCAGCTCGCTGCGCGCCGCGTCCAGATTCGCCAGCCACTGGTTCGCCGTCTTTTCATAATGCGCGCCGCTCACCCACCATTGACGGTCAATGGTGAGATCGTCCTGGAAGTGCAGTAACAGCGCCTCCGACGGCATGGTCCCGCCCGTGAAAAAGTACTTCGACATCCAGTCGCCGCCGTCCTTCACCTCGAAGTGATAAGCCAGCGTGCGATGCGCGAACACATGCACAAAAAGCTTGCCGTCCTCACGCATCCAGCCTGAAATCTTGTTCAGCAATAATCGATAGTTCTTCATGTGCTCGAACATCTCGATCGATAAAACGCGATCGAATCCATTGCCGAGCAATGCGGGATCGAATTGAAAATCGACGATATTCCCCGTCACCACGCTCAGATTCGTAATGCCGCGTTCAGCCGCCTCGCTCTCGATAAACTCACGCTGCCCCCGCGAATTCGATAAAGCCACGATCTGCGAGCGCGGATGAGTTTCCGCCAGCCACAACGAGAGCGAACCCCAGCCGCAACCGAGATCGAGAATGCGCTGACCGTCGGTGAGTTGCGCGCGGACGGCATATTCCTCAAGCATGGCGCGCTCGGCCTGATCAAGCGTTTCCGAGCCCGTCCGATACAAGCAGCACGAGTACTTCAGATGCTCGCCCAGATGGCCATGGAAAAACGCCGCCGGTAACTCGTAGTGCTGCGTGTTGGCGGCTTGCGTTTCGATTGCGATGGGACTTGCCCGCAGTTCATCGACCAGGCGATTAAAGCGCTTCGAACGCGCTTCGCCATCGTCGAATCCTTCATCGCGCAGACGCTGCTTCATCAGGCGGCGCATCCCGAGGCGCACGAGCGAGTCCGGAATCCGGCCGCGCTCACACCAGTCGATCAGCCAGCTCTCGGCCGGCACTTCTTTTTGTTGTGGTTCTGACATAACCGTTCGCGAAGGCAGGTCGCTCATGTGGAATCTCCTCGCTATTATTATTTAAGGATGACGCGGCGGCCATGGAATCAATGCGCTGGCCGTACGCATGTAATCGGCATATCCCGCGCGCTTTTTAGCCGATTCCGCTTCAATCATGGCTACGCACGAGACCTTCATCAAAAGCCACGCCATCAGTACGGGCGGCAACAGCATCGCGAAAATCCATGCTCCCACGCCTATCGCGAGCGGAATGTACGCGACCCAATGCACGCACTCGAAGAAGCAGTCCGGGTGCCGTGAATAACGCCACAAGCCCGCACGGCATACAGCGCCGTGATTCGACGGGTCCGCTTTGAACTCGCGCAACTGATGGTCGGCGAGCGCTTCACCTGCTATGGAGATCACCCAGATTACGGCCGCTAGCGCGACCCACGCGGCGTCCGGCGGTGTTGCGCGATAGGCCGGTACGGAAAACGCAATCGATAGCAGCATCGAAATCACGGCTTGCACCTGGAGCAACCAGAACATTTTCTTATTGGCATCGGCGCCCCATTGCTCGCGGAACTTGTGATAACGCGGATCTTCGGCGTGACCGCCATTGCGCTTCCACAAATGCAGACCAAGCCGAATGCCCCAGACGAAGCCGCCAATTCCAATGACGAATCGCGTATGCAAATCGCCATCCGCGAGGACTGCGATCAGCACCGCGATTACGCCGAGCGATATCGCCCAGATTGGATCGACCATCCCGGCATTTTTCGATTTAACTTGCCACGCCCACACCGCCGTGAAAACAACGACGAGCGCGATAAAAGCGATAACGGCAACGGTAAGCGCTGGCATGAGGTCCTCGATGTCGATTTTTTCTTCGTTGGATATAAATGGCATCGACTGGAGAGCGATTGCAACCTACGGCTTGGACTATCTACGCACGTTGTCCTCCGACGTATGCGCCGGCGCAAGACAGGGAAACGGTAGGTTGAAGTAAAACACACGTCGACGTTCAGAACGAACGCGAGCACAGGATATTCCGACGATAAACGAGAACGCAGGAACAGCGCGTCTTTCAACGCCCTGCTCCCGATCTACAGGCGTGGGAGTCAAAGCCAAAACCTCGACTCGAACTCGACTCAGGCTCGCCGCGCCAATCAGCCGATCGAACTGCTAAACCAGCGCCGGCAATCCTTCCACCAGCAAGAACGCAACCAGCACGCCGAGCAGCGCGCCGAATACGCGTAGTGTGTTTTTCCGGAACTGCGTTGCACACGGCACGGCACCGAGAAAGAGAATGCCTGCAAGCGCCATCGGGATAATCAGGATGAAATCGCCGATCGTGAAGTATGTGGTCATACCCGTCTCCATCATTCGTGCTCAGCGTCCACCTGGCTGCGTGAGACGTCGCACTGTCGGTTTGAGTATAGGCCGTTGTTTGGAGGTTATATGTGCTGCTTTCCGCAAACGTTAGCGAACGACTAATGAAACGCCTTATGGGGCGTGACTTTCAAGGCAGATGTTTTAAGCGAATACGGAAAAACCCTTGTTTCCCGGTATTTACAAATAACCTTCATTACATTCGCGCGTGTATCTAAGCGAACGATAAGCGATCACGCGTTAATGCGCCGTTCTCTCCGACGCAAGTATTCCGCGCCGCCCAGACCGATTGCGAGCAGCACGAATACAAAGCCACTCACGCCCGGCCAGCCGGCGATCGTCCAGAAGTGACCGCCCCATGAACCAAGCACACTGGAGCCGATGTAATACGCAAGCAAATACAGCGCGGCTGCCTGACCTTTCGGGCCTTTGGCCAACAAGCCGATCCAGCCGCTTGCGACCGCATGGCCTGCGAAAAATCCGAACGTCATGCACGCGATACCCGCAATCACCATGGGCAGCGAACTCGACAACGTCAACGCCACGCCAAAAATCATCAGCAGAAGTGCGGCAATCAGGACGCGGCCACGGCCAAATATATCGGCCATTTTTCCGGACCATGGCGACGCCACCACACCCGTCAGATACACCACAAAGATTGCGCCAATCTCCGTCTGACTCAAGTTGAACGGCGCCGCGATCAACCGATAGCCAACATAGTTATAAAGCGTCACGAAGCAGCCCATGAGCACGAAACCCATCAGGATCACGCACCGCAGGCCGCGGTTTTTCAGATGCCCAGCGAGTGCTACCCGATGATGGCGAAATCCCATCCCGGCGCGTGGCACGAAACGTCGTGACGGCGGCAGCAGCGCGCGAAACGCGAGCGTGGCGAGCAGCCCAAGCACCCCGATCCCGCCGATAGCCGCGCGCCACGAGAAAACGTCCGCGAGAATCCCGCTAATCACGCGCCCGGCCATTCCGCCGATGGCCGTGCCTCCGACGTAAAGTCCCATCGCGAGGCCGAGGCCTTCGGGTTGCACTTCCTCGGCAAGATAAGCCATTGCGACGGCCGGCACGCCGCCAAGCGCCAGCCCTTCGAGCGCGCGTACGAACAACAGCGCGTGCCAGGTCGGCAGAAACGCCACGATGATCGTCAGCAACGACGAAGCTGTCAGTGACAGCGTCATCAGCCGGTGCCGGCTCCAGCCCTCTGAAACAAAGCCG
>DASYLW010000400.1:0-12398 GCA_036009385.1 Caballeronia sp.
ACTATGTTCCGCTACCCAGCTCGACTCAAGGCCGATGAAGTCGGCTTCACCGTTACGTTCCGCGATATTCCCGAGGCCATCACTGCTGGTGAGACTCGCGAAGAAGCTATCGAGATGGCCGCCGATGCGCTGGCCACCGCGATGGATTTTTATTTCGAAGATAAACGCCCGGTTCCGCTGCCATCTGACCCAAAGCGCGGCGAAACCTTGATCGAACTACGCGCCAGCGTTGCGGCGAAGGTGCTATTGCTTAATGCGATGCTCGCGCAACACGTCACGCCCGCCGAGTTGGCCCGACGGATGCACACGCGTCCACAGGAAGTGAATCGTGTCATTGATCTCGGACATTCAACGAAGATCGACACGATCGCATCGGCACTGGCCGCACTCGGCATGCGCTTGGAATTGAACGTGATCCCTGCATAAGGGCGAATCTGGAGAATGGGATTTTTTGCGCGCTTCGCTGAAATGAGCGCCGCGACTGAAGGCGGACAAACCAGCTTGTGCAATCTGACACGACCGTGACCCGGTTGCACGCAGAAACCGCGAACGCAATCGTTGCGAAATCGGGGCCACATTTCGAACACGAGTCCGTGCAATCGACGCATGGTGCCGAAGCTGAAAGTCGGTGGCTAACGAGATGTAATCGGAGGAAGTACGGGAACCGGCGGCTAAAACCCCAGGACCCTTGCTAATTCTTGGTGCGCCCGGCTGGGATCGAACCAGCAACCCCTGCCTTCGGAGGGCAGTACTCTATCCATTGAGCTACGGGCGCGTATGACCGAGGGCACCGCGTTCCATATACAAAACAATGGAGGCAGGGCCGCTGCGAGTCCGAAACAATACCTGTTTTCCGCCGATCCGTCCACCGCAAGGACCAGGCCAACTAATAACCCGACCCTCGCGCACGTTCGCCAAATGCATCGAAATCCGGGTTAACACGCGCTGCGACAGGCCTTTGCGGGCACGCCGCCACGTAAACGTTCCGTCTATAATCGACCGTGCTGGTGAAAACGATCACGAACGCCCCAGAAAGTCGTTGTTGCTGTCACGCTGTTGCTGAACCGACTCACAAATAAAAGGGAGACGAGACGAGCATGAGTGAAGCACCCCACGGAGTCCCGATCAAAACGCCTGGCCAACTCATTGCGGCAATAGTCGCCGGGTTCGCCGTTCCGATCGTCGTAATCGTCCTGCTGGCCGTCTACGTCAATAACACGACGCGCACCGGCGCCGGCACCGATTCCCTCTCCGAAGCAGCCGTGGCCGCGCGCACCGCCCCCGTAGCGCAAGTCGACATACGCGACGCCAACGCCCCCCGCGTGTACAAAACCGGCGAAGAAGTCTTCAAGGCGGTCTGCACGACCTGCCACACAGCCGGCGTAGCGGGCGCACCCAAGTTCGGCAACGCCGGCGACTGGGCGCCCCGCATTGCGGAAGGCTACGACACCCTGCTCCACAACGCGCTCAATGGCAAAGGCGGCATGCCCGCACGCGGCGGCACCAGCCCCGACGACTATAGCGACTTCGAAATCGCCCGCGCAGTCGTCTATATGGCTAACGACGGCGGCGCAAAATTCGCCGAACCCGCTCAACCTGCGCCAGGCGCGGCAGCGGGCGCATCGGCGGCAGCACCCGCGAGTGGAGCCGCAGCAGGCGCGGCCTCGACCTCGACCTCGACCGATAGCGCCCAGGCCGCCGCCGCAGTCGCTGCGCTGGCGAACGTACCGCAAGCCAGTTCTGGCGCGGCGGCAGGCACACAAAGCGCGGACGCATCGCAGGCTGGCAAGGCGCTCTACACACAGGTCTGCCAGGCCTGTCACGCGGCCGGCGTGCTCAATGCGCCGAAATATGGCGACAAGGACGCGTGGGCCCCGCGCCTGAAAGAACCGATGGAAACCGTCTACAACTACGCGCTGCATGGCAGGGGTGCAATGCCGCCGAAGGGTGGATCGACTGCATCCGACGCCGACGTGAAAGCCGCCGTCGATTACATGGTCGCTGCTGTGAAATAGCCGTCCTCCATGACGCGGGACAAAAAAGAAAACCCTGCGCAAAACGCAGGGTTTTTTAATGCCGCCAAGGCCAAACGCAACGTTCAAACCGCCGTTCAAACCGGCTTCTGCAGCAACTCTTTGAGCCGCGCCATCCGGTCCTTCGGCGACATCGGCGCTTCTTCCTCCGTCGGCGGCGGGGCATCGTCGAGAAGCATTTCCGGGATAAACCGCGACGCCTCGCACACCACCGTCTCGCGCGCCCGCTTGCGCTTCTTGCACCAGTTCACATGAAGGCTGCGCTGCGCCCGCGTGATCGCCACATACATAAGCCGCCGCTCTTCCTCGATCCGGCCGGTATCGACCGGCGCGTCCGCATCCGCATCGGGATTGCCCCGGTGCGGCATGATCCCCTCCTCCACGCCGACCAGAAACACGTGCGGATATTCGAGCCCTTTCGACGCATGCACCGTCGTCAGCCGCACGGCATCGGGGTTTTCGTCCTTGCCTTCCAGCATGGACATCAGCGCGACGGTCTGAATCAGGCCGAGCAGGTTCTTGCCTTCATCGCCGAAACCATCGGCGTTGTCGTAGCCCGTAGCCTCTGAATCCTCGGACGGCTCCGCCTCCGGCTTCGTGCCTTTTTTCTTCAGCCACTCGCAGAATTCAAGCACGTTCTGCCACTTCGATTGCGCCTGCCGTTCGTCGTGGGCATCGTAGAGATAGGCCTCGTAATGGATCGCCTCCATCATGTCGTCGAGCACCTGGGTGGCCGGATCGCGCCCCGCCCGATCGGACAAACGCTGCATCCATTCGCAAAACGCGCGCAACGGCTCAACCTGCCGCGCTGACAAACGCGCTTCAATGCCGCCCATGAACACGGCTTCGAAGAGCGACACCTTCGCCTGCCCCGCGAACGAACCCAGCGCCTCGAGCGTGGTGTTGCCAACGCCGCGCCGCGGTGTAGTGATCGCGCGGATAAACGCCGGATCGTCGTCGGGGTTCGCGATCAGCCGCAAATACGCGACGATGTCCTTGATCTCGGCTTTATCGAAGAATGACTGGCCGCCCGATAGCACGTACGGAATCCGTTCACGCCGCAACACCTGTTCGAAGATCCGCGCCTGAAAATTCCCGCGATACAAAATGGCGTAATCGCGAAACGCCGCCCGCCGCTCGAACTTATGCGCTGAGAGCCGGAACACGACCGATTCCGCTTCGTGCTCTTCATCGTTGCAAGCGGTCACCGTAATGGAGTCGCCCATGCCGTGTTCGGACCACAGCTTCTTCTCGAACAGCTTAGGGTTGTTCGCAATCACGTTGTTGGCGGCCGTCAGGATGCGCACGGTCGACCGGTAGTTCTGCTCGAGTTTCACCACGTGCAGCTTCGGAAAGTCCTTGCCCAACTGCGCAAGGTTCTCCAGCGTCGCGCCGCGCCAGCCGTAGATAGCCTGGTCGTCATCCCCCACGGCCGTGAACGCCGCACGCGGGCCAGCCAGCAGTTTCAGCAGTTCGTACTGGCAGGTATTCGTGTCCTGATACTCGTCGATCAGCAGATAACGCAACCGGTTCTGCCACTTTTCGCGAACCTGCTCGTTCTCCGCGAAAAGCTGCGCGGGCTTCAGGATCAAATCGTCGAAATCGAGCGCCTGGTACGCGTGCAGCGTCGCCACGTAGCTCCGGAACACGATGGCCGCCTGCATCTCGTCCTCGTTGGACGCACTCGCCGACGCCTGATCCGGCGACATCATGCCGTTTTTCCACAGTGAAATAATCGATTGGACCTTGCGGATCAGGCCTTTGTCGGTCGTTCCGAGCTGTTCCTGGACGAGGCCGAAACAGTCGCTGGAATCCATGATCGAGAACTGCGGTTTCAGGCCGACGTGCTCGGCCTCCTGCCGCATGATCTGGACGCCGAGCGAGTGAAACGTGGAGATGGTCAACTGATTCACCGGCACGCGGCGGCCTTCCTTGCCAGGCGTGGTGAGCGTCTTCCCTTCGAGCAGCTTGGCCGTGCGCTCGCGCATTTCGAGCGCGGCCTTGTTCGTGAAGGTCAGCGCGGCAATGTGCTTCGGCTCGAAGCCCTTGCCTTCAATCAGATGGGCAATCTTCTGGGTGATCACGCGCGTCTTGCCGCTGCCGGCGCCGGCGAGCACAAGACACGGGCCATCGAGATAGCGCACCGCTTCGGATTGCGCGGCGTTCATACCTGCTGCGGACATCGTTCGGACACTTTGAGAGGCGTAAACCGGGCGGACGTTTCGGCTGCCGGAAGTACGCGGTGGTGAGCAAGATAGTGAGCAAAATTGCGCCTTCATGAAGCGGGCGCAAATTCGAGAGCGCGATGTTAACACGGAAGAAACCGCCGCTCGAAAGCGATGGTTCTGACCCTTTCGGCGACGCCCACGCAAGCACCAAGCGATGTTCCAACCCGGGTTCAACCTCAAACGGCCCTCTCGGCCCGTGCCACAATACCGGCATCGCCAACCACAGGATGCCCGCATGACAGCACTTCTAAAAGTAGGCCTGATGGGCTATGGCTTCGCTGGCGAAACGTTTCACGCGCCCGTAATAGATCATTGCGGCCGCGCGACAGTGTCCGCCATTGCCACCGGCAAACCCGAGCGAGCGCAAGCCGATTACCCGAAAGCAACCATCGTCGAAGATTTCGATGCGCTGCTCGCCCTCGATGAACTCGATTGCATCGTGATCGCCACGCCCAACGACACCCATTTCGATCTCGCCAAAAAAGCCCTGGATGCGGGCAGGAACGTCGTGGTCGACAAGCCGGTCACCCTCTCCGGCGCCGACGCAAAGACCCTCACCGATTTGGCCGAACAACGCGGATTGCTGTTTGCCCCGTTCCACAATCGTCGTTGGGATGGCGATTTCATGACGGTGCGCGCGTTAATCGAAAGCGGCCGGCTTGGGCGCGTGACGCACTACGAATCGCATTTCGACCGCTTCCGGCCAAAAGTGCCGCAACGCTGGCGCGAGGAGGCGTCGCGCGGCGGCGGCCTGTTGTTCGATCTGGGACCGCATCTTATCGATCAGGCGCTGACGCTTTTTGGCCGGCCGCAAACCGTATTCGCCAGCGTCAAGGCGCACCGCGATCACGCGAGCGCACCGGATTACGTTCATCTGCTGCTCGGCTATCCGGACAAGGAAATCGTGCTGCACGCCACCGCGCTGGCCGCACTGGAACCGCCGCGCTTCGCCATTCACGGCACACGCGGCAGCTATGTGAAAACAGGTCTGGATGGGCAGGAAGACCAGCTCAAAGCCGGTTTGCGTCCAGGGAATCCCGAGTTCGGCCGCAATCCGCCCGGCCTGCTTCGCGAGGTCGATGGCGACCACGACTTGCGTCAGGAATTTGCCACCCGCGACGGCGCTTACGTGGAGTTTTATCGAGCGCTGGCGGCATCGGTGCTTGAGGGCAAGCCGTTCCCAATCACGTCACAAGATGCCGTCGATGTCATGACCATCATCGACATCGCGATTCGCAGCAATGCCGAAGGTCGCCGCCTGGATTTCACGCCGCTCTAATAACAAACGGCCCACGCGGGACTTTCAAACACACAGCGTTACATTTGCGCACCGCTGCGGCGTCAGCCGGGGTGGTGCGTGGACCGTTCTTCTCCAGTCGCCTTATCGGCTTATCTTAAAAACCAAACGAGGAGAACTTCAATGCTGACGCTCAAAGCAGGTTTTACCCGCGCGCTGATCGGCGTCGCGCTCGCGGGATCGCTGGCGGCGTGTGTCGTCCAACCGACGCGTCAGGTCGATGTCGTCCACGAAACGCCAGCGCGCCCCGATCCGCATATGGAAGCGGTGCATCGGATGGATCAGGTGAACGGGCGAATCAACTCGCTGTGGCGTCACGTCGATCAGCGCGTGAGCCAGGGCTTTTACCCGCCGCCACAGGGCGAGGCATACCATCATCGGCTGGATGTAGTGCGCCAGGAAGCGCGTGACATGGCTTCACAGCATGGCGGCGGTTTGTCGGGTGAAGAACAGCACACGCTGAACGGCGAGCTGGACGGTTTGCAGCACACGATCCAGTAAGTCGTTTAATGCGCCGGGCGACAGACCTGCTCTGCGGCTGTCGTTCGGTTCATCGATTAGCGCCGAACCCCAACACCATCTCCGCTACTTCCACGACCTCCTGCAGCGCGGTTTCGACGGCTTCGACCGAAGGCTCCAGCAACAGATCATCGGCGTAACCCATCGCCAGCGCGAAGATTTGCCGGGCCGCACGTTCCGGCGATGCGCATCGAAACACCTTCGCCTCCACGCCTTTTTCGATAATTCCGCGAAGCATCGCTTGCCAGCGACTGATTTCGCTTAAATAAGCCTGCGCGAGTTCTGCGTCGTGCATGGCCTCGTCCCACGCATCCAGCCACAGTCCCCAACCATCATCCTTGCTAGCAGGCAGGCAGTCGCGGATAAAACCGAGCAACGCTTCGCCCGGCGGTTTATCGGACAAACGCGCGCCGGCTTCCTCGAGTTGCTCATCGGCAAAGTGCACGAACGCCTCGCGGCGCAGCTCTTTCCAGTCGCCGAAGTAGTGATAAATGTGACTGCGCGACAACCCCGCGTGCTCGGCGAGATCGCGCGTGGAAACATCGGCGAAACCTTTGCGGCGGAACAACTCAAGGGCGGCCGCAATAATCTGATCTTTGCGTTCGGGGGACGACCGCGACATGTTCGATTCCTTTTTCAAGCGTGAACGGACTGGCTGAGCTTGCGCTTTGAGCGACTGCTCAATTATAATTTGAGCAGTCGCTCAAATTATAGCGGCGATTTCACCGAAGGATCGGTCATGTCATTCGTCACACCAGAAATCCGGATAGCTGAAAGCGGAAAGCTCGGTCAGCAGTCCGCCACGTCCACACTCAAAGCCATAGCCCGGGCTTATCCGGGCAAGTTGTTCTTCACACTGTCGCTCGTCGCGCTGGAGAACGCGCTGCTGCTCGCGTACCCGCTCTTCGCCGGCTTTGCCGTCGACTCGATCATTCGCGGCGACGCCCGCAGTGCGTTGTTCTACGCGGTCATCGTCTTAGCGTTCTGGGCAGTCGGCGCCGCGCGCCGGACCGTGGACACGCGCACCTTCACGCGGATTTACGCCGATCTGGCGGTGCCGGTGATCCTCAATCAGCGGTTGCAGAACCAAAGTACGTCGACGGCTGCGGCGCGCGTGGTATTGGCCCGGGAGTTTGTCGACTTCTTCGAAAAACACGTGCCGACGATGGTCACCGCGTTGGTATCGATCATCGGCGCCGTGGTCATGCTGCTGGCGATCGAACCCTGGATTGGCGTTGCCAGTCTGGGCGGGTTGCTGTTGTGCCTGGCGCTGCTGCCGCGCTTCGCACGGCGCAACCAGGGCTTGCATCAACGCTTGAATGACCGGCTGGAAAAGGAAATCGGTTTGGTCGCGAAAGTGGGAACGCTCACCCTGAAACGGCACTATCGCGTGCTGTCCAGGCTCCGCATTCACCTGTCCAACCGTGAAGCTGCGGCGTTTCTCTTTGTCGGCTGCGTGGCGGCGGTGCTGTTTGTCGTCGCCATCAGTCAGTTGGCGATGGCGCCGGCGGTCAAGGCCGGGCATGTCTATGCCGTGATGACGTATCTCTGGACCTTTGTCAGCAGCCTCGACGAAGCGCCGTCGATGGTCGATCAACTCGCGCGCTTACGCGATATCGGCAAGCGCGTGGATCCGGGGCTCGGCAAGGATTAACGGTCGCCGCCGTTTGACAAGCTGAATTCGGTCGCGTAAATTCGCCGCACGCGTCGGGAGAGAGCGCTGGCTTCGGTTGTTCGCATCGAGAACGACTTGAAACGAAGCAAGCGCCGCCGAAGGGGCACACCCACAAACTCTCAGGCAAAAGGACCGGCCGCGTCGAAGTTCCGTCTATTGAATCGCGCCTTTTAACCGGGCGCCAAAAACGGAAAGTCGAACTCTGGAGAGCGGCATCGGCTGATCAGGAAGCACTAGCCAGATGCCCACCGAAGGGGCGCGCGTTGGACGTCGGATGGTAGGCGCACAGCGTGCAATCTCTCAGGTACCGAGGACAGAGGGGTCATGTACCGGATCGCTACGCGGTTTGGGCTTTGTACGTTGCATTGGTTTTATCCATGCAACCCAAAAGCTCGAATCCCGAGCGGGTTCGACGCATGGCCTTTTTTGTTTTCGCGCACGCCCGAGGCCCGCTCCATGTCTGATCTTCAACACACGCCCTTGCACGCCACCCACCTTGCGCTCAACGCGCGCATGGTCGATTTCGGCGGCTGGGACATGCCCGTCAATTACGGTTCGCAGATCGACGAACACCACGCGGTGCGCACCGACGCCGGCATGTTCGACGTGTCGCACATGCGCGTCGTCGATTTCACCGGGGACAAAGCGCGCGAGTTCTTCCAGCACGCGATCGCCAACAACATCGACAAACTCACCGTTCCCGGCAAGGCGCTGTATTCGTGCCTGCTGAACCCGGAAGGCGGCGTGATCGATGACCTGATCGTCTATTACTTCGCCGATGACAATTACCGCGTTGTAGTGAACGCAGGCACGGCGGAGAAAGACATCGCGTGGTTCGGCCATCTGAACGCGGAAGGCGGTTTTGGACTGACCATCACGCCGCGCCGCGACTTTTCTATCGTCGCCGTGCAAGGTCCGAACGCCCGCGAAAAAGTCTGGCAAGTACTGCCGGAAACACGCGACGCCACCGCGGAACTCAAACCCTTCAACGCCGTGCAATTCCCGGCCGGCTCATTCGGCGACGTCATGCTTGCGCGCACCGGCTACACGGGCGAGGACGGTTTTGAAATCATCGTTCCTTCTACGCACGTTGAAGCGTTCTGGAACGCATTGATCGCGCAAGGCGTGAAACCCGCCGGGCTCGGCGCACGCGACACGCTACGCCTGGAAGCGGGTATGAACCTGTACGGCCAGGACATGGACGACACGGTTTCTCCGCTCGACGCCGGTCTCGCGTGGACGGTCGACTTGAACGATGCGAATCGCGCATTCGTCGGCCGTGCCGCGCTGGAAAAGCATGGCTCGAAGGCGCGCTTTGTCGGCTTGATTCTGCAGAAGGAAAACGGCCGCGCTGGTGGCGTGCTTCGTGCTCACCAAAAAGTCGTCACCGCCGACGGCGAAGGCGAGATTACGAGCGGCACTTTCTCGCCGTCGATGCAGGAATCCATCGCGTTCGCCCGGGTGCCGGCGAGCGTGAAACCGGGCGACAAAGTGCACGTCGTGATCCGCGACAAACAACTGCCGGCAAGCGTGGTAAAACTGCCTTTCGTGCGCAACGGCAAGGTTTTGGCGGCGCTTTAAACAGCCCGCAAGAGCCTGCTGAAAAAGCGGCGCACTTTCAACCCCAAAGACAACTGGAGCATTCGCATGGGCATCCCGGCCGACCTCAAATACACCGAATCGCACGAATGGGTGCGCACCGAATCCGACGGCACGCTGACCATCGGTATCACGGATCACGCGCAGGAAGCACTGGGCGATATCGTGTTCATCGAATTGCCGCCGGTGGGTAAGACAGTGGCCGCCGGCGACGCCATCGCGGTGATCGAATCGGTGAAAGCAGCATCCGATATCTACGCCCCCGTGTCCGGCGAAATTGTCGGCGCGAACGATGCGCTGACCGGCACGCCGGACCAGATCAACGGTACGCCGTACGAAAGCTGGCTCTTCAAGATCAAGCCCGCCGCCGATGCCAGGACGGACCGGCTGATCGATGCCGGTGCATACGGCACCTCGATCGGCGAGTAAAACTTTTCAACGACCGTGCGGCGTGCTTGACGCTTAAAAGCCGTAATAGCAAACCACGCCGCACCTGCAGGAATTCTCATGAAGCTCGAACACCCGGACCGTCTGATGAACCGCTCATCCTTGTCTCTCGCCGCGCTCGAATGCCACGATGCGTTCGCCCAGCGGCACATTGGCCCGGATGCGGCCGACCAGCACGCCATGCTCGAAGCGCTCGGTTTCGCGTCGCGCGCGGCGTTCATCGACGCGGTGATTCCCGAGGCCATCCGACGCCACGAAACGCTGCCGCTTGGCGCGTTCACGCAGCCGAAAAGCGAAGCGGAAGCGCTGGCGTCGCTGAGGAAACTCGCGGATCAGAACCTGGTGTTCAGGAACTACATCGGGCAGGGTTATTACGGCACGCATACGCCCGCCGTGATCCTGCGTAACGTGCTTGAAAATCCGGCGTGGTACACAGCTTACACGCCGTATCAGCCGGAGATTTCGCAAGGCCGCCTGGAAGCGTTGCTGAACTTCCAGCAAATGGTGATCGACCTGACGGGTCTCGCGATTTCGAACGCATCATTGCTCGACGAAGCCACCGCCGCAGCCGAAGCCATGACGCTGCTGCAACGCGCGGGCAAGCCGAAATCGAACCTGTTTTATATCGCCGACGACGTGTTGCCGCAGACTATCGAAGTCGTACGGACGCGCGCGAAGCCGGCGGGTATTGAAGTGAAAGTTGGTCCTGCCGCCGACGCCGCCACGGCCAACGCATTCGGTGTGCTGCTGCAATACCCGGGCGCGAATGGCGATGTGCGCGACTATCGCGCGTTGACTCAAGCTGTTCATGCGGCCGGTGGTTTCGTGATCGCCGCCGCCGATCTGCTTGCTCTCACGCTGCTCACGCCGCCGGGCGAATGGGGCGCGGACGTGGCTATCGGTAATACGCAACGCTTTGGCGTGCCGGTCGGTTTCGGCGGTCCGCATGCGGCCTACATGGCCGTGCGCGATGACTTCAAGCGTCAGATGCCCGGCCGGCTGGTCGGCGTCACTGTCGATGCTCAAGGCAAGCACGCGCTGCGTCTCGCGCTGCAAACGCGTGAACAACATATCCGCCGCGAAAAGGCGACATCGAATGTATGTACGGCGCAGGCGCTGCTCGCCATCATGGCCAGCATGTACGCCGTGTATCACGGGCCGCAGGGTCTGAAGACCATCGCGTTGCGCGTGAATCGCGTGGCGTCGATCTTCGCCGCCGGCGTGCAAAAGCTCGGCTACACGCTCGCGAATGAAACCTTCTTCGATACCGTCACCATCGTCAGCGGCACGAATACCACGGCGTTGCATCAGGCTGCGTCCGCCGTGCATGTGAACCTGCGCCACATTGATGCAACGCACGTAGGCGTTTCCGTCGATGAAACCACCACGCGCGACGACTTGCTCAAGCTCTTCGCGTTGTTCGCGGAAGTGGTGGGCAAAACGGAAACGTTCGATATCGACGCACTTGATGCCGACGCAAAAGTTTCCTTGCCGAAAGCACTCGAACGCACGAGCGAATACCTCACGCATCCGGTGTTCAACCGTCATCACTCCGAGCATGAAATGCTGCGCTACCTGCGCAGTCTGGCGGATAAGGATCTCGCGCTCGACCGCACAATGATCCCGCTCGGTTCATGCACGATGAAGCTCAACGCAACGTCGGAAATGCTGCCCGTGACGTGGCCCGAATTCGCGCAGATTCATCCGTTCGCGCCGGCTGAGCAAACGGTGGGTTATCGCACGATGATCGATCAGCTCGAGCAGATGCTGGTTGCGTGTACCGGTTACGCGGCTGTGTCGCTGCAACCGAACGCCGGCTCGCAGGGCGAATACGCCGGCTTGCTCATCATCCATGCGTATCACGAGTCGCGTGGCGAAGGGCATCGGAACA
Source organism: Caballeronia sp. (assembly GCA_036009385.1). GTDB lineage: Bacteria > Pseudomonadota > Gammaproteobacteria > Burkholderiales > Burkholderiaceae > Caballeronia. The sequence continues at coordinate 11,690 of DASYLW010000400.1, forward strand.
TTTGCCTGATTCCGTCGTCGGCGCACGGCACGAACCCGGCATCGGCGCAAATGGCCGGCATGCAGGTTGTGGTCGTTGCGTGCGATGAACAAGGCAACGTCGATATCGCCGACTTGAAGGCGAAGGCCGACAAGCACGCTGCGAATCTGGCGGCGATCATGATCACGTACCCGTCCACGCACGGCGTATTTGAAGCGAATGTCCGCGAGATCTGCGAGATCGTGCATGCGCACGGCGGCCAGGTCTACGTCGATGGCGCGAACATGAACGCGATGGTCGGTCTCACCGCGCCGGGCCAGTTCGGCGGCGATGTCTCGCACCTGAACCTGCACAAGACCTTCTGCATTCCGCACGGCGGCGGCGGACCGGGCGTGGGTCCGGTCGCGGTTGGCGCGCATTTGGCCAAGTTCCTGCCGAACCAGCATTCGACTGGCTATCAGCGCGATGCGGCGGGGATTGGGGCGGTATCGTCGGCGCCTTATGGCTCGGCCGCCATTCTGCCGATCTCGTGGATGTACATCGCGATGATGGGCGCGCAAGGCCTCACGGCCGCTACCGAAAGCGCGATCCTCGCGGCGAACTATGTGGCGAAGCGGCTCACGCCGCATTACCCCGTGCTGTACAGCGGCGCGGGCGGTCTGGTCGCGCACGAGTGCATTCTCGATCTGCGGCCGTTGAAAGAAACCAGCGGCATTTCGGTCGATGACGT
>DASYLW010000401.1:0-13071 GCA_036009385.1 Caballeronia sp.
CCACCGCCAACGCAATGTCCGCTACCGGTTCGTGGCCGCTGACCAGTAGCGCGCAGGCCCGTCGAATCCGCAGCAACGTCACGTAGTTCGCCACGCTGCAGCCCGTATAAGCGCGGAACACGCGATGAAAGTGGTGTCGCGACATGGCGGCGCAATCAGCGAGCGTGTCGGCCGTGAGGGATTCGTCGAGATGCCTCTCTGCGTGAGCCAGCGCGCGAGCAATCAACTCGGCGTGGCGATCAGATGTTGGACTGGAAATTGGCGGCGGCATGAACACCATTGTAGAAGGCGATGCCCGCGCGGCACGTGTCCCAGCGTGCTCGATGCAGGCCGGTCGCGCTGGCATCGCGGGGCTGATGATTTTCGTTGCCGCGGTTTCGATTCAGCGGCGTTTGCGAAGCCGCCAACCGCTGACCAAACCGAAGCAACCCCTCAAATCTGATTCACAACAAGCGCTTAGATCGCGGCCCGACACGTTATCCACAGGGTTCTCAACTTAAACGGTGAATAACTCGCGCGATGGTTTCGCTGCATCATTTCACGGCGAGAAGACGCCGCGCCAGCCTAAACCGGAATCGGAAAATGCACGCCGGCCCGTTGAGCCGCATTCACGATATGCGCTTCAATTGCGCGCCCGGCGTGTTCGCTGTCGCGGGCCTTCAACGCTTCGACAATCGCCAGATGCTCGTGATACGTCGACAGCACCAGTTCCCGCCGATAAAACGGCAAACGCTGGCTTTCTTTCATGATGTCGGCGCTGCCGCGCAGGATCGATTCAATCGCCGTATTGCCCGCGAGGCTCACGATCCGCATATGGAACGCGAAGTCGAGTTGCGCGGCTTCGTCGAGTTCGGCGCAGGTCAGCGCGCTTTGCAGCGAGTCGAGGTTGTCCTGGAGCCAGACGATGTCCGCGTCCCCAATCGCCGGTGCCGCCAGCCGCGCGACGAAACCCTCGAGCGCGAAACGCATCTGGTAGGTATCGGGCAGCGACGCCTGATCGGCGAAACGCCACGCGTGCGCGCCGGCCGCCTCCGCGCTATTCACATAGACGCCCTTGCCGGGACGAATATTCAGCATCCCGAGCGCTTCGAGTGTGGAGAGCGCTTCACGCAGCGAGGCGCGGCTGATTGCCAGTTCTTCCGATAATTGCCGCTGCGCCGGCAGCAAACTCCCCACCGGATAAACGCTCGTCTCGATCCGCTCACGAATAGTCGCGATGGCTGCATCGGTCACGGTATGCGGAAGATTTTTCATAGGATGGTTAGGAGTAGCGCGGTCTGACCGCATTGTAGGCGCACCGCCGCCAAACGTCTGCTTCATCATGCAATCCCCAGGCGAATAGCGCGCGAAAAGCCGGGTAAACCGGTATCAGATGGATCTTGACTCCACTATATCGGCTTTCTAATATTCCTTATCAGAAACTGGTCCGACCAGTCAGAACAGTTAGCATAAGCATCAATCCCGTGCCGTGCGACATTGAGGAGACACCACCGTGTTGAGATTTCTTAATTCCCTGTTTGGGCGGGTCATGATTGCGCTGGTCGCGGGCATTGTGATCGGCGCGCTATTTTCCCACTTCGCGCAAACGCTGAGGCCGCTCGGCGACGGTTTCCTCAAGCTCATCAAGATGGTGATCGGGCCGATCGTGTTCTGCGTGGTCGTCTCGGGCATGGCAAGCGCGGGCAACCTGAAGAAGGTCGGGCGCGTCGGATTGAAGGCGGTGGTCTATTTCGAGGTGATGACCACGCTCGCGCTCGTGATCGGCGCCGTGCTCGCGTATGCCACCCGGCCGGGCGCAGGCATGAATATTGACCTGCATACGCTCGATGCCGGTTCGCTTGCCACCTACACGGAACACGCGAAAAGCCTGAAAGATACGGCCGGCTTCCTGCTCAAGATCATCCCGGATACCGCCACCGACGCCTTCGCGAAGGGCGACATCCTGCAGGTGCTCGTATTCTCCGTGCTGTTCGGCGCGGCGCTTTCACTCCTTGGCGAGAAGGCGCAGCGCGTGACGAGTCTTATCGATGAACTGTCGCACGTGTTCTTTCGCATCATGGGCTTCATCATCAAACTCGCGCCGCTCGGTGTGCTCGGTGCGATTGCGTTCACGACCGGGACCTATGGCGTGGAGTCGCTGAAGCAACTCGGCATGCTGGTCGTCGTGTTCTACGCGAGCTGCTTCCTGTTCGTGTTCGTCGTGCTCGGCGTCGTGATGCGGCTCACCGGCTTCAGTATCTTCAAGCTCGTTCGATACCTGCGTGAGGAACTGCTGATCGTGCTTGGCACCGCTTCGTCGGACGCCGTGCTGCCGCAAATCATGCGCAAGCTCGAATGGATGGGCGTGAAGGATTCCACGGTCGGCCTCGTGATCCCGACCGGTTATTCGTTCAACCTCGACGGCTTCTCGATTTACCTCACGCTTGCCGTCATTTTCATCGCGCAGGCCACCAATACGCCGCTCTCGGTTCACGACCTGATCGTGGTCGTGCTGGTGTCGCTGGTGACATCGAAGGGCGCGCATGGCATTCCCGGCTCGGCGATCGTGATCCTGGCCGCCACGCTCTCCGCGATTCCCGCCATTCCCGTGCTCGGCCTCGTGCTGATCCTGCCGGTGGACTGGTTCGTCGGCATTGCGCGCGCCGTCACGAACCTGATCGGCAACTGCGTCGCGACGGTGGTCGTGGCCGTGTGGGAGAAAGATATTGACCGGGTCCGCGCCACGCGCGTGCTGAACCGGGATGCCGAACTGCTTTTCGTCCCGGCCGATCACGTCGGCGCAAACCATGGTCATGGCCACGAACCTGCGCACGCGGTCTGAGCGCGCCGTGTTCATGGCCATTCCCTGAATCGTTTTAAAGGAACCTACTTCATGGCTAGTCCTGTTCTCGACCCTAACGCTCCAGCGTTTACCCGCCGCTTCATGAATCTCGCCGATCCGCGTCTCGGCGCCACGGCGCTCTTCGCCAGCGATGAATTTTTCGCGCCCAAGGAACGCATGCTCGACCCGCAGCCGGCGGTTTTCATCCCGGGCAAATATGACGATAACGGCAAGTGGATGGACGGCTGGGAAACGCGCCGCAAGCGCACTACCGGCTACGATTTCTGCATCGTCAAGCTGGCGCGGCCGGGCACCATTCACGGCATCGACCTGGACACGAGCCACTTCACCGGCAACTTCCCGCCGGCAGCATCAATCGATGCCTGCACGAGCGACAGCGCCACGCCGCAAGACGATGCCGACTGGCGCGAGATCGTGCCGGCGACCACGCTGCAGGGCAACCAACACCACTATCTTCCGGTCGCCGATGCCCGCGCCTACACGCACCTGCGCGTGAACATCTACCCGGACGGCGGCATTGCACGCCTGCGTGTGTATGGTCAGCCGAAGGTGGACTGGACGCGCGTTGAACGCGGCTCGCGAGTCGATCTGGCGGCGATCGAAAACGGCGCTTACCTGGTGGCGGCGAACAACCAGCATTTCGGACCCGCGTCGCAAGTGCTGATGCCTGGGCGTGGCGTGGACATGGGCGACGGCTGGGAGACGCGGCGCCGCCGTGAGCCCGGCAACGACTGGGCGATCGTGGCGCTGGCGCACCCCGGCGTGATCCACGCTATTGAAGTCGATACGGCCCATTTCAAGGGCAATTTTCCCGATGGCTGTTCGCTGCAGGCGGCGCATGTCGCGGGCGGCACGGACGAGTCGCTTGTCACGCAAGCCATGTTCTGGCCGGTGTTGCTGCCGCAACAGAAGTTGTCTGCTGACAATATCCATCGATTCGAAAGCGAAGTGGCCGCGCTCGGACCCGTCACGCACGTTCGCTTCAACATGTTCCCGGACGGCGGCGTGTCGCGCTTGCGCCTGTTCGGTGCGATCGAGTAAGAAGAACATGAACACGCTTACGCTTGAACCCCTCACGCGCGCGGCGTTTCAACCGTTCGGCGATGTCATCGAACTCGACGGCGCGCAGCATTTTCCGATCAACGGCGGCACGACAGAGCGTTTCCACGATCTGGCGTGCGTGGACGTTGGCGCGGACGTTGGCGGCTGGCCGCTCATCAATGTATTCCGGGGCCAGCCGCGCGTTCAGCCAGTCGAGATCTCGATGATGGAGCGTCATCCGCTCGGCAGCCAGGCATTCCTGCCGCTCGGCGCGGTGTCGTATCTGGTGGTCGTCGCGCCGGCGGGTGAATTCGATGCCTCGAAACTGTGCGCATTTTTCTCGCGAGGCTGGCAAGGCGTGAACTATGCGCGGGGCGTCTGGCATCATCCGTTGATCGTGCTCGATGCGGCGGCGGACTTTATCGTGGTGGATCGCGGCGGGAAGGAAGCAAATTGTGAGGAAACCTATCTATCTGCGCACTTGCAGCTGATCGAAGGCGATCTCGTTTATCCGTCAGCGGCGTGAAAGCTGACAACCGGCCCTGCGGCTTAGTTCGCGCAGCATGGCCGGCTTCAAATCCATGATGCTTTCGCGAGCCGGCGTCGTCATATAAACCACCTTCGCGTCGTGATGCCGGCGTTCCGCTTTTTTAATGCGGGGGTCGTACCAATCTGTACGCTCTGTTTCGCGCGGGCTTTACGATCGCCCATGTGCAGGAATGGGGCCGGCAGATGAGTAGGTCTGCCGCACGGCCCGAACTGGCGGAGGAGGGGGAGCGTCACATGATGTTGCTGGTATCCGCGAGCCCATAAGCGGCCTCTGAGACTAGCGCTGCACGAAAGCTACCACGCCCTCTTGCCCCGCATCGCGGCCCGACGAACCCCATACGTCCGGCCCAGCGCTGGCGCATACCCGATTGCGCCCGGCGTTCTTCGCGCGATACAACTGCGCGTCGGCGGCACCTACCAGGCTTTCCTCGGTCACGAGAGCTGAATCTGATTCGCCCGCGCAATTTACCGCCACTACACCGAAACTCGCGGTGGAACGCACTTCGCGGCCGTCCCACGCGCGCGTGGTCGTCATCTCCAGCGACTGGCGTATCCGCTCGGCGAGCATCGCCGCCCCGGCGAGATCGGTTTGTGGAAGCAGCAACAGGAATTCCTCGCCGCCGTAGCGGATCACGCTGTCGACCTGATGCCGCGTGTGGGCAAGCAACATGGCCGCGAAGGTGCGCAAGACTGCGTCGCCCGCGGGGTGTCCGTAGGTATCGTTGATCTGCTTGAAGTGGTCGATGTCGCACAGGATGACCGCGAGTTTGAGCTTGTACCGGCGGGTGCGCTGGAGCTCGGCGGCGAACAGCACATCGGTCAGATACCGCCGGTTGAAGCAGCCGGTGAGATAGTCGCGCACCGAGAGGTTGCGCAACATCGCGTGTTGGCAGAACTGGTCGCGGATCAGGCGATTGTGGCGGCGAGCCATCACATAACCGAGGGCGTTGGTGAAAACAAGGAGCATGGACGATGTCAGCAACGCCGACGGGTCCAGCGCCTTCGACGCGGCAGAAATGGCGACAAATCCGGCGGTTGCGGCAAGCGCTATGAGTAAAGCCCAGATCAGCTTGTTCGGGATGAAGTTATAAACCACGATCAGCATGATGCCCATGGACATGCAGTGCACGGTCATGCCGGTCGGACGCAGCCACGTGATCGCCATGAAGGCCGTGAAGCCGACCACTTCGACGGCGCTCGCGGCCATGCGCAGGGAGTTGACCGAGACCTGCCGCAAGCTTGCAATTCGTAAGCTCACCACGCACGTCAACGCGACGCAGCAGCGGGCGAGGAACAGCACAAGGGTCGCGCGGGTGTAACCGAGGGCACTGATGTCCGTGACCGCGAAAGCAACGTAGAACACGCTGCAAAACATCAGCGCGCGCACGAGCGCGGCATGGTTCGCGATCCGGTGATGACGTTGAAACTCCTGTTCCACCGACGGGTCTTCGAACTCGGACCACAGGCGGTCAAGTCTGAAATTCGTCTCGGCGTCAAACCGTGAAATTTCACTCAGTTCTGCCATCGCTCGCCATGTCGGATGTCGCGGTTGTGGGGCAACATAATAAGTCATTTCACTGATCTGCCCGGCGGGCCAACGTCCTCAACGCTGCCCCTTAACTTGCCTCGAGCCCAGCCAGCGTGTCACGCAACCACACGTGCGCCGGATCGGCCTGACTGCGAGGCGGCCATGTCGCGACAGCGTAAAACCGCGCGTCTCGAACGGTAGTTCGAAGATATCGGGGCGTTCCCGATATCGGTCGGCCAAGCGGGCGGGCAGCGTCGAAATGTAGTTCGTGCGCGCCAGCAATTCAGGCACGAGCGTGGAGTGCTGCACCTGCGCGTTCACCTGTTCGTCCATGAGCCCGTGGCAATCGCCTCCGCTTGTCGGCGTCGACACGTATGCGGTGACTCACCCATGCGTGGGCGTAGTTACGAAAGGCGAGAATAGTCTTCGCTGATGAACGAAATCTCCTTGCGCACCGAGCGCTCGTTCGGCTTGCCGTAGATATCTTCCAGTTGCTCGACGCTCGTCAACATGCTTCGCTCCTTCAATGACCGGGGTTCACCCTGTACATCAGCAGCCTCGGTTCAGTGCGGCGTGACAGGATCGAGTCCCGTTTATCGAGGACGAGCGGCGCGCTGAGTTACCAGGTGAGTGCAACGCATACGGATCGCGACCCGGTCGCAGCACGGCGCTGCACACCCGCATGAGTTGTGCGTTCGCGGCCTTTCCCATGCACAATGCCGAGCGGCGCGAGGTTGCGCATTGTGATTAGCGGCTCGCGGAAGATACGCGCCCGGATATCGGCGTATTCTTGCGCCTGAACGAAGCGGCGAGCATTGCAGGCGGCCACGCGAAACCGCTGAAGACATTCAGTCCACACGAGCCCGAAGGACTCGACACGCCAGGGAACCCGCAGTGAAGTTTGCCGATTTTTGCCGTTGCACCGTAGTCTCGTTCACTTGCGTTTGGCTGAATAACGCATTCGCCGAGGAGCAGAGCGCTACCCCTGATTCCGGCGCTCCCGCCCCCGCCGAGACGAGCGCCGCTGGCCTATGGAAAGTCTCGGTCGGCCCTGCGTTGATGGTGTCGCCGAAATACCCCGGTTCCCGTGCGTTCCAGGTGCTGCCGCTGCCATCGCTCGATATTTCCTACGATGACCGGATCTTCTCCCAAGGTCTCGACGTACTCGGCATCAACCTCCTGAAGGGGCCGGCGTATCACTTCGGCACGGCAATCAGCTTCGATTTTCAATCGCGTAACGAATCCGACGACCCGCGTCTTCGCGGCCTCGGTAATGTGCACTACGGGCCCAAGCTGAAGGTGTTTGCGGATTATTCGCTGTCGCTGTTGACGGGCTCGGTCGCGGCTTATCAGGACATCGCGGGGACGGGGCAGGGGCTGCTCGTCAGCGGCGATCTGGTAGCGAATATACCGCTGACGTCGAAGCTGCTGGTGTCGGTTGGGCCCGGCGTGACGTGGGCCAATGCCGTTTATAACCGTACGCTGTTTGGCGTTTCCGCCAGTCAAAGCGCCGCTTCTGGTTTGCCGGTCTATGACACGAGTTCGGGCATCCGGGACGTTCATCTCAACACCTACGTCAGCTACGATTTTTCGAAGAAATGGGTGGGCTCGGTGTCGCTCACGGCCGGACGGCTGGAGCACAACGCGGGACATAGCCCTATCACCGAGCAAAGAACTGAATTGAATTTTCTCGCCGCGGTGAATTATCGGTTCAAGTGAGTTGGCTGGTTGTTGTGGTTCTGATTGGAATTCGCGTTACGCGTCACGCGTGACCACCAGCGTGCTCGGGCAAGATACGACATGCTCTCCCATGTCGGAGCGTCTATGCGGGCGGGCCAATCTCTCTTTCGAGACCGCCGGAATCGTCTTGCACGTACAAATGCCGGTTTCGATCACCTGTGCCGATAGCGACGCACCGGCTTCGGGAGCGGGTATCATTTGGTCCGGCATCGAGCAGACCGGTCGCCGGGTTCTCGGGTAGAGCCCACGCTGGATATGGTTGCAACCGACGGCCAGGCTGCCCCATTCAAGACCACATCGCCAAAATACAACTCAACAATCCGCCCTTGCACCTATGAGTGACACAGCTTCTCCTCGCCTTACCCATCATGCTCAAAGTTATCGCGCGGATATAGATGGACTTCGCGCGTTAGCTGTCATTGCCGTCATGTTGTGCCACGCAGGTTTTGCGGCGTTTCGCGGCGGGTTCATTGGAGTGGATGTCTTCTTCACGATATCGGGTTTTGTCGTTACGAATTCGATAGTTGATGATCTGAATCGGAACGCCTTCTCATTCAAAGCGTTTTATGCCCGTCGTGGGAAGCGTTTGATTCCAGCGCTTTATGCAATGCTTGTGGCGACCTTCGTATTCAGCCTGCTGTTTTGCGTACCTGAAGACACGTTTCGGCTGGGAAAAAATATTCTTGCCGTCGCGACCATGACGTCCAATATTTTCCTGGCCAAGCAAACGGGATACTTTGCTCCTGAGGCAACCGATCAACCGCTTCTGCACACATGGTCGCTGTCGGTTGAAGAGCAGTTCTATATCGTGCTGCCGCTACTCCTGGTCGGGCTTTATCGTAAGGCGAGAAAATGGACGACTCCCGTTCTTGCCGCGCTGGCGATCGCTTCCTTCGCATTCGCGGTGCTGGAGGCGCATCGTGGATCCACCGGCGCGTATTACTTTGCGCAGTATCGCGGTTTTGAGTTTCTGACCGGATCTCTTCTCGCCATCTTCGAGAAAAGGCGTGCAGCGGGGAAAGCGGTCATCTTCGACGCGGTGTTTGTTACGGGTATAGCGCTGATACTGGCCGGCATATTGGGGGTTAGCGCCGCGTCGCAGTTTCCGGGTCTTGGTGCACTTCTCCCTTGCGCGGGAGCGCTGATAGTTATCTACAGTGGCCGGCGCGCCCGGTACGCGCATGCCGTCCTGTCGAATCGCGTTGCCGTTTTCCTTGGCAAGATCTCGTATCCAATCTACCTGTGGCACTGGCCAATATTTTTCGCCTTCAGGCGATTTGGTGCGCACAGCGTGGGGGAACTTGCGGCAGCAATGATCGCTTCGTTGGGACTCGCGGCTGCCACCTATTGGATGATCGAGCGTCGAGCGCAACGCGTGTCAATGGGCGCTAATAAGACGCTGGTGGCCTTCATCGCCGTTCCGTTGCTTGTGGCTGGCATTGTCGCGGGCATCGGCAAGCTGACAGACGGTTTCTTGTTCGCTTATCCCGCAAGGATTCAAGCTGATGTCCACTGGTCAGGCACTGCGCTTTTTGACATGCCGCGAGCCAGGGATTGTTGGTCAAAGGTGGAGGTGAGCGCCGCAGCCGTCTGCACGCTCGGCGATACTGAGGCCTCCGACAAGGCAGTCCTTTGGGGAGACTCCCATGCGTATCATTTGATTTATTTTTTCGACCAATTGGGAAAGGCGAGGCACATTGCGGTCCACGACCTGGCGTTGACGCTTTGCCCGCCGATCGAGAATGAGCCGTTGCACGCTGGCTATCCGCCCTACGAGGACATTCATCAACAATGCGTCGCTCACAACCGCGAGGTGATGAAGTATGTGATGTCCAACGATAAGATCAAAACCGTGTTCATGGCATCCGCGTGGCAAAACTATCAAAACTATGCCACTGGGGAAAATGTGCAACCAAGTGGACACGGATTCATGCCGGGTCAGTTGGAAAGGGAGTTGGGAAACACAATAGGGAAGTTCATCGCAGCGGGAAAGCGCGTGGTGATAGTAAACGACGTGCCAACGATCCCAAATGAGTTAATCAACTGCGCGTTTTACAACGACTTGTTCTTCCCGGTCCAAAAGCGTGCATGCCAATTCGATGCCCGCATTGCCCAAGATCAGCACGCGCCGATCAAAGCCATGCTGGGCAGATTAAAGGACCGATATCCGCAGGTCGCCATCATGCATACGTTCGATGTTCCGTGCAGGGACGGGGTATGCAAACTCGAGTTTGACGGTCTGCCTATCTACCGCTACAACGACTATCACCATCTAAGCCTTGCCGGCAGCTCGCTGTTTTTCGCAAAATATGTTGAAAAACATCCGGCCGAGATGAACCAGATATTCGGCGATGGTGACGGAAAGGTGCAAGCGGGCAAAGGCAATGCCGCATTTACCAAAGTGGTCGCCCATTAGCATCTGAACCCGGAAAGCAAACGTCGCTTGCGCGCTGCTTCGGGTCGACAGCCATCGGGTGACCAGCACCGTTCGAATAAGGAGTTTGCCGCGCATCTAGCGAAGCGTTATATCCGTGACAGAGCAGAAACAGGCACCCTTAACGCTGCGAAACAGCTCGTCAGCGGTACCTTGATTGGCGACACCGGCTCAGCCAGCCGTCAAAAGCTGATCGTTCTGAACGGCTTCGGCTTTCGGCATGAAAATGAACTCCGGTCAATCGTCGTCAAACGCCGCTATCTGTCATTCCTTCTCTGCAGCGCGTTCAAGCATCGCATCGCCAATCCGGTCATTGCCGCGTGCCTTGAGCGCTTTCCCCGCGCCTCGGATGTCCCGCGTATCCTTGTTCTGGCCGAGCTTGCTCTTGCCCGCGAGCCGGGTGATATCGATTTGCAAACCGACGATCGATTTGAGCATGGTGTCGATGTAATCCTTCGGCGCGTCTCCCATTTTCCACGGCTTCGGCTCGGTTGCCTCATGCGTGCGGGTCAAACGGGCGACCACGCTCCGCACATATTTTTCATCGTCGCGAATGGCGATGCGCCCGTGAGCGTGAACGACGACGTAATTCCAGGTTGGCACCTGCTTATGCGCTTCATGCTTGCTCGGATACCACGTGGGCGAGATGTACGCGTCGCCAGCGCGGAAGATGACGAGAACCTCGTCGCCATCGACGACGTCCTGCCACAACGGATTGCTCCGCGCGACATGCGCATGCAGTACACCCAGGTCGCCTTCGCTCGCTGCCAGCTCAAATGGAATGTGATTGGCGTCCAGACCGCTCTTGCCATGAGAAATCAGGCTGCCGAAGGGATTTTCTGCGATGAGTGCGTGCATCAAATCTTTGCGAGACTCGTCGAAATGCGCGGGTAGATACATGCTTGGCTCCAATATGTCTTTGTCCCTCAACTGTGTGAAGGGCGGTCGTCATGTATGAAGTGTGTGCCGAAACTGGTTTATTCTGTAGAGCCAATTTGAATCATTTTCATTGAACCAGAATCATGGCGCGAACTCCCCTTGTATCAGACGTTCCCGCGCTCGGTGCGCTGGAGCGAGGTGCGGGAAACCTGTCCGGCCAGTTGGCGCAGTTGCTGCGCGAGGCAATACACAGGAGAGAAATCAGGCCCGGTGACGCATTGCCGTCCCAGCGGTTGCTCGCAGCTTCCTTGCAGGTCGCGCGCGGAACGGTGGTCGAAGCCTACGAGCAACTGATTGCCGAGGGTTTCCTCGAGTCGCAACGGGGTTCGGCCACACGCGTCGCTGAGGCATTATCGGGCGCGGGAACGGGAACGAGCGCGCGGGTTCGCAAACCGCAAACAGCCCGGGGGCAAGCATCGCGGGTCAGTTTGCCCGAACCGGCGGCGCGCTTTGCCCAGGTGGCGCGCGAATTCAGCCCATTACCGCCGATGCCATTTGCCATCTCGGTCCCGATTGGCCTGACGGCGCCTGCCGATATCTGGCGACGGCTTGGCAACCGTGTGCGCGCCAAAGGCCCGGGCGCGCCCGCCGGTTATGACGATCCGAAAGGCGCACTGCCGCTGCGTGAAGCGATTGTTGCCTACGCGCGCAAGTCGCGGTCGGTGTACTGCGACGTCGGCCAGGTCATCATCACTAGCGGAACGCAGCAGGGGTTGTATCTCGCGAGCCAGGTACTGCTGGGCTCGAAGGATCAGGCGTGGGTGGAAGATCCCGCGTACCGCGGCATCACTGCCACGCTCGAGAATAACGGCCGCGGCAGCGTAATGATCCGGGTGCCGGTGGATGATGAGGGCATCGATGTTGACGCAGGCATCCGCCAGGCGCCACACGCGAAAGTGGCGTTCGTGACGCCTTCGCATCAATATCCGCTCGGCATGCCGCTGAGCACGGCGAGACGCAGTGCATTACTGGCGTGGGCACGTACCAACGACGCGTGGGTGGTCGAAGACGACTACGACAGCGAATTCCGGTACGAGGGTTATCCGTTCCCGTCGCTGCATAGCTCGGAGCCTGACCGGGTGGTCTACCTCGGTACCTTCAGCAAGATCCTGTTTCCATCGCTGCGGCTGGGTTATGTCATCGTGCCGCACGATCTGGCCGATGCATTTTGTGGCGCGCGTGTCCTGATGGACCGGCACCCGCCGAACGCGGATCAGCACGTTCTCGCGGCGTTCATGGCAGATGGACATCTTGAGCGGCACATCAGGCGGGTTCGCAACGTGTATGCGAACCATCGGGCGCAGCTTATTGCTGCAATCGGCTCGCTGCTGCCGCCCGGGGTGGCATGGGTGCAGCCCGGCGATCAGGGCATGCATCTGGTGCTCTGGCTAGAGCAAAGTCTGGACGACCGCGAGGTGGTCGCGATGGCCGCGCGAGCCGGAGTGGCTGTACGAGCGATGTCGCCGATGTTCTCGCCGGGGAACGGCCGGCCCGGACTGGTCCTCGGATTCGGTGGATTCAGCAATGAACAGATGCAGCAGGCCGCGCAGCGGCTCGCGGCAGTTATCACTGACGCCGTGAAATCAGGTGCGAGACGACGAGACGCCGGCAAGCCGGCATCCACACGGAAAGGCCCGACGTGACAGCAAAACGGCCGTTGATTTGCATCGGCCGGCAGGTAGCAGAGGGTGGTCTGTTGCGGACTGTGCGGGGCGGCAGTCGCACCAACAAAAGGACGTGGGACGGAGTTGTCAATCGATGCACTCGGATTGGGCGCGTGTCGAATTGTGAGATGACAGGCACAATACGCGTCGATGCCGCCGAACTGCGCCGTGTTCGAATTCGAACGAGCTCAAGCCGCATCACCGAATTCGCTCCTTCGATGCTTTCATGAACCACACTATCCTCGACCGCTCTGTCCCTCCCGCGCTTACACCGAACTCGCCGCGCTTCCTGCTTTTCCTGATCTGCCTGTTCGCCTCCGCCGGGCAGCTCGCG
>DASYLW010000402.1:0-14799 GCA_036009385.1 Caballeronia sp.
AGCGCCGATACGCTCGACGACATCAAGAGTCGCGGCACGATGACGGTCGGCATCGATCCGACCTTCGCGCCATACGAATACACCGATGCCAGCAACAACATCGTCGGCTTCGATCCGGCCATCCTGGCGGCTGTCGCGAAACACCTCGGCGTGAAGATCGAATACCAGCGCATGGCGTTTAGCGGCATCATTCCCGGCCTGCTCGCGCATTCGTTCGATATCGAAGGTTCGGCGCTGAACGTGACTGCTGAACGTGCAAAGCGTCTCGCATACGTCATCCCGACCAGCAAGACCGTCAACGGCGCACTCGTACGTGCCGATTTCAAGAAGATTCCGGCGAACGCCACCATCGACTCGCTCGCGGGCCTGACCGCGGCGGTCAAGAGCGCAAGCGCGCCCGAGCAGATCCTCAAGCAGTTCAACGAAACACTGAAAGCCAAGGGTCTCGCGCCCATCACGCTGATCAGCGTGGACAGCGTGGATCAGACGGTGGCTGCATTGATGACGCGTCGCGCCGATTTCGTGTTCGACGATATGACTGTGCTCGCGGGCGTGATCAAACAAAACCCCGGCAAGCTCAAATCGACCGGTGAACTCGGCCCGTCGCAATGGATCGCGTGGGCGACTCGCCCGGACGATATACGCCTGAACAAGGCGATCAGCGATGAAATCATCGCAATGAAGAAATCAGGCGAACTCGCACGCCTGCAAAAGGCCAATCTCGGCGTGAGCTTCGATACGCCGACGTCCAACTTCATTCCCCAGCAGTAAACATAAGCAGACCGAATCAAATGACAGATCCAGTTCAGACTCTCACCGTCAAGGCGGGACATGGCCGTACCTTCGAAGTGAAGGCCGGCCAACAATTGACGATCATGGATGTCGAAGGCCAGCAGGCCGCCGATTTCGTCGCGGTCGCCGCCTCCAACCATACCGAGAAACTGTCGCCGACCCACACGCGCCGGCAACTTCGCACGCTGTTTTTCAATGTCGGCGACGCGCTGTATTCGTCGTTGGGACGGCCCCTGTTGCGGGTCGTCGAGGACACTGTCGGTGTTCACGATGCCAACGTACCCGCGTGCGACGACACGCGTTTCACGGTCGATTTCAACGTGATCGGGCATCGCAACTGTCTCGACAACATGCATGCGGGCCTCGCGCTGTACGGCCTGTCGCCGTTCGACGTGCCTGAGCCGTTCAATCTGTTTCAGAACGGCCCGGTCACCGCCGACTGCCGGATGCAGGTCACCGATCCGACCAGCAAGCCGGGCGACCACATCACCTTCGATGTACTCGAAGACCTGGTGTGCGCGGTGTCGTCGTGTCCGCAGGACATCATTCCCGGCAATGGCCTGAAGGTCACCGACATCGCCATTTCCATCCTGCCCGCGACGCCCGCCGCCGCCTGAACGGACTCAACCATGCTGCTTCTCAAAGAACCGTCCTCACGCGCAGCGCTGCCGCCGCAAACCATCGCCGTGCCTGCCGGCGAAAGCCGTGCCATCGAAGTCAAGGCCGGCCAGATCCTGCGCATCGAAGCGAAAGAACCCGGTGCGGTCGCGTCGATGTTCGGCTTCAGCCGCATCAACGACGACGTCTACATGTCGGTCCATCACACGCGCGTCTTCAGCAATTCGTACGTGTTGCAGGCTGGCATGCGAATCGTCAGCAACCGTCGTCGTGCGATTATGGTGCTCGGCAAGGATTCGAGCGGCAAGCACGACTTGTTGCTGCCGGCATCCACCACCGCGTATCTCGCTGAACAAGGTTACGCCGGACAGACGGGTTGCATCGAATCGGTCGGCACATTGATCGACACGCTCGGCATCAAGCCCCCGAAATTGCCCGATCCGATCAACCTGTTCATGCACGTCGCATTGCATCAGGACGGTCGTATCGAACCGCTGCCGAACACGACGCGCGCCGGCGATTTCATCGCGTGCCGCGTCGTGACGGATATGGTGTTCATCGTGTCGGCGTGTTGCACCGGGATTGCGGGTAATGACACACCCGGTGCGCTCGAACTTTCGAGCGCGGAAGAACTCGACGAACTCTGATTCCGGGAAGGCGCCACAATGGGCTTCGACCCGCAAGTGATCCATAGCCTGCCGACGTTGATCGACGGCTGGTTGCTGACCGTGGAACTGACGCTGCTCGGCGCGACTGGCAGCGTCGTGTTCGGCCATCTCGCACTGGCGATGCAACTGACACGTATCGCGCCAATGCGCTGGGCCGCGCGCCTCTACATCAGCTTCATGCGGGGCACGCCGGCACTCGTGCAACTGTTCATGCTGTTCTTCGCGTTACCGCTGATCGGTCTGGGCGGTCGCCCGATGCTGGCGGCCGCATTGACGCTCGGTCTGAACAGCGGCGCGTACACGGCGGAAATCCTGCGCGGCAATCTGCGAGTTGTCACGGCTGGTCAGTATGAAGCGGCGATTGCGCTCGGCATGGCGCCGTGGCGCATCGCGTTGCGAATTGCGTTGCCGCAGATGCTGAAAGCGAGCTTGCCCGCACTCATCAACGAATTCACGATCCTGCTGAAGACCACGCCACTGGCGTCGGTCGTGGCTGTCACCGAACTCACTTATGCGGGACAAATGGTGATCGCGCGCACCTACACGTCGACGCAAGTGATGTTGCTCGTCAGCGTCGGCTATCTGGCGGTCGCGCTTCCCGTCATCTACGCCGCGCGACGCATTCAGCGTAAGCCGCGCCTGTCGCGCGCCTCACGCCTCGCAACCGGAGTCACACGATGACGTTCGACCTCGGCGTTCTGTCAGGTTATGGGCCCGAACTCGTGCAAGGACTCGGCGGCACGATCTGGCTCTGTACAGCCGGCGCGGCGATGTCGGGCGTACTCGGTGTGTTGCTGACGATCGGTCAGCGCCGCGGCGCGCCGTGGCTCGTCGCGCTGATTCGCGGCTATACGGCGTTGACGCTTGGTTTGCCCTTGCTCGTATTACTTTACGTGACGTTCTTCGTCTTGCCGGATTTCGGCGTGCTGTTGCCTGCACCTCTGGTGGGCACTGTAACGCTCGCGATCTATTACGGCCCGTACGTCGCGGAAGTGATTCAGGCCGCCGTCGCCGCCGTGCCTGCGGGCACCGTCGAAGCGGGTGTCGCCATCGGCATGTCGCCGGCGAAAATCGCGCGACGCATCATCGCGCCGCAAGCGCTGCCGCTGTTGCTTCCCACGCTGACCGGCCTGTTGATCGGTCTGGTCAAGGATTCCGCGCTGCTGTCCGTGATCTCGGTTCACGAGTTCATGTTCGCCGCAAAAGCCGTTGTGTCCGACACCTACGCGCCACTCGAAGTCTATTTCGTCGTCGCGATGGTCTACTGGGCCGCGACGTCCGTCATCCATCTCTCGACCCGTCATTGGGAACGCCGCCTCGGGCGCGCCCAACGGGTCGCCCTGCCCCGGTGAACAGCATGAACCTGTCCGGCAACACGACGCCCGTTGCGTTGAAGGCGAGCGGTATCGTCAAGTCGTTTGGTCCGAATCGCATCCTGGACGGCGTCGACCTGACAGTCGCGCGCGGCGAAACGGTCTGCGTACTCGGCCCGTCCGGCTCCGGCAAATCGACCCTGCTGCGCTGCCTGAACTGGCTTTCTCCGCCCGACGAGGGCGCGGTCTGGATCGGTGACGAGCGGGTCGGTTGGCGTGAAAACGCGAATGGCTCGACCGGCCCACGTCCCGACCGCGAGATACGCGCGCAGCGCAGCCGGATCGGCATGGTGTTCCAGAGCTTCAATCTGTGGCCGCACATGACGGTGCTCAACAACGTGATGGAAGGTCTGCTGTCGGTCAAGCGAATGAGCCGCCTTGCGGCAAGCGAACTCGCGGTCGAAGCGCTGCGGCAAGTGGGGCTGAGTGGCAAGCACGCAGCGATGCCCGCCAACCTGTCCGGCGGACAGCAGCAACGCGTGGGCATCGCGCGCACATTGGCAATGGCACCGGAAGTGATCCTCTTCGACGAGCCGACCAGTGCGCTCGACCCGGAACTGGTCGGCGAAGTACTCGCGGTGATGCGTGGTCTCGCCGCGAACGACACGACGATGATCGTCGTCACGCATGAGATCGGCTTCGCGCGTGATGTCGCCGACCGCGTGATCTTTATGGACGGCGGACGCATCGTCGAACAGGGGCCGCCTGCACAGGTGCTCGATGCACCGTCGTCTCCCCGTCTCCAGCAATTTCTCTACCGTTTCAACCCGGAATCTAAAAGCTCATGAGCTACACGAATCAACCCGCATCGACCGTTCCCGCCGGCCACGGCAAAGCCGTCCGACTGAAAGCTGGCCAAGCCGTGCGCGTCATCAATACGCATGGCACCCAGGTGGTGGATTGCTGGGCCTGGAATGCGTACGACCTGAACGAATACATGTGCATGGAAACCACGCGCGTGTGGAACCAGCGGCTCAACCCGATCGTCGGCGACAGCTTCGTGACCAATCAACGTCATCCGGTGCTGACCGTAGTAGAGGATACGACGCCCGGTGTTCACGACACCTTCATGGCGGCCTGCGATCGCAAACGCTATGAACTGCTCGGCGTGCGCGGCTACCACCGGAACTGTTGCGACAACATGTTCGAAGGCATGTTCGAACTCGGCGTCACGCCGCCGCGCCAGAACCTCGCGTCCTTCAACATCTTCATGAATATTCGCGTGCAGCCCGACGGCATCACACTCCATACCTTGCCCACCGTGACGAAGCCCGGCGAGTACATCACGTTGCGTGCGGAAATGGATTGTTTCGTCGCGTTTTCCGCCTGCCCGCAAGACATCGTCAAGATCCAGGGGCAAGGCGACAACACGCCAAAGCCCGTAGAAATTGCGGTACTCGACAACTTCGAGTCGGATCTGCAAGGCACGCAATCATGGGTGCCGGTCGCCTGAGCGTTCCAGTCCAATAACTCATCATTAACTGATCACTTCGCGTAAAGAAAACATGGCACTAACCGCTTTCGATCCCGACGCACCCGCCTTTACGCGCACGGGTATCAACCTCGCGGACCCGCGACTCGGTGCGCAGGCTGTATTCACCAGCGACGATTTTTTTGCACCGATGACGCGCATGCTTGACCCGGAACCGGCCGTCTTTATTCCCGGCAAATACGACGACAACGGCAAATGGATGGACGGTTGGGAATCGCGCCGCAAGCGCGAGACTGGTCACGATTTCTGCATTGTCAAACTGGGCGTGGCGGGCGAATTGACGGGCGTCGATATCGACACGAGTCATTTCACCGGCAACTTTCCGCCGGCTGCATCGATCGACGCGTGCCGTTGCGACGACGATATTCCGCCCGCCGAGGCACGATGGACTGAAGTGCTGCCCCCGACCGCGCTCAACGGCAACGCACATCATTATCACTCGATCGATCCGGCCACTCGTGGAACTTATACGCACGTGCGCCTCAATATCTATCCGGACGGCGGCGTAGCCCGTTTGCGCGTGTACGGCCGGCCGCGCCGGGAACTCGCGCCACGCGCCGAACTTGATCTCGCGTCCGCGATGAACGGTGCGCGAATCGTCGCCGCGAACAACCAACATTACGGCGCGGCGTCGAACCTGTTGCTGCCGACACGCGCGGCTAACATGGGCGAAGGCTGGGAAACCCGGCGACGCCGCGAACCGGGCTGCGACTGGTGCATCATCGAATTGGCAACGCCCGGTGAAATCAGTCAGGTCAAGGTCGACACCGCGCATTTCAAGGGGAATTTTGCGGACCGATGCTCGCTACAAGGCGCGTTCGTCAGCGCGGGAACGGACGAGTCCCTGATTACGCAATCGATGTTCTGGCCGGTATTGCTCGGCGAGCAAAAGCTGGAGATGGACAGGGTTCATACCTTTGCGCCGACCCGAAGCATGTCTGTCACGCATGTGCGCTTCAACATATTGCCGGATGGTGGCGTCTCGCGGCTGAGTCTGATGGGTCGTACCTTGCAGGTCGTACCCTGACTTGAAATGGACTCGCCGGCTCGTTCGCCGGCTCGTTATTCGGACCGGAAACGCCTGCGGGTGTATTCATGGCAAGCCTGGAAGTGGACTATTGAAAACATAAACCCCCGTCGGCGGGCGAGACGTCGAACCACCGCCCCAAATTGACTCGCCCAAACTCGCCCGCTCCGCCCCTCACATGTCACATGCCGCGAACCCCTTAAATCCACTGATCGTTCTCGACGGTACGCTCGCCCTTCGCGCCATCGCCTGTGTTCACCACGCCTCTCGGCTCGATCAGCAGCATCTTCACTTCCACGTTTGCACTGGGCCTATGCTCGACGCCCTTCGGGACCACGGCCATCTGACCGGCTCGCAACACGATCGACTCATCGCCCGAAGGACCGCCGCGTACGTCGATGCGCAACTCGCCTTCTAGCACAACAAACGTTTCGTCAGTATCGGCATGCCGGTGCCACGGGAACTCGCCTTCGACCTTCACGACCTTGAACTGATAGTCGTTCATTTCAGCAACAACGCGCGGTTGCCAGTGACCGTCGATCTGCGCAATCTTGCCGATCAGGTCAATGGTCTTGCACTGGCCGCGCTCGGCCGGCGCGTCGATATGCTTTGGATTCGGATTGGGGTTCGGGTATTGGGACATCGTTCTCTCCGCTCAAAGTTTGATGCGTCGAGGATACGCAGGCTCTTCGCGGCTGTATTGAACGATCGTGGGTGTTTTTCAGCCGCGCTGGATGCCGCCCGCGACGCGGAGCCAATGCCCCGGCGTCAGGCCGAATGTCTTCGTGAAGTGTCGCGTCATATGGCTCTGATCAGCAAACCCCGCGGCCGCAGCAGCGTGAGCGAGCGAGGTATTGGCGAGCAGCATGCGCCGGACCGTATCGAGGCGCCGCATCGTCAGATACCGGTATGGGCTCGTGCCGTAGAACGTGCGGAAATCGTGTGACAGGCTCCAGCGATCGCGGCCAGTCGCTCCTTCGACTTCGTCGAGTGTGACGACGCGAGCGCAGTTCGCGTGCAGATAGTCGCGTGCGCGCCGCGCCGCGAGGAAGTCGCCTGTCGAGCGACGTGCGGGCGTACCGGCAACAGCGGCCAGCGCGTGCGCCAGTTCGGCGAGCGCATCGCTCTGCTCGAGCGGCTCGAGCGTATGGCCGACATGCTGAAGCAACGTCGAGGTTGCCGCTGCAAGGCGCACATCTGTCGTCACGCCGCCGTCGAGGAACGGCAGTGCACGCCCGCCGAGCACGTCCTGAAAGAGCGCGGGTTCGACATAGATCATCCGGTACTGGAATCCTTCGTCGGTGCCCGCCTGACCATCGTGAGCCTCGTCGGGATGAAGGACGATCGTGTTGCCGGGAAGGCTGTTTCGCTGACTGCGTCGATAGTTGAAACTCTGGACGCCAGCGAGCGTGCGGCCAATTGCATAGGTGTCGTGCCGGTGCATGGCATACGCCTTGCCGTGAAACCACGCTTCAATGCGCTCGACGCCTTCTATAGGCTCGGCACGTCTTACCCAGTCGGGACTTAAGAGCGGTGCGGGTCGGTTCACGATGGTTAGCCCTGGACATTTCGAAGTGTCGCGCTGCGGCGCGGGCGCTCAGATGCCGTACCCGGTACGGTGCGCAGCCTCTGCCCAAATTGTCGCACGGGACCGCATGTCTCGCTGTTTGCGAACTGTAAGCGACCACCCGGGTTCTTACGTTCAGACTGGAGAAGGCGTTTCGCCAGCCCGAGTATCGGAGTTCTTGCCGGCTTGCTTGATGTGGCAGATAAGGTTATCGCTCGCAGCAAACCCAGATAGCGTTCCATCCAGGTTCTGTCCGACATCAAACCCCGAAACGTTGACAGGACCGCCGAGGTCGATTCAATCACCGAACGGGTTGTTCGCTCCGTTCTGCTTAATATAGCCGATTTGGGTGCTGCGAGGCGCGCCGCGTCGATCTGCAATGCGGGAGGCTTTCCTGCGTATGTTTGGACAACCGCCGCAAGGATTTCGTCGCACCGCACGCACGGCGACGGGCGCGGTGTGAGGTCCGTCACTTCCATCGCCAATTTTTCACGGGTAGAGCACTGACCCGTGCGCTGGCCTGGCCTTTGGCCGTATCGTGTTTGCCCAACGTTGGCCCAACGCTGCGAAGCCGGCCGCTCTTTGCATCGACCAGTTACATCGACCTGATAGAGCCGCCAGCCGTAAGCGGTCGTTCGCACCGTCGTCGCGGCCACCGTCGACATTTCAACTCCTGGCTCTTCCATAAGCGGCCAGTCTGCCGGAGAAGTGCAGCACGAACCCGAGCAACGCCAATCCGCCACCGACCATGCACGCCGCATGCCATCCACCCAGTCGCCAACTGATACTTGCTCCCCAGGAACCCGCGGCGCCGCCTACAAACATGCCGGTCATGAAGAGCGTGTTGAGCCGGCTTCTTGCATCCGGTCGAAGAGCGTAGACAACATGCTGGTTGGAGATGAGAGCCGACTGCTCACCGAAGTCCAGCAGGATGATGCCGACGACCAGGCCAACGAGGCTGCCCCAAAGGCCCAGAACCGCGTATGACAGCAGCATGATCAGGCAACCAAGCCCGATAACGGCATAGGGTCCGCGCGTATCAGCGACACGGCCGGCAAGTGGGGCAATCAGAATTCCGGCCGCACCAACGATCCCCATGAGACCTGCTACATCGGCCCCAAAACCAAAGGCCTCGTGCAGGCGCAATGCGAGAATTGTCCATAGCGCAATGAAGGAGCCGAACAGCGCAGCTTGAATAAACGTTGCCCGGCGCAGTGACGGCTCTTCTCGCCACAACTCGACGAGCGACTTCATAAGACCCAGGTAGCTGTGATTTGTCTTGGGTTCGCTGCGAGGGAGTTTGAATAGCAATACTAACCAGATGACAGTGCTCATCGCTGCCCCTAGCCAAAACGTGGCACGCCAACCCCAATGATCGCCAGCAAATCCGCCGACCGCCCTACCGAGCAGAATGCCGCACAGCACGCCGCTCATCACTGTACCGACGACCTGCCCTCGGCGACCGGATGCGGCTAGTTCCGCCGCAAACGGTACGATTTGTTGGACAACGGATCCGGAAACACCGACTACCGCTGAAGCGATGACCAGCAACCTGGCACTTGGGGCCGCAGCAAGGCACACCAATGCCACGATTAACGCTGCGGCTTGGCAAAGAATCAATTTCCTCCTGTCAATCCTGTCCCCCAGAGGGACCAGAAAAAACAGACCGCAGGCGAAACCCAGTTGTGTGGCCGTCGGAACCAGATTGACCAGGCCAGGCGCTCGCGGGAAAGCCTGTTGCAACAGTTCCAGGATCGGCTGGTTGTAGTAAATATTGGCAACAAAGACGCCGCAGGCGGCCGCCATCACCAACAGCAATGAACGATCGAGGTGACGTGTTAGCGCAGGCGCTTCAGGCGCGGCGGACCCCGCTTGCGATTCGCTGTCAGCCGTATTGTGTGACATGTCCAGACTCACGATGTGGTACAGGGACCTTCATGGTGACGTCGTGCACAGGAGAAGTCTTTGGCCTACAATTTCAGACGTCTGAAATTCCTGCCGACCCTCGCAATCTCGTGATGCGCCATAAAACAATGCCTGCCGGTTCACAGCCCCGCCATGAAAGGCCGTTGCAAAGTCCCGCCTCCCGCGACGACGATATGGTTGCATTCGGCCGCTACCAGCTTTTCCCACGTCTGCGGCTCCTGTTGAAAGACGGTGTGCGACTGGACGTAGGTGAGCGTGCGCTGGACGTTCTGGTCCAGCTTGTCAGTACGGCAGGCCAGGTAGTCTCTAAAGATTCGCTTCTTTCCCGCATATGGTCGAAGGGAGTCATCGAAGAAAATAGCCTCCAGGCGCAGATCTCGTCACTGCGAAAAGTGCTAGGGGACGATAGGGATCTGATTGCGACGGAATTTGGCCGGGGCTATCGTTTTACAGGTTCAGTGGAGGCACATCGGGCTGTAACGTCGTCTGTAGGCGCAGCTCATGCACGCGTCGGCCTGCCGAGTCCACGGTCTCCTCTGATCGGCCGCGTTGAGGAACTACTGGAATTAAGCCGGCTGTTGGCTACCCAAACGCTATGCACGCTCACAGGCCCAGCCGGCATTGGCAAGACTCGCCTGGCGATAGAGGCCGCGTCAGAATCCAGTCTCTATTTTCCCGATGGGGTTTACTTCGCCGACTTGTCGCAACTGAGCGCAGCCTCGGTGTCTCCTGCTATGTCGAGCGCTTTGGCAGGGCTGGTTGGAACAAGCGCACAGTTGACGTCT
Source organism: Caballeronia sp. (assembly GCA_036009385.1). Taxonomy (GTDB): domain Bacteria; phylum Pseudomonadota; class Gammaproteobacteria; order Burkholderiales; family Burkholderiaceae; genus Caballeronia. The sequence continues at coordinate 10,249 of DASYLW010000402.1, forward strand.
CACCCGGGACGGGCGCTACTGGTCGTTGATAACTGCGAACACGTTACGTCGGCGTGTGCAGTGGCTCTTGAGCGGCTACTGGAAGCAGATCCTCGACTGAGCGTGCTGCTCACAAGCCAGACCCCATTGGGGCTGGATGGTGAGCAGGTGTACCGGCTCAATCCTCTCGCGTTACCCCTGCGCACCGTCGATGCAGCAAACGCAAGAAACTATAGTGCGGTTGAACTATTCGTCCGTCGCGTCACTTCCGCGGACTATCATTTCGCGCTCACGGAAAAGAACGTGGAACAGGTCACCACATTGTGCAGGGCGCTCGACGGAGTTCCACTGGCATTGGAAATTGCCGCCGCTCGAGTGCCGTCGCTGGGTCTCGCAGCGGTGACTGAAGATCTGGCTATTTCATCCGGATTGCTTGCAGCTCAGAAACGCCAGACTCCGGGGCGCCATCGAACTCTGGGTGACGCTCTGCAGTGGAGTTACCAGTTACTCGATTCCGTAGAACAAGCGGTGTTCCAGGAACTGGCCATTTTCCCCGGTGAATTCACCGTCGCTGCCGCAGAACACATGGTATCCAGCAAGCTGGAAAATCCCACTCGATTGGTTGATGTGCTTTGCAGCCTCGTTGAAAAATCGCTCATCACGTTGCAGGCCGGAACCCAGCCGACACGTTATCGCTACCTCACCATGCTGCGGGCGTACGCGTTGGAGCAGCTTGCGAACCGCACGGCGGCAATGATTGAAAAGCATGCCCGCTTTGTTGAGGAACTGGTTTCTCAAGCCCAACAGGACTGGATGTCGCTACCCACGACACAATGGAAGCGACAGTACGAACACCATATTGACGATATCAGGGCCGCTCTTGACTGGTCATTGTCGGATAGTCAGCACTGTGCCCAGGGCCTGCGTATTCTCACGGACTCCGCGCCATTCTGGATACAACTGTCACTTCATGACGAGTGTCGCCAGCGGATTATTACCGTCATGGAAGATACGAAATTTCCTCCCGTCGAAGAGCATCAGGAGATGATGATTCAGGCCGCGCTGGCCACTTCGCTGACCTGGTCGCGCGGACCCGTCGCGGCCAATAAACGGGCCTGGACCAGGGCCGGCGATCTCTCGCTCCGACTCGACCACAAGGAAACGCAACTGCAGGCTGAATACGGTCTATGGCTTCATCATCTCCGTCACGGTGATTATGCACAGGCCCTCGACCACGCGAAAAGCATGGCAGATCTGGCCCTGAGGCATCACGATCAAGCAGCACTTCTGACAGCACGTCGTCTGATTGGAACATCTCATCATTTTCTGGGTAATCAAACTGAATCTTCGCTAGAAATTGAAGCCATGCTCGACAGCTATGCTCGCGACGAACGCCATGGCTCCCACTTCAGATTCGGATTGGACCAGCGCGTAGCAGGCTGGGCCTTTCTTTCTCGCACTCTGTGGTTAATGGGGAATACGACCAAAGCCCGGCGGGCTGCCCAGATAGCGATTGACGAGGCTACGGCGCTGGATCACGCCTGCACCCTGTGCTGTGCCCTTGCGGAGGGAAGCGGTACCTTGGCAGCGCTTTCAGGAGATGTGGAAGAAGTCAGGCGAGTGTCGCAGCAGCTTAGCCAAGTGGCAGGAAATCACGGCCTGGACTTTTGGGGACTCTATGGTTCGGCTTTCTCACTTTGGGCGAAAGTATTCCAGGACCCCAACGCTGTCTCTTTCACAGAGCTGCGATCGACACTGGAGACGCTGCAATCCCATGGATTCGATCCCGCTTATTCCGTATTCCTATCCGACTTTGCAAACGCAATGCTGGAACAGGGACATACGCGAGAGGCCGCCAGTCTCATTGATACCCGACTGGCAGGCGACGCCGCCGGACAGCTCTGGAATGCCCCCGAACTCATGAGGATCAGGTCGCGGACGCTATCGGAGAAGAAGCCATCTCAGCGAGGGCCGCGGTCGTTGATCTTGCAGCAAGCCTTGACGCTGGCACGCGCACAGGGCGCGAAAGCGTGGGAGCTAAGAATCGCAAACGAACATGTCGCATAGGCTCGCGATAATCTTGTAGAAGGGCTTGAGCGCCGCACAGGTGCTCTACGCAATGCGGAATCACCCGTTTGCCGTGCCGAGCGCTTCGCCGAAACGGGACATGCCCGCAAGCGGTCCCGTTTTCGTCGATTCGACCAGGTAGTCGAGGAAGGCCCGCACAGAGGGCGACGTGCGTCGCGAATGTTCGAAGAGCGCATTCACGGGTGCATGCATTGGTTCGTAGTCTTGAAGGATACGCTGCAGCCGGCCATGCTCGATGTCGTCCGCCACTTGCCACGACGGAGCACGCACGATGCCCGCACCGTCGATGGCCGCGGCCGCGAGCACGTCGAGCGCGTTGGCCCGGAGGCGGCCCGTAATGCGGGCGGAACGGCGAGTGCCCACGGACTTGAAATGCCAATCGACGGCGCCAGGCCGGTCGGAGAAAACGAGGCAGTCGTGCTGACGCAACTCATCAGGCGAGCAAGGCGTGCCGCGGCGCTCGATATAAGACGGCGCGGCGCAGACGATCATGCGCACGTCACCAAGCTTGCGTGCCACGAGCGCCGAATCGGGGAGGCGCCCCACGCGAATCGCGAGGTGGATATCCTCCTCGACGAGATTCACCGCGGTCGACCAGCAGCAGCTCGATCGACACTGCAGGGTGGCGCGCAAGGAAGCACGGCAGGAGCGGCGCGACGACGGTTCGGCCGAGCAGCGCAGGCGCAGCGATACACAAACGGCCCGATGGATCGCTGAGGCCCGCGCTGAGCAACGCGCCCACTTCATCCAGCTCCGCGAGGATCGACTTCGCGCGCTCGAAAAAGAGGCGTCCCTCGTTCGTCAGCGCAATGTGCCGTGTCGTGCGGCGCAGCAACTGCATGCCGAATTGCGTCTCGAGTGCCGACAAGTGGCGGCTCACCGAAGTCAGCGACATCGGAATTGCACGGGCGGCGGCAGACAGACTACCGGCTTCCACCACTCGGACAAACACATTCATTGCGTCGAAGCGGTCCATTGATCACCTTTCCTTAAGTCGGAAGAGTCGTTACCGGTTTGTGACCGTACTCCCGAATCGAGGAATAGTCTACATTCCCCTTTGAGCAAACCGCAAAAGCCCGCACGCCACGCCTCCGCTCTGGCGCGCGAGCACGTCGAAAATTTCCGGTAAAGGGTCGACGCAGATGAAGCAATCGATCTACTGGGTCATGGCACTCGCAGCCGGGCTCGTCGTCGCCAACAACTATTACAACCAGCCCCTGCTCGTCGATTTCGCGCATACGTTCAGGGTTACTGAAGGTCAGGCCGGCGTGGTTTCCATTGCCGCGCAGGCGGGTTATGCGCTCGGCCTGCTCTTCTTCATTCCGCTCGGCGACAAGGTGGAGCTTCGCAAGCTCTTCGCGCTCACGTTGTCGGCGTCCGTCGTCGCGCTCGTCGCGATGGCAGCGGCGCCCACGCTGGCCTGGGCCGTGGCGGCGAGCTTTGCCGCGGGCATGGTAAGTGTGGCGCCGCAACTGCTCACGCCTCGTGCGGCGCAAATTGCAGGACCCCAAGGCCGCGGCACGGCCGTTGGAATCGTGATGTTGGGCCTGCTTTGCGGCATCCTCGTCTCCCGGACGATATCGGGCGCGATCGCTGCGTATTTCGGATGGCGCGCCGTCTACGCCTTCGCGGCAGTCGCGATGGTGGCTGTTGCCGTCATGCTTGCGCGCGTCCTTCCGCGCGTTGAGCCGACCTTCTCGGGCAGTTATGGCGCGTTGATGCGTTCGCTGTTTGCGTTGCTGCGCGACGAGCCTGTCGTACGGCAGACCGCTTTGATTGCGGCGTTGCAGTTTGCCGCATTCAGCGCCTTCTGGACAACGCTCGCGTTTCACCTGCACGGCCTCGACGCCCGTTACGGCAGCGAGACGGCGGGCTTGTTCGGGCTCGTCGGTGTAGCCGGCGCGAGTGCGTCCTATGCCGTGGGAAAACTGGCCGATGCGCGTGATCCGCGTCGTGTCATTCTCGCCGCCAGCATCGTCTTCATTGCATCGTATGGGGTACTTGCGTGGAAAGGCGCAAGCATCGGCGGGCTGATCATTGGCGTGATCCTGCTTGACCTCGGCTTGCAAAGTTCGCATGTCTCGAACATGGTGCGCAACGTGGCGGTTCAGAGCACCGCGATGAGCCGCGCCAACACGCTTTATATGACGATCCGCTTTGCGGGCGGGGCGATCGGCGCGGCGCTTGGCAACTATGCGTGGAGCGTGTGGCATTGGCCAGGGGTGTGCGGCGTGGGGCTCCTCTTTGCTTGCGCCTCGTTGTTGCCGCAGATCATTTTTGCGTTCGGCCAGCGACCGCTTGGCGGACGACGCCAGAGAGGCGCCGACCCAAAGCGGCGTGAAGCGCGGTAGGCGATCGGGCGGAGAGACGAGCGTTTCCTATCGCAGCGACCAAACGCGACGTTAAAAAAGCCGAACGCACCGACGCGCACCGCATCCAGCCGCGCATGCGAAGGCCATTCGTCAAGCATGTAGTCCACCAGCC
>DASYLW010000403.1:0-5928 GCA_036009385.1 Caballeronia sp.
TTGGAAATGCCCCGCCGCTTCATGATCGTCGAGCGCATCGCTTTCGCGTTGCTGACCTTGTCCGCCGTCGCGGACGCTGGCTTTATCAGCTACGAAAAGAGCCCGAACTTCAGGGATAACATCCATGAAATCGTTCGTGTGAGCAAAGAGGTTTCGCTTATGTATCCGGCAACCGGTAACGACCCGTGGATGCCGCTGGCTTCGAGCTAACGCACTCCTGCCGCCGGGCTTTTCACGTCAGGCGTTCCTGTACGAAATCCAGAAAGACCCGCACTCGCGGCGACAAATGCCGCCGGCTCGCAAACACCGCATATAGCTCGATTTCATCGCAGTGATAAGGCGCGAGGCACTCAATCAGCTTGCCCGCGAGCAAATCGTCTTCAATATCCCATAGCGCCTTCAGCGCAAGGCCGCGGCCCCTGAGCGCCCAGTCGTGCAGCACTTCGCCGCTTGCGGTCGAGAGCGTGCCGCGGACCTGAATCTCACGGCGCCGGCCATCTTCCTCGAATAACCATCTGTCGAAAACACGCTGCCCGCGCACGAGCCGCAGGCAATCGTGTGTGGCGAGATCGGCGAGCGTTTCCGGCGTGCCATGCCGCGCCAGATACTCTGGCGCGGCGCACACAATCCGCCGGCTCGACAGTAGTTTCTTCGCTATCACGCCGGTATCCGCGGGCAAGCCGATGCGCAACGCCACGTCGAGATTGTCGTCGATCACATCCAGCCCGATATCGGACAGCACCAGCCGCACCTCGACCTCCGGGTAGCGATCCGAGAACGCTTCGATCAGCGGCGCGATCTGCTTGCGCCCAATCTCCGACGGCGCGCCGATACACAACAAGCCCTGCGGTACGCGCGCCTTAGCACTGATCTCGGCCTCGGCGTCGTCGACCGCCTGCAGGATGGCGAGCGTGCGCTCGTGAAACAGTGCACCTTCCACCGTCAGATCGAAGCGTCGCGACGTCCGGGTGACAAGGCGCACGCCCAGGCGCTTTTCCAGCGCGGCCAGCCGCCGGCTCATGGCAGCGGTCGATCCATCGGTCCGGCGCGCGGCCGCCGAGAGGCTGCCGGCGTCCACCATCTGTGCAAACAGACGCAGGTCATTAACTTCATCGGGCATTGATTGGGTCCATCTTTCCACTTGACGCAACGATTCTATGCGCAAGGATGCCTTTTCGCCAAGGGAGGACGCGGCAATAATGCGGAGATGACAACGGAGGAACCATCATGAAAGCATTGCGCTTCAATCAGCACGGCGATCCATCGGTTCTCTTCTCCAGCGATTTGCCCACGCCTGCGCCGTCCGGTGAGGAAGCCGTCGTCCAGGTCTGCGCGGCATCGATCAATCCTAGCGACGTAAAGAACGTGGAAGGGCGCATGAGCCAGACCACGCTGCCGCGTACGCCCGGCCGGGATTATGCGGGCGTGGTCATCGCCGGTCCCGCCGAGTGGCTGGGCGCTGAAGTGTGGGGCTCGGGCGGCGACGTGGGTTTCACGCGCGACGGCACGCATGCGGAACACGTGGTCGTGCCCGTTGCGAGCCTGCGCCGCAAGCCGGTCAACCTGACGTTTGAGGAAGCATCGGCGATTGGCGTGAATTTCATCACCGCGTGGTGCGCCGTGGTCGAAGCGGCGCAGTTGCAGGCTGGCGAGAGCGTTGTGATTATCGGGGTGGGCGGCGTGGGCGGGGCGGCATCGCAGATCGCGAAGCGTATTGGCGCGAAGGTGGTGGGCGTGGCGCGCGGCGCGGCCGCGACGAGTCCCTACGTCGACGCAATGGTGAACTCGCAAGCCGCCGATGCTGTCGCGCGCATTCGTGAGGCGACGAACGGCGGCGCGGCGGTCGTATTCGATACCGTCGGCGGATCGATGTTCGAAACGGCCTTGCACATGCTGAAGGTGGGCGGGCGGCTGGTGGAAATATCGGCGTCGGATCGTCGCGAAGTCACCTTCAACCTCGCGGATTTTTATCACAACGAGAGCCGCCTAATTGGTGTCGATACATTGAAGCGCGATCTGGTGGCGTCCGCGAAAATGCTGGAAGCGCTGCGGCCCGGGTTCGAAGATGGCAGCTACAAGTCGCCGGTTATCGCGCAGACCTTCGCGCTGGAAGACGCGCAAGCGGCCTACCGGGCGGTGGCGGCAGGAGCGAAAGGCCGCGTGGTGCTGACACCGCAAGCGAAGCGGAGCTGACGTGACGCAACGCTGGCGACTCGCTCCGCAATCCATCCTGTTCGCTGTTTTCCTCGGCGCGCTGGCTGCACTGCCGCCCATTTCCATCGATATGGCGTTGCCCGCGCTCGTCAATATTGCAAGCACGTTGCATGCGAGCGCGAGTCAGGCCGGGCTCACGCTGAGTCTGTTCATGGCGGGCTTTGCGGTGGGCCCGATCGTATATGGCCCTCTTTCCGACGCAAAAGGCCGCAAGCCCACGCTGTTGCTCGGCCTTGCGTTGTTCACGGCTGGCGGGATTGTCTCGGCGCTGGCGCCGAGCATCGCCGTGTTGCTTGGTGGGCGATTGGTGCAGGGCATTGGGGCGGGCGCGGGGATGACGATGGCGCTCGCGATCGTCCGCGACCTGTTCGAAGGCAACGCCATGCAGCACCGGCTCGCGGCCATCACAGTGGTGGCGAACGTTGCGCCGATTGTTGCGCCCTCTATTGGCGTCGGCCTGCTGGCGGCGATTGAATGGCGAGGAATATATGGCGTCATGGCAGTCTGCGGCCTGGTGGCCGCGCTCGCTACGTGGGCTGGCCTGACGGAATCGGCGCCGCAGCGCAGCGGCAGCTTCGCCGTGTCCGGCCTGAGCGATGGATATCGACGCGTGCTGACACATCGAGCGGTACTGGGGCACGTCCTGATCAACGGCTTTGGGTTCGGCTGGATGTTCGCGTACGTCGCGGGCTCGCCGCTTGTGCTGCTGCATATCCTGCACGTCAGACCCATCATCTATGCCGCGATGTTCGCCATGACCGGCGCGGGCATTGTCGCGGGTGCAACGATGAATGGTTTTATCGCCGCCCGCGGTTTTGAATCTCGGCGGATTCTCGCGACCGCTATTTGCACGACGCTCGCCGCGACGCTTGGGTTGATTGCGCTGAGCGTATTGCACCGCGAGTCGTCGCTCACCATCATGCCCTTGCTCGTGGCCAGTACTTTTTGCTTCGGGCTCGCGGCTCCCAGTGCCGCACGCGGCGCACTGGATCCCGTTCCGGAGTTAGCGGGCGTGGCGGGCGGCTTGCTGACATCCATACAGATGCTGTGCGGGGCGGCGTCGAGTTCATTTGTCGCGCTGCTGTTTCCTGTACTCGGTATTTTTTCGATGAGCGGCGTGATGATCGCCTGCGCGTTACTCGCAGGAATGGTCTGGATCTGGCTCGGAGAGCGCGGCGGAGTCGAGACACCCTCGACCGTCGCCGATGCAAACTCGACTTCGACCATTTGAACGCCATGAGACGCGGATCGGGTGGAGCGGCCCGGCAATTGTCAAAACAAGGTTATGTACTGGCGCTGGATTTCACGCAGTGGAATATACGCGGTACAGGTACGTCTTTATGCGCTAACCAAAGGAATCCTTTGCACGAAAAATTATTTGGTTGCCGTCAGTTTTTCTTTGAGTTCGTGTCAACACACTTCGCGATGAGGCGTTAAACGGGTACACGCGACGTCGTCGCCGCGTTGTCGATATCACTCTCGACATCAACCTCAAGGATCTTACTGCCATGAAAAAGCAACTCGTTGCCGCGACGCTCGTCGCTTTGTTCTCCGCTGGTGCATTCGCGCAAGCTTCGGCACCTGCTCCGGCGCCTGCCATGGCTCCGGCTGCAACGGCAGCCGATGCAGCACCGGCTAGCGGCACGCACAAGGCCAAGAAGCATCACCACAAGAAGCATCACAAGAACACGGCAACGGCTACGACGATCCCGTCGTCGGCACCGAAGCCTTAAGCTTTTTACCTGGCTTCAGGTCTTAGCGATTCGAGAAGGGCCCCGATCCAATCGGGGCCCTTCTTGTTTGTGCGGGCGCGCTGGCCCTGGCACGAGCGGACCCCCCCTCGTGTATCATCCAGACCATGCGGCTTTTTCGGGCCAACCCCCGCCCGAAAGCTCAACTCCACAGCTCTTTCCAGTACCGATGTCACTCTCCGAACTTAAACGGCGCCGCACCTTCGCGGTCATATCCCACCCTGACGCGGGCAAGACCACGCTGACCGAAAAGCTGCTGCTGTTTTCGGGCGCGATCCAGATTGCAGGCACCGTGAAGGGGCGCAAGAGCAGCCGCTATGCGACGTCGGACTGGATGGAAATAGAAAAGCAGCGCGGCATTTCGGTCGCGAGTTCGGTCATGCAGTTTGAATATGGCGATTGCGTCATCAACCTGCTCGACACGCCGGGCCACGAAGACTTCTCTGAAGATACGTACCGCGTGCTGACGGCGGTCGATGCCGCCGTGATGGTGATCGACGGCGCCAACGGTGTTGAAGCGCAGACGCTCAAGCTGCTTGAAGTTTGCCGCAGCCGCCGCACGCCTATTCTCACGTTCATTAACAAGCTTGACCGGGAAGTACGTCAACCGCTCGATCTGCTCGATGAAATTGAACAGCATCTGGGAGTGGCGGCCGTGCCGTTCACCTGGCCTATTGGCATGGGCAAGGAATTCCAGGGCGTCTACGACATTGCGCACGATCAGGTGCGCGTATTTCGCGCGGGACAAGATACCGCTGGCGGCGCGGTCGAAACCGTGCGTGCGCTCGACGATGCTGACGGCGAACGTCGCTTCGGCCCGAGCTGGGCGCGTGCAAAGGAAGAAATCGATTTGATTACGGGCGCTACGCCCGCGTTTGATCGCGCCAAGTTTCTCGCCGGCGAGCAGTCGCCGGTGCTGTTTGGATCGGCGATCAACAACTTCGGCGTGAAGGAAATTCTTGACGCGCTTGTCGAGCTTGCGCCGCCCCCGTCCATGCGCATGTCTGTACAACGTCCGGTGTTGCCGGAAGAGCCGCGCTTTACGGGCGTGGTGTTCAAGGTGCAGGCGAACATGGATCTGGCGCACCGTGACCGCGTGGCGTTTATTCGTGTGTGCTCGGGACATTTCGAGCGGGGCATGGCGTTGAAGGTGACGCGCACCAACAAGACTTTCCGCGCGAATAATGTGGTGACGTTCCTGTCGCAGCGTCGCGAGACAGTGAGTGAAGCGTACCCTGGCGATATCATTGGCATTCCGAATCATGGCACGTTGAGCCTTGGCGATACATTGACTGAAGGTGAGCTGTTGCAGTTCGTTGGCTTGCCGTTCTTTGCGCCGGAAATTTTCCAGACGGTGGAGGTGGTTGATCCGATCCGGGCGAAGCAGCTGGGTGAAGCGCTGCGGCAACTTGGCGATGAAGGTGCGATCCAGGTGTTCCGTCCGGTGCTTGGCGGGTCGACTATTCTGGGCGCGGTCGGGCAGCTTCAGTTCGAAGTGGTGTCGCACCGTTTATCGGCGGAATATAAGGTGGATGTGCGGATCATGCCGGCGCGGTATCGCATGTCGCGATGGGTTACGTGTGACGACGCTGCTGAATTGCGCCGTTTCACCGATGCATATTCGGCGCGTATTGCGCTGGATGCTTCGAATGCGCCGACGTATCTTGCTTCGCATGTTTCCGAAATTGATGTTGCGAAGAAGGCTTGGCCGAAGATTGTTTTTAATGAACTGCGCGAGCATTCCGGCGCGCCGTTCCAGAAGTCGATGCAATAAGGCGGGTGCCGCCGCCGGTGGCAAGAAGGCTTTTCGACGAGGTTCACGAGACCTGCCAATTTAGCGAGTAGGTTGTTCGCGGATAGCGCGGGGTGGACCGAAGGCAGATTTAATCACTGGTGGCGAAGCGTGTGGGTATCGGTGTTCGGAGAAGGAGGGTTTTACACATCCGTGGCTCTGGCGAGCACC
>DASYLW010000404.1:0-25391 GCA_036009385.1 Caballeronia sp.
CGGTGTTGATTTCACCGTTGTGCGCAATCATCCGGTACGGGTGCGCGAGTTCCCACGCGGGGAAAGTGTTCGTGGAGAAGCGCTGGTGCACGAGCGCGAGCGCGGAGACGGTACGTTCATCCTGCAGATCGCGGTAATACACGCCGACCTGACCGGCCAGCAGCAAGCCCTTATAGACGACGGTGCGCGCCGACATCGACGGCACGAAGTATTCCTTGCCGTGCTTGAGCTTGAGCGCCTGGATCCGATGACTCGCGGTCTTGCGAATCACGTACAGCTTCCGCTCGAGGGCGTCGGTCACAACAATATCCTTGCCCCGGCCGATAAAAATCTGCCGGATCAGCGGCTCGCTGGCCTTCACGGTCGGCGAAATCGGCATGGTGGCGTCGACGGGAACGTCACGCCAGCCAAGCACGACCTGGCCTTCCGCCTTCACCGTGCGTTCCAGCTCCTGCTCGCACGCGAGACGCGACGCGTTTTCCTTCGGCAAGAAGATCATGCCGACGCCGTACTCGCCTTCCGGCGGCAGCGTCACGCCTTGCTTCGCCATTTCCTCACGATAAAACCCGTCGGGGATCTGGATCAGGATGCCCGCGCCGTCGCCCATCAGCTTGTCGGCGCCGACAGCGCCGCGATGGTCGAGGTTTTCGAGGATCTTCAGACCCTGCTGGATGATTTCGTGGCGCTTCTTGCCCTTGATGTGCGCGACGAAGCCGACGCCGCAGGCGTCGTGTTCGTTCTCGGGGTCGTACATGCCCTGCGCGGCGGGAGCGGAACCGAGAGTCGGCGGCAGTTGATCGTTCATGGGTCACCGTGTTCTGTGGGGGGCCGCGGACGGCCGTTGAACCTGTTCTTGCTTGGCTTATTGCTTATGTGCGTTGCTCGCGCCCCCGCAGGCCAAGACCCCGAACCTGGGCGAAAAGCGCGACGGCGGTCGTGCAAATTGACGCAACGCGTCACGAACCGCCGGAAAACGAAATATACGCGATGAATCAAAAAGTTGGCAAACAAAACACGATGATCCGACACCTATTATCGAGTTGGTGCATGAATGTCGAATTTAATTAGTTCCATATCAAATACGATAAAAATAAAACGGCATGCCGATTTTTGTCGTCATGCCGTTCAGTCATTCTTCCGGTTCTCTTCAGTTCCGGCGCGAAAACTCCGTTAACGGGTCTGAGGAGTCTCACGAATCTTGCGTGGCCGGCCGCGGGGCAGTGGTGAGACGCGCCGGTTGGCGGCGCGCCCGGCCCATTCCCTGTAGGAATCGCTGCCGAGCACCCAGCCTTTGAGCGTCGCTTGAAGCAGCCGGTTGGCTTCGCGTTCATCGAGCGGCTGCTCGCATAGCTCCGTATAGGCGCGCTGGCGCTCGAAAGGCGTGTTGCCGAGCTTCCAGTACAGCGGGTGGTCGGTGATCAGGCTGTCGAGCGTCAAGCCGATGTGATGGCGGTAACTGGACCATTTGTAGTCTTGCGCAAGGGCGGCAAGTCCGGCGTGTACCGGCGCCATCTCGACGACCCGGCTTGCGAGCAGGAAGTAGGTTTCACCCTCGATCACCGTTGCCCGGTATCGGCCCTCCCACAAGGTGCCGCGGCGGGAATAACGGCGATTGAAATGGGCAACGTAGCGCCGGCCGACCGCCTGCATGGCTTTCGGGAGGCTGGCTTCGTCGCGGGGAGTGACGAGCAGATGTACCGCGCCTGGCATCAGCGCATAAGCGTGGATGGCGAGATGGTGGTCGCGGGAGGCCGTGCGCAGGCATTCGATGAAAAGCTCGTAGTCCGGAGCTTCGACGAAAGCGGGCTGCTGGTCGAGACCGCGCAAGATGACGTGCTGCGGCTGTTCGGGAACGTAGAGTCGTGCTAGCCGTGCCATGCTGGATTTTCCGTTAGTCGAGCGTTGGTCGGGTATTCCGGCGGTCCGTCAAAGCCACATTCTGGGCCACCTTGAAATTTTTCGTTCAAGTCGTGCAAGACATGCATCAGCGGGGAAAGTCAGGGGCCTGGCACCGGGCTAATCCAATTGGAACCCGCATTCTTCTTAGGGAAAACGCTCTGAGGCGAAGCATGGTTTGTTTCAAATGTTCTGTTCATAATTAGCGTGCTTTTTCGGAGGAGCACTCAATGAAAATAAAACGGGTAGTTACGGGGGTCGCCGCGTTTGCGTGCGCGTCTGGCGCGGCACATGCACAGTCGGCGAACACTTTTTTTGTCACTACAGGCTGGTTCCATTTCGCTCCTATTTCAAGTAGCGGCCCACTCAAGGAAACAAGCGTAGGCGGATCGCCAATCGGCATTGAAGTACCTAACACCGGCGCCAGTCTCTCTAGCGGGGACACCGCAGGCTTCACCGCCGGCTACTTTGTCACCGACCATATTGCCGGCGAATTCGTTCTTGGCATTCCGCCTTCGTTCGACTTGCAAGGTGAAAAGGGGTATTCGCAATATGGCACGCTCGGTTCGGCCAAGCAGTGGAGCCCAACGCTGTTGCTGAAGTATTACTTCATGCAGCCGCAGTCGAAGATTCGCCCCTACGTGGGTATTGGCGTGACACGCGTGTGGTTCACTGACGCAAAGATTACGAATACCGCTTTCGAAGCCAACGTACTGCATGGTCCGACCGACGTATCGACGGATAGTTCGTGGGCGCCCGTGTTTAATGCAGGTCTTACATACGCGTTCAACGACCACTGGTTCGCTGGTTTCTCGATCTCCTTCGTGCCCCTCCACGCCACGGCCAAGCTGACAACCCAGGCGCAGACGCCAGTCGGCGAGCTTACCGTCAAGTCGGAAGCGAAACTGAAGCTGAACCCGATCGTCACGTATCTCAACGTCGGATATCGATTTTAAGCACGGTTTCGGGCCTCCGCTTCTGGCCTGGTTTTCAGGTTGTTCCGTCAAAGCGAGTCATCAAACTCACGCCGCTGCGAGAAATCCCCGCAGCGGCGTTTGTCATTCAGCGCTTGTAAATATGACTCGCGCCGAGCCGTTTTCAGAAACCTTCCGGGCAGTTTCTACTTTTTCTGATTTTCTGCCTTTCGCCGGATGCCTTGCGCGACAAGGCGCGAACGTTCAATGTTGAACGCCGCGAGTCAACCGGCATCCAACTTGCTCATCTTTTGTTCTTCCGCACTTTCGCGGCCCATCCACGATTCATCCATCGACGGAGCGATCCTATGAACGCATTCCCCAATACGCGAGATGCCCTCGGAGATTCATGGAACTCCACCAGCCGCCGCGCACGCCGCATTTCGCGTCACAGCCGCGACGCAGCGCAGGACATTGGCGGCGAATTGCGCACGCTGATTTCGGAGATTGAAGAAACGCTGTCGGAAGGGACGTCAGCCGACGTCGCCGCGCTGCGGGCTCAGTTGGGCAAAAGCGTGGACTCGGCACGCGCACGTTTGAACGACACGCAAGAAGCCGTTCGCGCCCGCGCGAATACGGCCTTAGCCGATGCGGACACCTATATTCACGAAAAACCGTGGCAAACCATTGCCTTGGTGGGCGGCCTGGCATTGCTGGCAGGCGTATTGCTGGCTCGCGCCCGATAAGCCTTTTGCCTGTATCGATGAAAAACGCGCGCAGGAATCGCTTCCGGCGCGCGGTTTTTGCTTGTTCGCCCGCTTTAGCTCAGTCCAGAAAATCCGCGCCAATTACATCGATACGATCCGTGCAGATTGCGTCCACGCCCCATGTCGCGAGCTCACGCGCCCGCCCCGGGTCGTTGACGGTGTAGGCCAGGATCCGCAAGCCGGAATCCTTGATCTCCGCGACCAGATGCTCATCCAGCGTCTTGTGATCCGCGTGCAGCGATACGCACGCCAAGGCCGCGGTTCGGGCGCGCCAGTCGCTGGGAATGGCTTCAAAGAGCATGCCGCGCGGCAGATCGGGCGCAGCCCCGGCTGCGGCCTCAAGCGCAGCGTAGGAAAACGACGACAACAGGGGCGCCGGTTCTGCCGTTGACCACAGCCGCGCCGCTTCCTGCGCCACCAAAACGCCCGTTTCAACGTCACGCCCTTCGCACGGCTTGATTTCGATATTCGCCGCCAATCCGTGCGCAAAACACCGCTCTGCGACCTGGACCAGCGTTGGCATGCGCGCACCGGCGAAACTCGGATCGAACCAGCTCCCAGCATCGAGTTGCTCGAGCTCATCGTAGCGAAGCTTTTTCGCCGCACCGCGCCCATTCGACGTGCGGTCGACAAGGTCATCGTGTAGCAAGAACACAACGTTATCCGCCGATAATTTCGCATCGAATTCGATCATTTTCAAACCGAGCCGCGCGCCGGTATCAATACCGTCAAGCGTGTTTTCCGGTGCGACTTTCCCGCCACCGCGATGCGCGACGATGCGTGGATAAGGCCAGATTTTCATGTTCTTGTACCTCTTGGAGCCTTCAGTTGACGCGTAAGCCCGTCGCCGGGTCGAAGATGTGCAGACGATGAGCCGGCAGCGCCACTTCCAGCGCCTCGCCTCGCGCCGGACGATGTTCGTGCGGCAAACGCACCGCGACGTCATGTTTGCCCCATCGGCCATGCGCCAGATTATCGGCGCCAAGGAGTTCGCAAGAATCGACCGTCAGCGAGACATGCGCGCTCTGCTGCTCCGGGAGCATGTGTTCCGGCCGAATGCCTAGTATCCATTCGCGACCCTTCAGGTCCTGTTGCAGCGACTGCATGCCCGCGAGCGGCAAGCGTGGCCCGTTACCCGCGACCTCAAAGCCCGAGCCATCGTCCGAGACACGGCCTTCCAGCAGATTCATGGCGGGCGAGCCAATGAAACTTGCAACGAACACCGTCGCTGGGCGCTCGTAGACTTCGGTCGGCGGCCCGATCTGTTCGGCCCGGCCGCGATTCATCACGATCACGCGCTGCGCGAGTGTCATCGCCTCGATCTGGTCGTGCGTGACGTACAGGCTCGTGGTTGCAAGACGCGCGTGAAGACGCTGAATTTCCAGCCGCATTTGCACGCGCAGCTTGGCGTCAAGGTTGGACAGCGGTTCGTCGAACAGGAACACAGCCGGTTCGCGCACGATCGCGCGGCCCATTGCCACGCGTTGCCGCTGGCCGCCGGACAATTCGCGCGGCTTGCGTGCGAGCAACGGTTCGAGTTCCAGTATCTTCGCGGCATTCTGAACGCGCCGGTCGATTTCGGATTTGCTGACGCCGCCGATCTTCAGCGCATACGCCATGTTCTGCGCGACGCTCATATGCGGATACAGCGCGTAGTTCTGGAACACCATCGCGATGTCACGGTCCTTCGGCTCGAGCGTGTTCACCACTTTCTCGCCGATGGAAATCTTCCCTTCGGACACGCTTTCCAGCCCCGCGACCATCCGCAGCAAAGTCGATTTCCCGCAGCCGGACGGACCGACCATCACGACGAATTCGCCGTCCGTCACTTCCACGTCGATGCCGTGCAGAACGAACTGCTTGCTGTCGTAGGTTTTCTTGACGCCTTGAAGGCTCAGTGCAGCCATCGACCCGCCTTCATTTAAGGGCGCCCGCGACCGTCGCGAAGTGCGCGGCCGCGATGCCCGGTTCATAGAATTTATGCAGCAACTCGCGCCACGTCTGATAGTCGACGGAATGGCGGAAACCTTCCTGATGCGCCGCGACCGTTTCCCAGCGCACGAGCAGCACGTACTGCGAACCGTTGTCTGCGTCGGCGCCGCGCACCAGTTCGTGCGAGAGAAAGCCGGGTTGCGCCGAAATGATCTGCTCGGCTTCAGCGAACGCCGCTTCGAACGCAGCTTCTTCGCCCGCCTTCACCGGCAATTGAGCAACTTCAAGGATCATTGAACGAGCCTCCGTTATTTTTCGGAATCGACGAGACCGCGCACGAACCAGCGCTGCATCGTGAGAACAACCGCGAGCGGCGGCAACATTGCCAGCAGCGTGGCGGTCATGACCAGATGCCATTCGGTGGCGGTGTCTCCGGAAGCGATCATGCTCTTGATGCCGACCACGGCCGTTTGCAGCGACTGGTCGCTCGTGATCAGGATCGGCCACAAATACTGGTTCCAGCCGTAGATGAAGGTGATCACGAAGAGCGCAGCAATGTTCGTCTTCGACAGCGGCAGCACCACGTCCCACAAGAACCGCAATGCGCCGGCACCGTCGATGCGCGCCGCCTCCATGAGTTCATCTGGCAGCGTCATGAAGAACTGGCGGAACAGGAACGTCGCCGTCGCCGATGCAATCAACGGCAGCGTCAGGCCGGCGTACGTGTTGCTGAGATGCATCGATGAAACGACCTGGACTGTCGGAAAAATCCGCACTTCCACCGGCAACATCAGCGTGATGAAGATTAGCCAGAAGGCCAGGTTTTTAAACGGGAAGCGAAAGAACACAATGGCATAGGCCGACAGCATGGAGATAGCGATCTTGCCGATCGAAATCACCAGCGCCATGACCAGGCTGTTCAGCAGCATGTGGCCGAATGGCGCCGCCGCGTTGCCGCTGCCGTGCGTCCAGATGTTCGCGACGTTCTCGAACAAATGCGTGCTCGGAATGAGCGAAAGCGGCACGCTGAATACTTCCTTTTCGCTCATCGTAGCCGCGCAGAACGCGATGTACACCGGAAACACGACCAGCACCACGCCCACGATCAGCACCGCGTGGCAAAACAGGTCAAAACCGCGACGGTTCTCGATCATGAGTACTGCACCCGACGTTCAATAAAGCGGAATTGCACGACAGTCAACGCCACCACGATCACCATCAGCACGACGGACTGCGCACCGGAACTGCCGATATCGAGACCCTGGAAGCCTTCGGTGAAAATCTTGTAGATGAGCGTTTTTGTGGACTGCGCAGGACCGCCGCCGGTGGCTGCATCGATCACCGGGAAGGTATCGAAGAAGGCGTAGACCACGTTCACGGTCAGCAGAAAGAAACTGGTCGGCGAGAGCAACGGCAGCGCGATGCCGAAAAAGCGCCGCACGGGCCCAGCGCCATCAATAGCCGCCGCCTCGATCAGCGAACGCGGGATCGCCTGCAAGCCGGCATAGAAGAAGAGGAAGTTATAGCTGACCTGCTTCCACACCGACGCCAGCACGACCAAAAACATGGCCTGGGAGCCGTTCAGTGCGTGGTTCCAGACAATGCCGTATTTTGCGAGCGCATAGGTCACGAGACCAATGCTCGGGTTAAACAGGAACGACCACAGCACGGCGGCGATCGCCGGGGCGACCGCATACGGCCAGATCAACAGCGTCTGGTACAGCTTCCTGCCTCTTGTCACCCGATCGGCGCACGCGGCCAGCAGCAGCGAGATCACCAGGCCCGACACGGTAACGAGCGTGCAGAAGATCATGGTCGTGTTGAACGACGAGAGGTAAAGCGGATCGGTGAAGATCTGCTTGAAATTCGCCAGTCCGACAAACTCGCTCGATGTACCGAATGCGTCCTGAGTCTGCGTGGCCTGCCAAAGCGCCTCGCCGGCCGGCCACAGGAAAAAGAGCGCGGTGATGGCGAGTTGCGGCGCGACCAGCAGATAAGGCAACAGGCTCGTATTGAACCGCGATCGTTTTTCCATGGCGAGTTTAGTTTCCGGCCTTTTCGAAGCGGCGCAGCAGGTCATCGCCACGCGATGCCGCCGAATCAAGCGCGTCCTTCGGCGTCTTCTTGTCCGCCCAGACCTGC
The DNA here is from genome assembly GCA_036009385.1 of Caballeronia sp. GTDB lineage: Bacteria > Pseudomonadota > Gammaproteobacteria > Burkholderiales > Burkholderiaceae > Caballeronia. Next base: position 7,652 of record DASYLW010000404.1, read on the forward strand.
TCGAGTTCTTCGTCAACAATCGTGCGGATCTGCGGCATGTTGCCCAGACGCAAGCCCTTCGTGAACGGCAGGGGCGGCTTGTTCAGCATCTGTTTGATCGCGGTATCGGCGCCGGGATTCTTTTCATAGAAGCCCTGCTTTTGCGTGAGCTCGTAAGCGGCAGTCGTAACCGGCAAATAACCCGTGTCCTGATGCCACTTGGCGGCAACGGCCGGCGAGCTCAGGTAAGCCAGGAACTTGGCGACACCCTTGTACGTTGCCGCATCCTTACCCGAAAGAACCCAAAGACTCGCGCCGCCGATAATCGCGTTCTGCGGTGCGCCCTTCACGCTCGCGTCGTACGGCATCATGCCGGTGCCGAAATCGAACTTCGCGTACTTCTTGATGTTGGCAAGCGAGCCCGACGAGTTGGTCAGGATGCCGCAATCGCCGCTATAGAACTTCGATACCGCCTCGTCCTTGCGGCCGACGTACGTGAACGTGCCGTCCTTCGCCATGTTCTGCAGGAACTGGATGTGAGCGATTTGCAGCGGCTTGTTGAATTCGAGCACCGCGTTGGTACCATCGAAGCCATTATTCTGCGATGCGAACGGCAGGCCGTGCCACGCACTGTAGTTCTCAAGCTGAATCCAGCTCTGCCAGCCCGACGAATAGCCGCACATACCAATCGCTTTCAGCTTTTTCGAGTCGGCCGCGAGTTCGTCCCAGGTTTTCGGCGGATGGGTCGGATCGATACCGGCTTTCTTGAACGCGTCCTTGTTGTAATAGAGGACGGGCGTCGAGCTGTTGAACGGCATCGAAATCAGGTGACCGGTCTTCGAGTCGCTGTAATAACTGGCAATGGTTGGGACGAACACCTTTTCATCGAGCGGGACGCCGGCTTGCTTGAACACGTCGGAGACCGGAATGACGGCCTTCTTGGCCTGGATCATCGTGGCGGTGCCCACTTCGTACACCTGCAGGATGGCCGGCGCGTTGCCGCTGCGATACGCCGCAATGCCCGCAGCCATGGTCTGGTCGTAGCTGCCCTTGAAGACCGGTACGATCTTGTAGTCGCTTTGCGACGCATTGAAATCGTTTGCGATGTCATTGACGCGCTCGCCGAGCGCGGATTCCATCGCGTGCCAGAACTGGATTTCAGTGGCGGCTTGTGCCTGACTGGCGCTAAAGGCGAATACAGCGGCAATGGAAAAGGCGCTGACCAACAACTTGCGACTACTCATGAGTAACCTCTCCTCGAACCCCGGTGGAGTTTTTTTGATTGGGACAAACAACAAACGGCAAACGCAGAAAGCGTCTGGAACGCGGCATTCTAATTGTCGTCTATGACGAATAGACGTCCATATTCTTTTAACGCGTATCGATCCGTCATGCCCGCGATGTAATGCGCGATCAGGCGTGCCTGCGTGCTACCGGAAGCAGCCTCGCTGCCGCGAGGGTCGTTGGCGGATTCCTCCGCGATCGGTCCACGCGCCTGATAGGCCGGCGGCAGTAGGCGGGGGTCATCGTTGAAGGCCTTGAAAAGGCCGCTCACCACGCGCCCCGCTTTGTTGGCCATCCGCATGACCTGGTAATGGCGATACAGGTTCTTGTACAGGAAGCGCTTGAGTTCGGTCGCCTGGGCGGCGACTAGCTCGCTGTGCATGACCAGCGCCGGGCCGTCGCGCACGTCATCGACCGATTGCGGATTCAGCCGCGCCAGATTCTCGCTCGTCGACTCGATCAGATCCACGATCAACGTATTGATGATCCGGCGGATGGTCTCGTGAATCAGCCTTCGCCCTTCAATATCCGGATATTCGCCGCGCGCCACTTTATAGTGCGTCTGCCACAACGCGACATCGGCCAGTTGGTCGAGCGTGATCAGGCCGGAACGCAGGCCGTCATCGACATCATGATTGTTGTAGGCGATTTCGTCGGCTACGTTCGCGATCTGGGCTTCTATCGACGGCTGCTTGCGATTCAGAAACCGCTCGCCCAGCGCGCCGAGCTTCAACGCGTTTTCATGCGAGCAGTGTTTGAGAATGCCTTCTCGGGTTTCAAAGCAGAGATTCAGGCCGTCGAACGCGCCGTAGTGTTCTTCGAGTTCATCGACGACCACGAGGCTCTGCAGGTTGTGCTCGAAGCCGCCGTGATCTCGCATGCATTCATTCAGTGCATCCTGTCCGGCATGGCCGAACGGCGTATGGCCAAGATCGTGCGCCAGCGAAACCGCTTCGACCAGATCCTCGTTCACGCGCAGGTTGCGCGCCACGGAACGGGCGATCTGTGCAACTTCCAGACTGTGCGTCAAGCGCGTGCGAAACAGGTCACCCTCGTGATTGACGAAGACCTGTGTCTTATATTCGAGCCGGCGGAACGCCGTGGAATGAACGATGCGATCGCGATCGCGCTGGAACTCGGTGCGCGCAACAGGCGGTTTTTCTTCGAAGCGGCGGCCACGCGACTCGGCCGAATGCGCGGCATACGGGGCGAGATGCGCCTCGAGCGCGAAGGACGTCGGCGCAATGCTGGAAAACTGGAATGTCTTGTCGCTCACCGGCTGCTCCGAATCATCGTTGCTTCGTTGTTTGCTTCGTTGTTTTTGCTTGGGTCGTGGCTTGGCCGTGTTCTCGGCGGCGACGGTTTTGTCTCGGTGCAGCACGAGGCAGACCAGAGTCAGCGCCTGGGAATTTCGGCGCGATGCCCGGATCCTATATCTCTCGCGGGCTGGTGGCTGCTCCAGTTCAGCGTCACCGGCTTTTCACCGTCACGTGCTTCATGGCGATGGCCACGCCTGAAAGCTGAGTCAACGAAGCCAGCACGAATGGCTTCAATATCCGGAAGGTACTGCGGTTCACGCGTTGCCGTAAGCAACGGCGTTCAACCGCACCTTGACTACCGCCAACGTTTAGCAAGCGCCACGAAATCCAACGCCCGATTGAACCTGGGCATCTCGCGGCTGAGCTTCCTCGCGCCCTGACGAACGCAGCCGCTCAGACGCTGGCCGCGAGCGTTGCGCGCACTGCCTCATCCGGCGCACCCGTGATCGTCGCACTGCCGAAACGCTCAAGCAGGATGAATTTGATCTCACCTGCTTCGGCTTTCTTGTCGACCTTCATCAAGTCGATATACCGGTCCGCGCCAAGCGCCGGCGCCTTGACCGGCAGCTTCGCCGCGGCGATCACCCGCGTGAGGCGCTCACGTGATGTTTCATCGAGCCGGCCGAGCCGCACCGAAAGGTCCGCTGCCATCACCATGCCGCATCCAACCGCCTCGCCATGCAGCCATTCCCCGTAACCCAGGCCGGCCTCAATTGCATGACCGAATGTGTGGCCGAAATTGAGAATGGCGCGCAAGCCGCCTTCGCGCTCGTCCGCGGCCACCACCGATGCCTTCACCTCGCACGAGCGCTTCACCGCATGCGTGAGCGCGGTCGGATCGCAGTCGTTCAAAGCCGGGATGTTCGCCTCGATCCAGTCGAAGAACTCGCTGTCCGCAATGGCGCCTGTCTTGATCACTTCCGCGATACCCGCGGCAAGCTCACGCGGCGGCAGCGTCTGCAGCGCCCCTATGTCAGCGATGACCGCCTGCGGCTGATAAAACGCGCCGACCATGTTCTTGCCGAGCGGATGATTGATGCCGGTCTTTCCACCCACCGATGAATCGACCTGCGCAAGCAGCGTGGTCGGCACCTGGATAAACGGTACGCCGCGCATGTAACTGGCGGCGGCAAAACCCGTCATGTCGCCGATCACCCCGCCGCCCAACGCAATCAGCGTGGTCTTGCGGTCGGAGCGCTCAGTCAGCAGCGCACTGAAGATCTGGTTAAGTGTCTCGAGATTCTTGTGCACCTCGCCATCGGGCAGAACGATGGTCGTGACTTTCTTGCCGAGCGGTGCGAGGGCAGCACGAAGCGCATCGCCGTAAAGCGGATCGACGGTCGTGTTGGTGACAATGGCCACCGACGAGCCGGCAATATGCGGCGCGAACAGTTCGGTCCGGCCAATCAACCCGGCGCCGATATGGATGGGGTAGGCGCGATCGCCCAGTTCAACATTGACGGTAATCATGGCGGACATTATGACGTAGCCGGCTTGGCGATGCCGGCCATCTCCAGTTGCATCAACACCATGTTGACGAGGTTATTCACGGTCGGCCGGCCGGTTTCCACGATGAAATGCGCGCACTCCTGATAGAGCGGATCACGCGTCTTGTACAGCGCTTCCAGTTTTCCGCGCGGGTCGTCGGTCTGCAGCAGCGGCCGGTTTTTATCGCGCCGCGTGCGCTGCCACAATTCGTGCGGCGTGGCACGCAGATAGATCACCAGCCCGCGACTCTTCAGATGTTCCCGATTTTCCGCGCGGAGAATCGCGCCGCCGCCGGTTGCCAGCACGATATTCTCGCGCCGCGACAACTCGTCGATCACATCTGCTTCGCGCTGCCGGAAACCTTCCTCGCCTTCGACTTCCCAGATTACCGGGATGCGGGCGCCCGTACGCGCCTCGATTTCGTGGTCGGAATCGATGAAAGAACGCTGTAACCGGCGCGCGACCGCCCGCCCCACGGTGGTCTTCCCAGCCCCCATGAGTCCGACAAAAAATACGTTCGCGTTCGCTTGCCCGGCTTCCAACTCGCTTCCTTGTGCATTGATTCCGGTCCCGATTCTGGTCCCGTTCGTGCGGGAGCTTAAGGGCAAAAGGGCCGCTTTGTCGAGTCGGAAAGGCTTGCCGGCGGCCCTCACAGACGCGCCGGAACGATGTGCGGGGTAATGAAAATGACCAGTTCGCTGCGTGAATTGCGGCGCGCGGCATGACGAAAAAGCCAGCCCAATACCGGGATTTTACCGAGCAGCGGGACCCTCGTGACATCTTCGCGCTCATCGGTGGAATATATCCCGCCGATTGCCACCGTGCCTCCGTCCTCCACCTCCACGCGCGTCTGGACGTGCTTGGTGTTGATCGCCGGGCCGGCGGCCGTCTGCTCGCCGACACTGTCCTTCGATACATCGAGATCCAGGATGACGTGGCCATGCGGCGTAATTTGGGGTTCAACTTCCAGTTTCAGCGCGGCCCGGCGAAACTGGACACCCGAGACGCCATTACCGACTTTCGCCTGATACGGCAATTCCGTACCCTGCTCGACCACCGCCTTCACGCGATCAGCTGTGATCACGCGGGGACTCGACACAATCTCGCCGCGGCCTTCGTTCTCCAGCGCGCTCAACTCTACGTTCAGCAAGCGCGTAGCCTGCGCGGCGAATAGTGTCAGGCCTGCGGTCGCGGCGTCGAATCCGCCAATCGGCCGCGCCGACAAATCGAACACCGCGCCCTCCGCGCCCCCTGCAAGGCCTCGCGCGGTGGCGTCGCCGGCAGGTGTCATCGACAGTTTCACCCCTAGATTGCGCGAAAACCCGGTGTCGCCCTCCACAATGCGCGCCTCGATCATCACCTGCGGCGTCGGCTGGTCGATCCGCGCGATCAGCTCGGCGATCTGCGTGACGCGGGCCTCCAGGTCAGTGACGAACAGCAGGTTGGTGCGGGCATCGGCCATGACAGAGCCGCGCTTCGATAACACCCGCTGGCTGCCCGAACCCGTCAGGAGCTTGCGAACGTCGTCGGCGCGCGGATAGCGCAAAACGAACGTGCGGCTGGCGAGCGGCTCGAGATCGGCTGCACGCGCGTGGGCTTCGTAGCGAAGACGCTCGCGCGCCGCCAGTTCGCTAAGCGGCGCAACCCAGATGACCTCGCCGTGGCGCTCCATCGCGAGACCGTGGACGTCGAGCAGCGTGTCGAACGCGCGCCGCCACGGCACATCGACGAGATTCAGCGAGACCATCCCGCGGATCTTCTCGCTCGTAACGATGTTGACGCCTGAAAATTTCGCGAAGGTTTGCAGCACGGCGCTCAGGTCGGCATTTTTCAAGTTCAGCGAGATCGGCTTGCCGTCGTCGAGCGATGCGGCCGCAGAGTCCACCGAGCCACGGCTCATACGCTCGATAGGCGGCAGCGGGGTCGGAGGCCCTTCTAGCGCAGGGGTGGCATCAGGTGTGGCGACTGGGGCGGACGTAGCGGACGTAGCGGACGTAGCGGACGTTGAAGCTGGCGTCAGCCAGGCTGAGTCCTCGTCGGGCACTTGCACAGCGACAGCCGCTGGCAGTTCAACCGCGAACTGGTCCGTGGGCAGTGTCTCTGGAAACGGCTCGGGCAAGGGCGGCAGAGGGGGAATTGCGGCTTGGGCGGTCATGGCCCTCAGCAACAACGCGGTCGCGATACCACTTGCGCGCATTCTCCACCGCCGCGAGAACGGGCCAACGATTGCCGCCCCGGGAGCAACCCGAAGCACCAAGGCCACCGAACGGCCTAACGACCGCAAAAGCCGGAGCATCTTCATGGCTGGTCATCCGCTAAGCCGATCGTCCGCGCAACGCCATTGCGACTGAGCTCGATCGAACGCGAACGGACATTGCCAAGCCGCTCGTCGCCAATCATCTGGCCCGGCAGAAATCCCTCGACTCCTGCAGCCGTCTCTACCAGCGCCATCCCACGACGCCAGGCACGCAAGGTACCAACAAGAAGCATCGCGCCTCCATCGCCCACGCCCGTGCCGTTCTTCACACCGAACGGATCGATGGCAAACGCGTCCCGGCGCGACGGCTCCGGCCGCGCGATCGCCGGGAGGTCCTCGAATACTCTGAGCGTTGCTTCCAGGGCGAGCGCATTCACCGCTCGTTTCATTTGCACGTGTTCCGGTACGACGAGTCTTGGCAGCCCTTCCAGCGCATCGAGAAATCGCCGGATCTCGCCGAACGAACCTTCGGCGCGAAATTTCAGCGGCCGCTCGATCTCGAGCCCGTCGCCCTTGTGCGCCGACGGTTCGATCATGCCGATCCGCAAACCGCTCTGCGCGGCGAGCGTGGTCATGGCGTGAAGTGCATCGGCAACGGTCCAACGGATGAGCGGCGCACCCTCGCCGGACCGAGCGCGCATGACCGGTAACTGCGCAGTCATTGCTCGGGCCCGGTCCAGGCGTTGCTGTGCGTCGTGCAATGCCGAACGGCTTGCCTCGGTTCCGCCTGGATCGGAGGAACGCCACAACGACACGCCTGCAGCAAACACCAACGCAGCAACCACGGCGCCCGTGAGCGCGATTCGGTAGCCGCTCCAGGCGTCCAAAGGCTGTAGCAATTGAAACCCGTGGGAGGATTTAGCGAGGCGGTTCATCGCGGGCTCCGGCTAACGGCTTTCGGCTTCGACGACGCCTCTCGTCTGGCGGTGTTCAAAAGCTTCGGCGTTGTGTCTCCTCCGGCGCTGTGCGTCCAATGTACGACCGCGATGAAATCGTAAGGGCTCGTCTTGCCCTCCAAATTGGCCGTACCGGGTTTCACGACTCCTACTGCTGAAGGCAGCACAGCAACGACCCGGCGACGCATTTCCACGATCTCCACGGCCCCTACGCCCGGCACTTTTTCAAGTCCTTTCAGCCATGCGGCGGCGGCGTGTGAATCCGGCGCGCTCGCGGCAAGCTCCACCTCGCTCACGCGCTGCGTCACCCGCTGCAAACCGATGTTCCCCTGGGATGTCCCGCGCGCAAGCGCATCAAGCAAGCCGAGAAACCGGGCGCGCGGCTCGGCTAGTGGCACGGCGGCGCTCTCTGCGCGCCGCTCCAGCGCTTGGCGCTCGACCAGACGCGCATGCTCCGCGATCGGTCCACGCAATTGCCGCAGCGCCACATCGAGCGAGTTTCGTTTCTCTTCTATACGAATCCGCTCCAACGCGTCCCAGCCCGCTACCGCGCCGACCGCCGCACATCCGGCCAGACCCGCACCCGCGAGCAGCGCCAGCGCCCGGTTACGGGCTCGACGCCGCGCACCCGACCGATAGGGCAGCAAATTGAAGGCATGCAAACCCACTGCGCTCATGGCATCACCTCGCGCAGTGCAAGGCCCATTGCCACCGCGAATAGCGGCGAATGCGCGAGACGTTGGTCCACCCGTTGCGCGCCGTTGCAAAACGGTGCGCATTCAAACGGCATGACCGGGCAGCCGAACAACGCGGCAAGCATTGGCGTGGAAACGCCTGCGCGATTGAGCAGCTCGATATCTCCACCGATATAAATCCAGTGCACGTCCGGATCGTCACCTACCAGATCCGTCAGCGCGTCAGTCGCGCTCGAATACTCCGGCGCCGGATAACGCACCTCGTTCTCCACGCCGTCCGCGCCGACAACCCAGGCATGCAGCCCGGCGCTCTCTACCCAGCAAGCGACAAAACGTTCACGCGGATCAATCTCCATCCGTGCCGAATAAAGCAACGCGCGCAGCGCAGCGCCCGGTTCGCCATCTATCGCACTCAACACGATGTTTGCGGCCGCCGCCGTTTCCGCGCGCGACTCCACGTATTGCCTCCCGGTGGCCGCAATCAACACCTCAGCGTCGCCGTTCGGGCGCGCCTCTATAGACCAGTCGACTGCCAGCGCGCCCCGCTCGATCCCCGCCACGCGCTCGGCTTCTGCCAGCACGGCTGGCTCAAGCAATCCGCGCGGATCGCGTCCCGCCACTGCCGAAATGGCCACCTGGCTAGACTGTGTAAGCCGCGCAAGCGGCACTCGCGTGGTCAGTGTGGCGGACGCCGGCAACGCCATTGCACATCGGAGCGAGCGCAGTGCGCCTCGCGCGGGCAGCCGCGAAAACGCTTCTCGCAACGCCGCCGTGATAGCCGGCCGGTCAATGAAATCCCCGCCTATCACCACGCCTGGTTCAAGCAGAACCTCCTCCAGCCGCTCGACGCAAACTGGCCGGTTCGCGTGCAACCGCTTGCTGACAACGGCGAGCCGCAGGGCTCCTTCGGTAATGTCGATACCCGCCGCGAACCTGCGCGTAACGGTCAGGACCGATCCGCGCAATAGTGTTTCCGTAGCCATGCTCACCCTCTCTTTCTACGCCGCGCACCGAACCGTTCGGGCGCTGGCAATGAAACGATTGTGGGCAGCGGCGGTGGTTGCCACCATTCGTCCAAGTGGCTAACGTAAAGGGAAATGGGGCTTTAAAAGCGCCAACGCCGGCGGGCACGAAACAAGCGTGAAAAGGGTTTCAAATGAAGTTTCAAAAGAAGCGATGCAAACGTTAGCTGTGCCAGTCCGTCAACGCTTATCGTGGCAAAGAGGCGTCGCCGCACCCTGCGCGCAACACCCCAAGTAAGCCAGACGAAAGCCGCAAAGTTGGGCAGCTATAATCGCGGGACCGTTTTTTGGTGGTGCCATGCAATCTCAGTCTCCGTCGTCCCCTCCGTCCCGTCGTCCCGATTCTCCGAAGCGTGTTCGCCCGCTCTGGATCAGGCTTCTGCTCGGATTGTTAATTTGTATTGCCGGGCTGATTATCAGCGCGGGGCTCGTGCTGGGTTACGCGCTGGTGGTGGCGCAACCCAACCTGCCGTCACTCGAGGCGCTCACCGACTACCGGCCGAAAGTACCGCTACGGGTCTACACGGCAGACCATGTGCTGATTGGCGAGTTCGGAGAAGAACGGCGCAGTGTCGTGCGTATCCAGGACGTGCCGGATTACCTCAAGAAGGCGGTGCTCGCCATTGAAGACGCGCGTTTCTACGATCACGGCGGTGTCGACCTGACCGGTATCCTTCGCGCCGGCACAGTGGCGTTGACGAACGGCCACGCGTCCCAGGGCGCAAGCACGATCACGATGCAAGTTGCGCGAAATTTCTTCTTGTCGAGCGAAAAAACCTACACCCGCAAGATCTACGAAATGCTGCTCGCCTACAAGATCGAGCGCGCGTTGACGAAAGACCAGATCCTCGAGGTCTATATGAACCAGATTTATCTGGGACAGCGCGCCTATGGATTCGCGAGTGCCGCGCGGGTTTATTTCGGCAAGGACCTGAAGGACATCACGCTGGCCGAAGCGGCCATGCTCGCCGGCTTGCCGAAAGCGCCCTCCGCGTACAACCCGGTCGTCAATCCGAAACGCGCGAAGGTGCGCCAGCAATACATCCTTGAACGGATGCTCGAACTGCATTACATCACGCACGATCAATACGACGCCGCAGCCAAACAACCGCTCGTGGTGAAGGGCGCCGGGCGCGAGTTCAGCGTGCACGCCGAGTACGTGGCGGAAATGGTGCGCCAGATGATGTACACACAATATCGTGAGGAGGCTTATACGCTGGGCCTGAACGTGGTGACGACCATCGATTCCGCCGATCAGGACGCAGCGTATCGCGCCGTGCGCAAAGGTCTGATGGACTATGAACACCGGCACGGGTATCGCGGGCCGGAAGCGTATATCGACCTGCCCACGGACCCCGACGATCGCGAGCAGGCTATTGACGACGCTTTAGTCGATCATCCCGATAACGGCGAGATCGTCGCGGCGGTCGTCACCGAGGCTAGCCCCAAGCAGGTGAAGGCGAGTTTTATCGACGGCAACGTGGCAGTCGTTCAAGGCAACGATCTGCGTTTTGTCGCCAGCGCGCTCAGCACGCGGGCGCAACCGAACCAGCGCATCCGGCCGGGCGCGATCGTGCGCCTGATGAAAACCGACGACGACAACTGGGTCATCACGCAACTGCCGCAAGTGGAAGGCGCGTTTGTTTCAATCGTGCCGCAGGACGGCGCGATCCGCGCGCTGGTGGGCGGCTTCGACTTCAACAAGAACAAGTTCAACCACGTCACTCAGGCGTGGCGACAGCCGGGCTCGAGCTTCAAGCCGTTCATCTATTCGGCGTCGCTGGAAAAGGGCTTGTCGCCGGCAACCATCATCAACGACGCGCCGCTCTACTTCAGCGCCGCTGAAACGGGCGGCCAGGCGTGGGAGCCGAAAAACTACGGCGGCGGTTTCGACGGTCCGATGGCCATGCGTACCGCACTGATGAAATCGAAGAACCTGGTCTCCATCCGGATCTTGAACAACATCGGTCCGAAGTATGCGCAAGGCTATGTGACGAAGTTCGGTTTCGACGCCTCGCGTCAGCCCGCATATCTGCCGATGGCGCTCGGCGCAGGCCAGGTCACACCGCTGCAAATGGCGACGGGGTATTCGGTGTTCGCGAACGGTGGATATCGCGTGAATCCCTATCTGATCGCCGATATCACCGATCCGCGCGGCGCCGTGGTCTCGCATCCGCAGCCGCTGATCGCCGGCGACACCGCACCGCTCGCCATTACGCCGCGCAATGCCTACGTGATGAACAGCCTGCTTCAAAGCGTGGCGCAACGCGGTACCGGCGCAAGAACGAACCAGTTAAAGCGCACGGACCTTGCTGGAAAGACCGGCACGACGAACGACTCGCACGATGCGTGGTTCGCCGGATACCAGCATTCGCTGGTGGCCATCGCGTGGATTGGGTACGACGCGCCGCGCAGTCTCGGCGACAAGGAAACGGGCGGCGGACTGGCACTGCCGGTGTGGATGGACTACATGAGCCGGGCGTTGCGCGACGTGCCGGAATTCAAGTCGACCATGCCGCCCGATGTGGTCTCGCTAGGCGGTGAACTCTATTTCGACGACATGACGCCGGGTCACGGATTCGTGGCAACCATCGGTGTGAGTCAGGCCGTGCCGGAAGACGTCAGCGGGGGGACACCTTCTGCGCCCGCGCCGCAGGTCGGCGAGCAGGAAAAGCAGGACATCATGAATCTGTTCAAAGGACAGTAAGCCGCGTGATTAAACTCAAGCCCCGGCTGGTCCGGGGCTTGAGCGGCGAATCAAGCCTTACATCAAGCTGTGGATCAAGCTGAAAACCGAATCGGCTCGCCGGCTTGTTCGCTGGCGTACTGGCTGAGCGCTTCAAAAAACTCGCTGCCGTCGCGCGTGTTGCGCCATGCGCCGTCCACATACCGGTAATGAAAACCGCCCGCTTTTGCCGCGAGCCAGAGCTCGTGCATCGGTGGCTGCAAGTTGACGATCAGCTTCGTGCGGTTCTCGAATTCGAGCGTCAGGACATTACCGCTGCGTTCGAATTCGACATCGGCTTCCAGGCCGTCCACGTCCCGCTCGATGGCCGCCAGCGCAGCCTCGGCGAGGGTCAGGTATTCGTTGTCGGTCATGCTAAACTCCATCGATTAATTAGTCAGGGACAGCAATGCAAGTCGTCTTCCGGATGAGCGCGATTGTAGCGGCTTTGGCCATTTCCGCCGGCACGCTGCTCGCCGCCTGTGGTCAGCGCGGACCGCTCTATTTGCCCGTCGCGCCGCCGATCCCGGCTCGTCCCGCCAGCATGCCGCCGTTGCCGGTGAGTGATGCGAAAAGCGCGAGTACGCCAACGGCAGCCTCGTCTGTTGATGCTGCCGGCGACATTCCCGACACATCCGGCACGGCGCTTTCACTCTCCCCTGACGACAATCTGCAATCGTCACCTTCGTCGGCATCGGCTCCAAAAGCCGCATCCTCCGGCGAATAATCGTCGCCATTACGCGCTTGAGCCCAACCGGCCAAGCGCGTCAGCAGAACCAGAAAACTCATGACTCAATCCGCATTCTCGCGCGCCGAAGGCGTGCTGCAGGTCGAAGGCGTTTCGGCCGCGTCGCTGGCCGACCAGTTCGGCACACCGCTCTACGTGTATTCGCGTAGCGCGTTGACCGACGCATATAAAGCTTACGCCGATGCCTGCATTGGCCACCGCGCCACTATCCATGTGGCCGTGAAAGCCAACAGCAACCTCGCTGTGCTGAACGTATTCGCAAGACTTGGCGCGGGCTTTGACATCGTCTCGTCGGGTGAACTCGCGCGTGTGCTGGCTGCGGGCGGCAAAGCGGAAAACACCGTGTTCTCCGGCGTCGGCAAGACGGCGGCGGAAATGCGCGAAGCACTTGATGCCGGCGTGAAGTGCTTCAACGTCGAGTCCATTCCGGAACTGCACGCACTGAACGAAGTGGCCAAGGCGGCGGGCAAGCAAGCGCCGGTGTCGCTGCGCGTGAATCCGGATGTCGATGCCAAGACGCATCCGTATATTTCCACGGGCCTGAAGTCGAACAAGTTCGGCGTGGCTTTCGCCGAGGCCCGCGCGACGTATGCGCAAGCCGCGGCCATGTCGAATCTCGACGTGATCGGGATCGACTGCCATATTGGTTCGCAGATCACCGAAGTGAGTCCATATCTCAGCGCTGTCGACAAACTGCTGGACCTCGTCGAGCAGATCGAAGCGGACGGTACGAACATTCATCACGTCGATGTCGGCGGTGGTCTGGGCATTACGTACGATGACGAAACGCCGCCGGCTATCGGCGAATTCGTGAGTGCGGTGCTCGCGCATATCGATGAACGCGGGCACGGCCATCGCGAAGTGTATTTCGAGCCGGGCCGTTCGCTGGCCGGCAATGCCGGCGTCTTGCTCACGCGCGTGGAATACCTGAAACCGGGCGCAGAGAAAAATTTCGCGATCGTCGACGCCGCCATGAACGACCTCGCGCGTCCTGCCATGTATCAGGCGTTTCATCGCATGGAAGCAGTGGAAAAGCGCGCGACGAAAGCGCAACTCTACGACGTGGTCGGCCCCGTTTGCGAAAGCGGCGACTGGCTCGGCAAGGATCGGGAACTCGCCATCGAACAAGGGGATCTGATTGCGATCTTCTCGGCGGGCGCGTACGGTTTCGTGATGAGCTCGAACTACAACACGCGCCCACGCGCCGCCGAAGTGATGGTCGATCGCGAACGTGCTCGACGAGTGCGTGAACGCGAAGAAGTGAAGCAGTTGTTCGCAGGCGAATCGATATTCCCGGACTAACTTCGGTCGGTCGGATCAGCATGAAAAAAGGGCGACGCCATTTGAGCGTCGCCCTTTTTTCATGCGCGTGACGGATTGAAAATTGGCTAGGCCGCGCGTGCCTGCGTTATTCGCGAGCGCAGCCACACAGCCACCCGCCACGCCAACAACACCACAACGATCGCGCCGTAGATCTTCGGCAAGATGAGATCGTGCTTGCCCGCTTTCATCCACCAGAAGTGCAGGATGGCGAGCACGGCGATCGGATAAATCAGCTTGTGCAGCACTTGCCAGCGGCGGCCCAGCTTCCTGAGCATTGCTTTCGGTGACGTCACGGCGAGCGGGATCAGCAGTACGAACGCCGAGAAACCAACCAGGATGAATGGGCGCTTGACGATGTCCTTGAGCATAGCGAAGACATCGAACCATTTGTCGAACCAGACGTACGTAGTGAAGTGCAGCACGACGTAGAAGAACGCGAATAGCCCGAGCATCCGCCGAAAACGCAGCAGTGCATTCAAGCCGGTCAGCCGGCGAACCGGCGTGACGGCAAGCGTGACGCACAGGAATACGAGCGTCCACAGGCCAGTCGAGCGAGTAATGAATTCGATCGGATTCGCGCCCAAACCGCCCGTGAAACCCAGCAGAACAATACGTGCCAGCGGATACAAGCCGCCAAGAAATACAGCCACTTTCGCCGGCACGATCCAGTTCGTGCCGCCTGCGGCAACGCGTGGTACCGGCTTTGTTTTGACATTGGAAGCCACAGCCATCCTCTTCCCCTAAACCTAAAAATTGGCCTTGAGATCCATGCCGCGATACAACGATGCGACCTGATCGCCGTATCCATTGAACATCAGCGTCTTGCGCTTCGGCGTGAAGAAACCGTCCTCTCCAATACGCCGCTCCGTCGCCTGACTCCAGCGCGGATGATCGACGTTCGGATTCACGTTCGAGTAAAAACCGTACTCTTTGGGCGCATATTCGCTCCAGCTCGTTTTCGGCTGTTGTTCGACAAACCGAATCTTCACGATCGATTTCGCGCTTTTGAAGCCGTATTTCCATGGCAACACAACGCGTACCGGCGCGCCGTTCTGATTCGGCAGCACTTCACCGTATAAACCGACGGTCAGCAGCGTGAGTGGATTCATCGCTTCGTCCATGCGCAAACCTTCGGAATACGGCCAATCGAGAATGGGGTCGGACAGCCCGGGCATTTGGGAGGGATCGGCGAGCGTAATGAACTGCACATACTTCGCGTTGCCTGTAGGTTGCGCGCGCTTGATGATTTCGGACAGCGGAATACCTATCCACGGAATCACCATCGACCACCCTTCCACGCACCGCAGGCGGTAAATGCGCTCCTCGAGCGGCGCGAGCTTCACTATTTCATCGATGTCATACACCTTGGCGTTCTTGATCTCGCCTTCCACCGATATCTTCCACGGCCGCGGCCGCAGCGTATGCGCGTTTTGCGCCGGATCGGCCTTATCGGTGCCGAACTCGTAGAAGTTGTTGTAGCTCGTGATGTCCTTGAACGGCGTCACCTTGTCCAGGGCGGCGAACTTCGTGTTCGTGGTTGCGGCGAGCTTCTGACCCTTTGCATCGGGCGATGTCATCGCCGCGAGGGCTTCGCCGTTCACGCCGACAAGCCCGGTCGCGGCCAGCGCGCCCGCAACCCGCAGCACGCGTCGGCGGTTCTCGAAGAACGCGCGCGGCGTGATCTCGCTTCGGGCGATGTCATCGCCGAAAATCTGGCCTGTGTGTTTCATAATCATTTCGATGCTCCTGGAATTCCGGTTGCGACCTGCGTCGACGTCGCCGCTGCATTAGCTATATTCGTGGCAAACACCAAATTGGTTTCAGCTATTCCGTCGAGGCAATAAAAAACCGCCAGCAAATCTTGCTTGGCGGTTTTTCGACGACGGCGCGCAGCGGCAAATATTACAGCTTGCCGTAACTATGCAGGCCGGAGAGGAACATGTTGACGCCCAGGAACGCGAACGTGGTGACCAGCAAACCAGTCAACGCCCACCATGCAGCAACCGATCCACGCAGGCCCTTCATCAGGCGCATATGCAGCCACGCGGCGTAATTCAGCCACACGATCAACGCCCACGTTTCCTTCGGGTCCCAGCTCCAGTAACCGCCCCATGCTTCGGCGGCCCACAACGCACCAAGAATGGTCGCGATGGTGAAGAACGCGAAACCGACGGCGATCGACTTGTACATCACGTCGTCGAGTACTTCGAGCGACGGCAGGCGGTCCGCCAGAATGCCACGTTCCTTGACCAGATACGCCACGCCGACCATGGCCGCCAACGCGAAGCTGCCATATCCGATGAAATTCGCCGGCACGTGGATTTTCATCCACCAGCTTTGCAGCGCGGGCACGAGCGGCTGGATCTGCTGGGCATCGCGGGCAATGGAATACCACATCAGGAAGCCGACGGCGGCGCTGATCACCAGCAGTACGAATGCGCCCATGGCACGCGTGTTGTAGTGCTGCTCGTAGTACAAATAAAACAACGAGGTAATCAGGCAAAACAGCACGAAAACTTCATACAAGTTCGAAATGGGGATATGACCCACATCTGAACCGATCAGGTAAGACTCGTACCAGCGCACCATCAAGCCGGTGAAACCCATCAGCACCGCGGCCCAGGTCATCTTCGATCCGATCGCGCCGCCCGTGGGCGACCGGGAAAGCAGGCCGATCCAGTAAAACACCGTGGCAAGCACGAGCAGTGCGCTCATCCACAAGATGGCCGACTGGCTGGACAAGAAGTACTTGAGGAAGAAGTTGGTGTCGGCGCGCGCGAGATCCGAGTGATAAAGCTGCAACGACGACAGGGACAACAACGCAATGCACGCAATCAGCAGCCGCACCGGCTTCCAGCGCCATCCGAGCACCACGAACGTGGGCACGGCGCAACAAAGCACCAGCTTGTCGTAGTAGTTCATGAACGGGTGATACCGGAACAGCGCGTAACCCGCGCCGGCGACAAGAGCCAGCGCGAACAGCCAGTCGGTCATACCGAGACGCTTGAGAAACGGTCGTTCGTCGAAGAGATCCGGATCGACGGGCACTGTGCCCTCGCGCTGTTGCGCCAGAGTCGAATGGGAAGAGGCTTGTGTGAGGTCCATGTTCTTACCGAGTTGAATCCTGCGAGCCGGTGGGCTTGGTGTCCACGGGCATTTCCGGTGATGACGTTACCGGCTGAGACTTGACGCCCAACATGGCGCCGATCGCGTCGCGCGTTCGCGCGAACTCCTTCTCGAAATCGATTGTGCGCCGTGCGGTGGACATTGCCATCAACACGCTCGTACCGCCCGTTGCCGTGTCTTTGAGCCAGAACCAGAGACGGCGTTCACGCACGTAAAACATCGAGAAAATGCCGAACACGAGCAGAAGGCTGCCAAGATACACCACTTTTTTACCCGGTGCGCGCGTCAACTGGAACACGGAAGCCTGGATTTGCTTGAACGAATCGAGTTGAAGAAAAACCGGCGATCCGTACAGAAAGCTGTCCGAAAGTGCATTAATCGACGATTGTACGAATTGCGTGTTTTTCGCATCCGGCTGTGCTTCTGGCAGGCCGTTCTGAGCACGCGAAATTTGCCACAAATCCCAGGTCGCGCCTTCGAGCATGCGCAGCAATAAGCCTGCCGCCTTTTCCTGCTCGCCCTTGGGCACGGATTTATCGATAAAACCCGCGATCGCCTGGAAACCGCCCAGCGTCGCGCCCGGTTTCCCCGGATTGGTTGCCACGCCAGTTTCGTCGGCGCCCGCGAACAGATTCAGCACCCGAGACGCGCTTTCCTCCAGATGTTTCTGCAAATCCGCATTCGCTTCAGGCACCGAACGCTTCGCGAAGCGACGCGCGGCTTCGTCGCGCATCGCAGGCGTTTCCAGCGCGGCACGCAGGTTCATCCACTGCTTGACCGAGCTTTGCTCGTCGGCGGGAATGCGCAAATAGCGGAACGGATCGTTCGGGCTGAGGCGCATGCCGGCGAGGAACATGGGCTGGCCTTGTACGTCGACG
>DASYLW010000405.1:0-11831 GCA_036009385.1 Caballeronia sp.
GGGGTACGTTATCGCGCTGCCAATGCCGGGCATGTCGGCGCAGGTTCAGTCGAACATGGCTGCGACCCTGAACATCGACTGGCTTTTGAATCTGGCGTGCGACCTGCTCGCGGAATTCGGTACGCCGCTCTCGCAAGCTGATCGGGTGAAACGTATCGACGGATGGCTGCAATCCGGCCGGCCGGGCGCCCACCTTTATCACCCTTATATCTCTGATGCAGGCGAGCGCGGCCCGTTCGTCAACGCCAACGCGCGTGCCAATTTCACGGGACTCACAAGCGAAAGCCGGTTCCCGGATTTGTTGCTTGCCGTGGTCGAGGGACTCGGGATGGCCGCGCGCGACTGCTATGCAGCGATGGGCGGCGCAATGCCGGCAGAGTTGCGCCTGACCGGCGGTGCGACCCGGTCGCGGACATTGCGTGCGGTGCTCGGCGCGGTGGTGGGCGCCCCGGTGCGAACGTCCACGCGCGAAGAGGCAGGGGCGGCCGGTGCGGCCATGATGGCGGCGGTCGCGCTCGGCGTTTATTCCGACATGCAGGCATGCATTGCCGAGTGGGTCACGCCGCTATTGGGACCGGTCGAGACCCCCGATCCAGACCATATGCAGACTTACGCACAGGCGTTCCCCGTGTATCGGCAGGCGCGACGCGCTCTGGAACCCGTTTGGGACGCAATGGCACAACAGGCGAGGGCCAGGAGTCGTCCCGGAACCCTTGGCGCAGTCAAGAACGAAGTCGAACGGAGGGCGGTGAGATGAGCGACAGCCAGATGGTCGACCTGTTCGTCATTGGCGGAGGCATCAACGGCGCGGGCATAGCGCGCGATGCCTCGGGCCGCGGGCTGTCGGTGATCCTGTGCGAGAAAGATGATCTGGCACAAGGTACCTCGTCGCGCTCGGGCAAGCTGGTGCATGGCGGCCTGCGCTATCTTGAGTACTACGAATTCCGGCTCGTGCGTGAGGCGTTGATCGAGCGTGAAGTGCTGCTCAACGCGGCGCCGCACATCATCTGGCCGCTGCGTTTCGTGCTCCCGCACAGCCCGGACGACCGCCCTGCTTGGTTGGTCAGGCTGGGGCTGTTTTTATACGATCACCTTGGCGGACGCAAGAAGCTGCCAGGAACGCGTACTCTCGATCTGCTGCGCAGTCCTGAAGGTGTGCCAATCAAGGATCAGTACCACAGGGGTTTCGAATATTCCGACTGCTGGGTCGATGATGCGCGCCTCGTCGTGCTTAACGCAGTGGACGCGGCGCAGCGCGGTACGCAGGTCCTTACGCGCACGGTTTGTACTTCGGCGCGACGCGAAGGCGGTGCGTGGCGCATCGAGTTGCGCAACACGCGCAACGGTGCAACTCGCGTCGTCACCGCCCGGGCTTTAGTCAATGCCGCCGGTCCGTGGGTGGCCGATGTCATCGAGCGCGTGGCCGGAGGCCATTCGACCCGCAAGGTGCGGCTGGTCAAGGGCAGCCATATTGTCACCCCCAAGTTCTGGGACGGCCCGCATTCCTACCTGGTGCAGAACCACGACAAGCGGGTGATTTTCATCAATCCCTACGAAGGGGACAAGGCGCTTATCGGTACCACGGACATTCCCTGGGACGGTGCGCCAGAAAACGTGTCGACCGACGAAGCTGAAATCGACTACCTGCTAGCCGCGGTCAACCGGTATTTCAAGCAACCGCTGCGGCGCCAGGACGTGGTGCAGACCTTCTCGGGTGTGCGCCCGCTTTACGACGACGGCGCAGGCAATCCGTCAGCCGTGACGCGCGACTATGTGTTTGATCTCGACACCAGCGGCGGCGCTCCTCTGCTCAACGTCTTTGGCGGCAAGATCACAACCTTTCGCAAGCTCTCCGAGCACGCGCTGCAACGCCTGCGGCCGACCTTTCCCGACATGGGGAAAGACTGGACGGCCACGGCAACGCTGCCCGGAGGCGAGATCGAAGGGGCCGACGTGCCGCGATTCATCGCGCGTTTGCAGCAAGAATATGGCTGGCTGCCGGAGGATTTGATGCTTCACTACGCGAGGACTTACGGTGCACGCACGGCGCAGGTGATCGGACCCGCCAGGGCGCTTGCCGATCTCGGCCGGCAGTTCGGGCCGACGTTCTACGAGGCCGAGGTGCGCTACCTCATGACGCATGAGTGGGCGGAGACAGCGCCGGACATCCTGACACGGCGCACCAAGCACGGACTGCACATGAGTACTGACCAAACGGCAGCGTTCGGTGCGTGGTTCGACGGTCTCGACAGAAAGACCGCCTGAAGCCGGCCGCAATCGATCCGCATACAACACGAGACAACTCGAGACGAAAATGGCTTTCACTCTCGCACTCAACACCAATCCGCTGGTGAATCGTTTCGCCGAGCCGGATGATCTCATTGACGCCATCGCGCACAAGATGAAGATCCGCGACGTGCAGCTCACGCACGAGTTCATCAACCCGTCGTGGCCGGCAGCAACTACGCGTCGTCTGACGCGCCAGATGCGAGCGGCGATGGCGCGAACCGGGGTGCGGATTACATCGGGCATGACCGGCCCCTACGGGCGGCTCAATCACTTCGGTCATCCAGATGCCGATGTACGGCGCTATTACGTCGACTGGTTCAAGACCTTCGCTGATATCACGGCCGATCTGGGCGGCAATTCAATTGGCACCCAGTTCGCCATCTTCACCTACCGCGATTACGACGATGCCGGCCGGCGCGAGGCGCTGATCCAGACCGCCATCGACTGCTGGGCCGAGGTCGCTGAACACGCGAAGAGCGCGGGGTTGAAGTACGTATTCTGGGAGCCGATGTCGGTTGGGCGCGAGTTCGGTGAGACGATCGCCGCGTGCATGGCGCTGCAACAGCGGCTGAGCGCTGCAAACATGGCGGTGCCCATGTGGATGATGGCTGACATCGATCATGGTGACGTTACCAGCGCGAACCCCGACGACTTCGACCCCTATGCCTGGGCACGCGCGGTGCCGGGTGTTTCGCCCATCATCCACATCAAGCAGTCGCTGATGGACAAAGGCGGCCACCATCCTTTCACTGCCGAGTTCAACGCACGTGGCCGCATTCAGCCTGCTCCGCTGATCGCCGCCATTCAAGAGGGCGGTGGAGAGGATAACGAAATATGCCTGGAGTTGTCGTTCAAGGAGCGTGAACCGAAGGATCGACAGGTAGTCGAGCAGATCGCCGAATCGGTGGCGTTCTGGGCTCCGCATTTCGATACCGGCGTTTCCGACCTGAACATTTGAAGGGGCAGACTGCCATGCATGGTGCGATGACACAGAAACTGATCAACGACGGCAATGCCGCCGTCGACGAGATGCTGGACGGCGTGATGGCCGCACACGGCGACATGCTGCGGCGCCTCGACGCTGCGCCACGTGCGATCGTCGCGCGCCGTGGACCGCGCGGAGGAAAGGTCGCGCTGGTGATCGGCGGCGGGTCGGGGCATGAGCCTACGTTCCTGGGCTTTGTTGGCAAGGGACTGGCCGACGCGGCGGCGATCGGCAATGTGTTCGCCTCGCCGCCACCGCAACCGGCTGTCGACGCGGCGCTGGTCACGCACGGAGGCGCCGGGGTGCTGTTCATGTACGGCAACTATGCCGGCGACGTGATGAATTTCGACATGGCCACCGAATTGCTCCAACTGGAAGGCGTCGAGGCGCGCACGGTGCTGACCACCGACGACATTGCTTCCGCGCCGCGCGATCAGCGCGACAAGCGGCGTGGGGTAGCAGGCAATGTGTTCATTTTCAAGGCAGCCGGCGCAGCGGCTGATCAGATGATGTCGCTGGACGAGGTGGAGCGGGTGGCGCGCCACGCCAACGCCCGTACCTTCACGTTGGGCGTGGCGCTCGCGCCCTGTTCGTTGCCGCAGACGCGGCGTGCCAACTTCGAGATCGCAGCGGGCGAGATGGAAATCGGCATGGGAATTCACGGCGAGCCGGGGATGCGTCGCGAGGCACTGCGTCCCGCCGATGCCGTGGTTGACGAGATCATGGATGCCATCCTGGCCGAGATGGGCGCGGCGAAAGGAGACCGCGTGGCAGTGCTCGTGAACTCGCTGGGCGCCACGCCATTAATGGAGTTGTACATCATGAACCGCCGCGTCGCGCAGCGATTGTCCGACGCAGGGTTGATCGTGCATCGCACCCTGGTCGGGCCGCTGTGCACGTCGCTCGAAATGGCCGGCGCCTCGATCACCCTGATGCATCTCGACGAAGAACTGCAGCGCTTGCTGGATCACCCGTGCGAGTGTGCCATGTACCAACAGGAGGCCGGGCGATGCTGACGACAGGTGACATTGCGCGCTTGTTCCGCCAGCTCGCTGAAACCATCGGCGCGGCGCGAGATGAGCTGTGCCGGCTCGACGGCGTGATCGGCGATGCCGACCATGGAATTGCCATGGCGGACGGATTTGCGGCGGCATCGAAGGCTATCGATGCGCTGGCTTCGGAAGCTTCGCTCGCCGATCAATTCAACGCGGCGGCGAAGGGTTTTCTGAATGCGGTCGGCGCCTCGTCAGGGCCGCTTTACGCCACCGCGTTCATGCGTGCGGCCAAGGCTGCCGGGGCACGTTCGGAAATGCCGCTGACCGAAGCACCGATGCTTATCGTGGCGATGGCCGAGGGTATCCAGTCGCGTGGCAAGGCGGAGCCGGGCGAAAAAACCATGATCGATGTCTGGGCGCCTGCCGCCGCGGCGGCAGAGCAAGGCATGGCGAGCGGGTTGCCGGTGCCCGGGATCATGGCGCGGATACGCGACGCCGCGGCAACAGGAGCCGAGTCCACCAAATCGATGGTTGCGACCAAAGGGCGAGCGGCGCGTCTGGGCGAGCGCAGCATTGGACATATCGACCCGGGGGCAGCGTCGGCAGCGATGGTGCTCAGCTTGATCGCTGAAGACTGGGGGCAACGTGGCACAGCATGAGATGACATACGACGAGGGCGATCGTAGGGCCTTACGCGCGGTGGACGCGGTAAAACTGCCGCTTAAAGCCAATGGATTCAGCACACCCGTTTTGCATTTGCATTGTTCAGAAGGTCAGGAGGTGTCCGAATGAGCTCAATTACACCGTCAATGAATCGTCGCTCCAAACGCGGCGTTCGTGCAGCAATTGCCGCAGTGCTGGCAGTGATTTTAATCGTAGCGATGGCCTTGAGCACCAAGGCCGTGAAGATCGGGTCCGCAGGCGACGCGCAAGTCAAGACCTTCGACCCCGCCGCTTACGGCGAAGCACAGTTTCCAAAGACACAGGCGGCGATCGAGGGCAAAGCAGTCAGCGCCGACACGCTGGCTGCAGCCATCGCCAAGGATCAGGACGCCGCCGGCAAGCAGTACGGAGTAGCGGGCGGCGGCATCGGCCCTGAGATATCGGTCAAGTTCGATGGCGTTGCCGGTAGTGAGGATGCCGGAATCTATACCGTGAAGGTGCCGAATGTGCCAGACTCCGTGGTCATCCGCGTGCAGACCGGCCCGGCGATCAACGGCACCGATCTGCGCGACGCCACCGGCACTATCGGCTTCGAGCAATTCACCAACCAGATCGACTATCAGAACGCCGGATACGCGATCAACACCGCGATGAAGAAGGCGGTCCTGTCGAAGGTTGATACGACCAAGCTGACGGGCAAGACCATTTCGGTCGTGGGTGTCTTTCAGTTGATCAATCCGAACGGCTGGCTGGTGACGCCGGTGAAACTGGATGTGAAATGAGCACCCCGAACCAAACCCGGCAAACCCAATCCGCGGCCGGCGAAGTGCTGCTGTCGGCGCGCGATATCGTCAAGTCGTACGGCGGCGTGCATGCGCTGAAGGGCGTGAACTTCGATATCCATCGCGGCAAGGTCACCACGTTGTTCGGCGAAAACGGCGCCGGTAAATCGACTTTGATGAAGATCCTCGCCGGAGTCGAGAAGCCGACATCGGGGCATATCGAACTGGATGGTCAGCGCGTCGCTTTTTCTTCGTCAAACGATGCGCGCGGCCACGGCATCTCGATCATCCATCAGGAGTTGAGTCTCGCGCCCAACCTCAGCGTGCGCGACAACATCTTCATGGGCCGGGAACTGCGTACGGCCACGGGCGTCAACTTCGCCGAGGAAGCGCGGCAAGCCCGCGCGCTGATGGCTGACCTCGAGGAAGAAATCGACCCGTTGACACGCGTCCAGGACTTGCGTCTGGGGCAGCAGCAGGTCGTTGAAATTGCTCGCGCGCTCTCCGTTCAATCGCGCATCCTGATCATGGATGAACCGACATCGGCGCTAAGTGCTTCCGAGGTCGAGGTGCTGTTCAAGGTGATCCGCGACCTGACCAGCCGCGGTGTATCGATTGTCTACATCTCGCATCACCTTGAAGAGGCGCTGCAAATCACCGACTACGCCGTGGTGTTGCGCGACGGCAGGATGACGGCTACGGCCGAAGCGAAGGATATCGACCTGGCGTGGATCGTGCGCAACATGGTGGGCGAGAACTTTGACCTCGGCTCGCCGCCGACAGGCTACGCGTTCGGCGACGTAGCACTGACTATTGAAGATGTCAGCGTTGCCGACGACGCGGGGTCCGGCATTTCCGTGGTCGATCATCTGTCGCTCGAGGTGCGCGCGGGTGAGATCGTGTGCATCTACGGCCTGATGGGGGCAGGGCGCACTGAACTACTCGAGGCTGTGGCCGGCCGCTCTCCGGTCACCGGCGGCAAGGTCCTTCTCGAAGGCGAGGATATTGCCTCTTTGAGCATCGCCGGGCGTATCGGCCGCGGCCTTGTGCTCGTGCCCGAAGACCGCCAGCGCGATGGCCTGGTGCCGACCATGAATGTCGGCGCCAACCTGTCGCTCGCGAGCATTGGCACCTTCGTCAGAGGATTGCTGCTGTCCTTCCCTCGCGAGCGCGTGCTCGTCGATCAGTCGATTCGAAACGTTCACGTTAAAACGGCGGGCCCGGGTGCGCCTATCGGTTCGTTGTCGGGTGGGAACCAGCAGAAAGTCGTGATCGGCAAGATGCTTGCCACCCGCCCGAAAGTCATTCTGCTCGACGAGCCCAGCCGCGGCATCGATATCGGCGCGAAGGCAGAAGTGTTTCGCCTGCTTAGCGAGAGCGCCACGCAAGGCCTGGCCGTGGTGTTCTCCACGTCGGAAGTGGGTGAATGCCTGAGCATTGCGCATCGCATCGTCGTCATGCGGCGGGGCAAGATTTCCGCAGAATTCGGCGCCGATGTCACCAAAGACCAGATCATGGCCGCCTCCGGCGAAGCCGTGGTGATCTGATCATAGAAATGGATGGAGACTTGAACATGAACGACTCCGCTAAACCTTCCACGTCAACCCGCGCCAGCCGGGTGGGCGACGGTTTCGACATCGGCAAGATGCTGCTCGAAGGACGTGCATTCTTTGCGCTGATCGTGATCATCATCGTATTTTCCATGCTCTCGCCGTATTACTTCGCAGTCGATAACTTCCTGACGATGGCCTCGCATGTGGCGATCTACGGCATCCTCGCCATCGGCATGCTGCTGGTGATCATCAATGGCGGAATTGACCTGTCGGTCGGATCCACACTAGGTCTCTCCGGTGTGGTTGCGGGGTTCTTCCTGCAGGGTGTGACGCTGAACCTGTTTGGCGTCGTGCTGTATCCGGCGGTCTGGGTCGTGGTGGTGCTGTGCTGTCTGCTTGGCGCCTTGATCGGCCTGGTCAACGGCGTGCTCATCGCGCGATTCAGGGTGCCCGCTTTCGTCGCCACGCTCGGGGTAATGTATGTGGTGCGCGGACTTGCTCTCCTGATGACCAACGGCCTGACCTACAACAACCTGGGTGGCCACGCAGATCTGGGTAATGTGGGATTCAACGGTCTCGGCTTTGATCGCCTGTTTAATGTTCCCGTTGGCGTCCTGATCCTGGCGGTCGTCGGGATTTTGGGCAGCATCATGCTCACGCGCACGGCCTTTGGTCGCTGGCTCTATGCGTCCGGCGGCAACGAGCGCGCGGCCCAACTCTCCGGCGTTCCGGTGAAACGAGTGCAGATCAGCGTGTACATGATGTCGGGCGTCTGCGCCGCCATTGCCGGATTGATCCTTTCCTCGCAGCTCACGTCTGCTGGTCCTACGGCCGGCACGACCTATGAGCTGACGGCTATTGCCGCCGTGGTGATTGGAGGCGCGTCGCTGATGGGCGGCACCGGCAACATTCGCGGAACGCTGCTCGGGGCCTTCGTGATCGGATTCCTGTCTGACGGTCTGGTGATCATTGGCATCTCTTCTTACTGGCAAACGGTGTTCACCGGCGCCGTGATCGTGCTCGCGGTGTTGCTCAACGCCATTCAATATCGCCGTCGCGTCAAGCGCCCTGCGCCGACCGCCGGTCAACCCACTTCTCCACAAAGTGGCAAGGCTTGAGCCGCGCCACCGGCCCTTGAGAAGAACGTCTTACTTGTCCTCATTTGTATTTGTTTTATCCCGACGCCATCGCTAATCAAAAAAGGAGACTTACCATGACAACCAAGAGAAAAACCCTGAGAACCCTGTCACTTGCCGCTGTCGCCATCGCCGCGCCTCTGTTCGCGGGCCAGGCGCATGCGGCCGGAGGACTTATGACCATCATCGTCAACGATCCTTCGAACCCCTACTGGCTCACGGAGGGCAACGTTGCCGCTGCCGAGGCGAAGAGACTGGGATACACGGCCAACGTTGCGGCCTCGAAGGGTGATACCAACGCCGAGAGCCAACTGATCGATACCGCCATCACCAACAAATCGGTCGCGATCATTCTTGATCCCGCGAACGCTAGCGGCTCTGTTGGCGCGGTGAAAAAGGCGGTTGCCGCCAACATTCCGGTGTTCCTCGTCAATGCCGAGATCAACCAGGAAGGCCTGGCCAAGGCGCAGCTCGTTTCCAACAACGCCCAGGGCGCGGCGCTGGGTGCGCAGCAATGGGTGAAGGCCGTTGGATCGAAGGGCAACTATGTTGAACTGCTCGGCTCGCCGTCCGACAACAATGCCGCCACGCGTTCCAACGGCTATACGTCAGTGCTTAGCCAGTATCCGGATCTGAAGAAGGTTGGATCGCAAGTGGCCGACTGGGATCGCACAAAGGGCTTCAACGCCATGCAGAGCTTGTTGCAAGCGCACCCGGACATCATCGGCGTGATCAGCGGCAACGACGAAATGGCGCTTGGCGGAATTGCCGCGCTCAAGCAGGCGGGTAAACTTTCGAGCATCAAGGTGGGTGGTTTTGATGGTTCACCAACCGCAGTTGCCGCGGTCAAGGCTGGCGAATTGCAGTACACGGTACTGCAACCGGTTGCGACGTTTTCCGTCAAGGCGGTGCAGGAGGCCGATCAGTTCCTGAAGACCGGCAAGACGGGCGCCAAGACTGAAAAGCAGCTCTTCGATTGCGTGCTGATCACCAAGGCCAACGTGGATAAGTACACCTCTGCATTTACCCTTTCGAAGTGACGCTACGGCTTTAACCCGCAGGGCGCCGAAAGGTGCCTGCGGTTTTCACCTGAGCGCCGCACCGGGGGCAAGATGACCCGGCGATCCACTCCGGCACGGCGCTCAGCAGCGCGAGGTTCGCGCATCCGATTAACGACATCATCATGACCCATTCCCCTTTCTGGATCGGTACCAGCTGGAAAATGAACAAGACCCTGGCGGAGGCGCGCGCTTTTGCCGAAGGTCTGCTCGCGAGCACCGGCGACCCGCGGATGCAGCGCTTTGTGATTCCGGCTTTCACCGCGATCCGCGAGGTCAAGGCGATCCTCTCCGATACGACGGTGAAGGTCGGCGCACAGAACATGCACTGGTCCGATCGCGGCGCCTGGACCGGCGAAATCTCGCCGCCGATGCTGGTCGATTGCGCAATGGATCTGGTCGAGCTTGGTCACTCCGAGCGGCGGGAACATTTTGGCGAGACCGATGAAACGGTGGGACTCAAGGTGGAGGCGGCGGTGCGCCACGGGTTGACGCCGCTGATCTGCATCGGCGAGACGCTCGCCGATCGCGAAGGCGGGCGGGCAGCCGAGGTTCTGGCTGCGGAAGTTCGGGGCGCACTGGGCCGGTTGACGCCCGAACAGTGCACGGCTCCGATCCTGCTTGCATACGAGCCGGTTTGGGCCATCGGCGAGCGCGGCATACCGGCCACCGCCGACTATGCCGATGCTCGCCAGGCAGAAATCATTGCGGTGGCGCAAGATGTTCTTGGCCGCCGCGTACCGTGCCTTTACGGCGGCTCGGTCAACCCCGGCAACTGCGCCGAGCTTGCTTCCAGCGCGCATATTGACGGGCTGTTCATCGGGCGCTCCGCGTGGGAGGTCACGGGATATCTGGACATCCTGGAGCGAGTCAGGGCTGTGCTCTGACCTCTTCGCATGTGTGAAACCTCAATCTGAAGGAGATCATCATGAAACTTGCAGTTGCTGGAGATAGCGCGGGGGCGGGACTGGCTCACGTGCTGGCTGAACACCTCAAGGACCGTTTCGATGTTTTCGAGGTGTCGGACAATGCATCAGATCCGAAGGAGTTCTATGCAAATCTGTCTGACCGCGTGGCTTCCGGCGTGATACGCGGCGACTACGATCGCGCCATTCTGGTGTGCGGCACGGGGATCGGCGTCAGCATTTCGGCCAACAAGGTGCCTGGAATTCGCGCTGCGTTGTGCCACGATACCTATTCGGCGGAACGGGCGGCGTTGTCGAACAATGCGCAGATCATTACTATGGGTTCGCGTGTGATCGGGGCCGAAGTGGCCAAGACGATTGCCGATGCGTTTCTGGCGCAGACGTTCGATGAGAATGGACGGAGCGCCGGTAATGTCGCGGCGATTGATGAGCTTGATTCCAAGTACCACGGTTGAGTAGGGCGGGGTGGGTTTTGGGGTTAGCGGTTGGGGTCAATGCCGGGTGGTTGCTTTCAGTGTTAGTGGTGTGCTTAGGTTGGCTAATCTCTTTATCACTATTAGCCACTGTGCGTGGCGGCACGTCATTTCTTTGTCCAAAGCGACAAAGAAACGAAGCAAAGAAAACGCTTTCACCGCTCTACCCTAAGTGTCCACAGCGTGCAGTTTTCATTCATGGGTGCCCCAAAAGCACGGTGCTCGCAAGAGCGAAGGATGTTTGAACCCCTCCTTCTCGCGAATCCTGACACGAACACGCTTCGCCCCGTACGCTCTCGGGCAAGCACGAGTGCCCTACGGACCGGAACGGCCTAACGCATTTTTGAGACCTTGCTTCTTCGTGGGTTGGCGACATGGTTCGATGTACGTACGAACTTGGAGGTTGGTTGTCCGCGGATAGCGCGGGGTGCTCTTTGGGCAGGTTCAGTCACTGGTGGCGAAGCGTGTGGGTATCTGTGTTCGGAGAAAGAGGGGTTCACACATCCGGTGCTCTTGCGAGCACCGTGCTTTTGGGGCACCTATGAATGGGAACTGCACGCTGTGGACACTTAGGGTAGAGCGGTGAAAGCGTTTTCTTTGCTTCGTTTCTTTGTCGCTTTGGACAAAGAAATGACGCGCCGCCACGCGCAGTGGCTAATAGCGATAAAGAAAACATCTAGCGCACGCAGACCACTAACACCGAAAGCAGCACCCCGGCAATGAACCTGACCGCTAACGCGAGAACCTGGCAACCCGGCATCAACCCCGACCACCAACGTTAACGTCCAACGTCCAACGTCCAAGCGCAAGCGTCAACCGTACAGCGTAAAAACCACCCCAATCCCAAGCGCCAGCGGTAAACTCCGCCCCATCTCAAAATTGTCCACGCGCCGTCCAATCCGACGGCGCCCACCGTGTCCAGCGTGCAAAAGATCTTGATTGTCCGGGTGTCGTCCCTAGGCGACGTCGTC
>DASYLW010000406.1:0-6761 GCA_036009385.1 Caballeronia sp.
AGTCCAAGCGCGAGCGTTCCCAATACCGCCTGCGTGCCCATCAGGAGTTTGCGACGATCGAGATGATCGGCCGCAAAGCCTGTGAAGGGCAACAAGAGAAGATGCGGACCGAACTGGAGCGCCATGACCACGCCGACCGCGGTCGCGTTGTGGTGGGTCAGTTGCGTGAGCACGAGCCAATCCTGGGCCGTCCGCTGCATCCACGTTCCTATATTGGAAACGATCGCGCCGCCGGCCCATACCCGGTAGTTGAAGCTGTTCAGCGAGCGGAAGGTGCCCTTCACCGGCAGCCTCCCGAGGCTGCCATCTCCGCGCTGAACGAGCTCACGCGCGAGTGCTGCCGAGCAGGTCGATAATCTCCCGGCTCGTGCCGGTCTCGCCCAGCCTTGGGAAGATCCGCGTGATGCTGTTGGTGTGGGCATCGGCATTCAAGTCGGTCATGGCGTCGATGGCCAATGTCACGTTGAACCCAAGCTCGTGCGCATAACGTGCGGTCGATTCGACACCAACACTCGTCGCCACCCCGGCGATAACGACTTGCGTAACACCCAGCTTCTTCAGGTGTTCATCGAGACCGGTATTCGTGAACGCGCCCCACGTCCGCTTGGTGACGATGTGATCGTCCGGCTGCTGCTTCAGCTCGGGAACAAGATCGGCCCAGTCGGCGGGAAGCCCGGCAAGGTTGCGCGTCTGCTCAGAGCGGCCCGGCGCGCCGCCGGCAACGTTGACGAGCACGACGGGCAAGCCGTGGCTGCGAAACGCGTCGAGCAGCTCGCTGGCGTGCTTGACGACTTCATTGACGGGTTGCGCGGTGGGAAGCGCGACGATGCCCTTCTGCAAATCGATGATTACAAGAGCCGTCTTCGGGTCGAGCGTGGTAATTGTCATGGTGCTTTCCTTCATGCGAGTCGGACTGCGACGCGCCCTGGAACCTGGCGCGGCAAAGGGAATTGAGGAGCCGGCGGCATCGCTTCTGCGACGCCGGTCTGGGTCAGTCACAAATCGACGAGCCGGCTGAGCAGCGCCACGCTAGTCGCAAGTTCCTCTTGCTCCACGGGCGTGAGCTTGGTTCGAATGGCACGGAACAACCAGTCTTCCCGGGCTGCGCGGCTCGCCTTGATCCATTCGCGGCATGCTTTGGTGAGGGACAAAATGGTCTGACGTCCGTCGGCGGGATCCGGTGCGCCGGTCACAAACCCGGCCGCCTCGAGGACGGACACGGTGGCGCCCATGGATTGCGGGCGCACGCCTTCAGCTCGCGCGAGCGTAGTGACGGTCGCAGGACCTTCGCGCTCCAGCCGGCTAAGGGCCGACATCTGGGACAAAGTGAACTCTCCCAAACTGGCCTCTTCGCGCAAGCGCCGCTTCAGCTTGCCAAGTACCACGCGCAATTCCCCCGCGACAGCGTGCGCGACTTCAGGGTCAGTGGGTTGTGTTTCGTCGTTCGTGTTCATGTCCGAACCTTAGCAGATACGAAGTCTAACTACAAAGTTAAACTTGTTACTTCGATAACAAGGAATCCCGATGCAGGGACGGCTCGTAAGCATGAACGAGGCTCGACGCCGGTAATTTTTCGTATCCACCGGTCGCTGGTGAGCTGGCGAAAGTCACCGTACAGCACGCGCAACCGGTCACGCGACCGGTCTGGTGACCAACGCAGAAAGATCGAGTGCCTCTTCCCAAGCCGCGATTACGCGCCGCGCACGCGATTCAATCGGCCAGATCATCGCGATGTGAGCGCAAGCGCGCATATCGGCGCAGTGTCCCCTCCTAGGATGTTGCATACGACAACCGGGAGTGAATCATGGGACAACTGAAGACATGAGCGAATGGTTGTCGCCTGCGGAGCAAGCGATGCGGATGCCAGTAGCATGGCGTTTACATGCTCGGCGATGGCAAATGGCGCTATAAGCGCGAATGGTCGGACGGCGCCAATATGCATGCCGTCTATGAAATGACAGCGGAAGATTCGGCGGCGCTGGATCGAGTCACCAATATGACGCGCTTATCGAGACTGGCGCAATAATTTCGCGCAATTCGTCCCTTTTACGCTAAAAATATTCCAAACCAAACCTCGCGGAAAGTAATGGAGGATTGCTGGCGCGGAGTTATTTGCCCGTTGTGTTTGAGGGTGCGCAAAGATCCGCCAGGACCAAAAGCCTATGTTCACAGTCTTATCCAGCGCGTGCCGACCTTTTTGCACGCGTTGTTTCTGTTTTTTTCAATTGCTAACAACCACGTTTACCCCGATCCGGGAAAATCACCAATCGAAAACATCGTTTAAACGGGGAGACCAAATGCACGCCATTCCACTCAGCTATAACGGTCACATTTTGGTGCCCCTCGCAGCGGGAGAGCGTGGTAGTTTTGCGTCAATGGTCATTGTCACCAAGCCGAACGGCGCGCGATGGGCGTCGGGCGTGCTGGGCCACTTCAGCGAAGCGGACGACGCCTGCCGGTTTGCTATCGCGTATGGAAAAGCAGAGGTCGACGGACGGCGGCGTCCCCGAGCAGTGAAGCCGCCTGCCGAACCCGAGGCGGGGATGAGCCACGCGGCGTCTCCCTGCACTTCTGGATCCGCGCCATGAAGATGCGCCGCGCACTTTTTCTTTGCCCACCGCACGTTGCGAGTGGGCTTTTTGTTTTTAGAGACGCATTAATGCTTGTGGTGCATCCAACTCATGTGGTGCGTATCGAGCCACTCGCGCATGCGTATCCGCCCGCTGCCGTCTTCCGGGTGCTCGCGTCGATACCGACGGCCCAATACGGCAGCTATGACTATCAGGACCGCAAGGCCCACCACAAAACCGATCATCGACTCAGTCATGGCCGCCTCCTTAATACACCACAGCCTCCTTTTATTTTAGGTCACGCATTTTGAAATGCGAGTCTTGCCGTGCAAGCGCTGTCGTTGCGGGAGGTTGGAGCTTGGCTTTTATGTATCTTCGCAATACCGAAATACGCAAAAAAGCCCAGACAAAAGGGCTGGGCAAGTCCACCGGAATACAACCCGTTGGAGGAGGTACGAATTCACTTTTTTCCAGATCTGCTGCACAGCGTTCTGCCTGTTAGCGCTGCACCGGCCGGTGATCCACGTCAGTTTAGTCGCCGGCCACCTGCTAATTAACGTGATTAATGGCCCCTGTACAGCGAGTGCACGTTATCGCCGAATGACGACTGGACAGGGGTACCGGAATCCGACGATCCATTAGCCACGCCACCGTAGCTGCTGGCACCGCCGTTTTCGGCAGCCACGCGTGCTTCCGCAGCTTGAATATTGGCCGGATAGTCGTAATCGCTCGCTGTTGCCGGGTTGTAGCCGGCCTTCTCAATCTGGATCAACTGCGCCTTCACCTCTGCACGCGTCAGCGATTGCTGGCTCGACTGAGCAAACGAGACAGCCGGGACGGCGAGCACTGCGGCAACGACAACGGCTTGAATGAGCGACTTCATGATACCTACCTCCGAATCTTGTTTTGTCGCGAACAACCTTGTTCGCGTCCTATGGATTCAGTGTATGTATTAGGTAACAAAAGCTGAATTTGGCAAGCACTGCTTTTTTGATCACGTACGAATGAAATCGAGCAATGCATAAAGCAATAACGAAAAACCCGAGGAAGACGCCCAAGCAACCGAAATCGACATACAAAGCGCCTTGCAGTGTCGGAGTGATGCTCATCGGTCGTCCGGATATCCAGCGGGCGCCAGTCAGATCTCCGATAATATTTCTCGCCCCCCAATGTCGCCCCGGCAAAAAGGTTTGGTAGTTACTTAAAAAAGATTGCCATACATGTGCTCCCGCAATACGTCTCCGAGGGTAAAGATTGCATTTTGGCTGTAATCAAACATTGACAGAGCCGGCACCAAAACGACGAGCACTCAATTTCGGAGTATTGAAGACGCGCGAAGGTGATCTGAAAGACATAGGCATCCACTGCCATACCGGAGATCGCCTAAAGTGGCCGCAGGCCTAATGCGTAGAAGACACTGAGCGCCCCGAACTTCTTCGAGCGGACTAAAAATCACGAAAGATGCGAAAATTGAAACTATGTTTTAAAGAGACTCATATCCATGCTCCCCACTGTCCTTGTCCTCGTTCCGCTTCGTCCGGAAAACCAAGCCACCGTCGCGAATGCCTTCAACGCTATTACAGCGCTCGACCAAGCCGCACTCGACAAAGCCCTGGATGACCACGCCGACAAAATCCGCGCTGTCCTGACAAACGGCACTATCGGCATTGATGCAGCTTCCATCGCGAAACTGCCGAACCTCGAACTGATCGGCGCGTTGGGCGCTGGCTACGAAAACATTGCCCGCGACGCGGCCCAGGCGCGTGGCATCACCGTCGTGAACGGCGCGGGTACCAACGACGACTGCGTCGCCGATCACGCCTTCGCGTTGCTGCTCGGTGTTGTCCGCCAGATCCCTGCGCTCGATCGCGCATGCCGCGCCGGCCTGTGGCGGGACGACCTGCCCTTCCAGCCGAACTTCTCGGGAAAGAAACTAGGCGTGATCGGGCTTGGCAATATCGGCAAGAAGGTGGCGAAGAGAGCGC
The DNA here is from genome assembly GCA_036009385.1 of Caballeronia sp. Lineage (GTDB taxonomy): Bacteria > Pseudomonadota > Gammaproteobacteria > Burkholderiales > Burkholderiaceae > Caballeronia. The sequence goes on from DASYLW010000406.1 coordinate 4,556, forward strand.
TGGGATTCGATATCGATATCGGCTATCACAATCGCCGGCCGCAACCGGACTCCGCATATACGTACTTCGACTCAGTGATCGCGCTCGCCGAATGGGCCGATTACCTCGTCGTCGCCACGCCAGGCGGCGCATCAACCCGGCATCTGATCAACGCCGGCGTGCTCGCCGCACTCGGCTCACATGGCTACGTGGTGAACGTGTCGCGCGGCAGTGTCGTGGATACCGCCGCTTTGGCGGACGCGCTCGAACGCGGCGTGATCGCCGGCGCGGGACTCGATGTCTACGAAGGCGAACCCGCGCCGCCCGCGCTGCTGACAAGCTCCGATCGCGTCGTGCTGACGCCCCACGTGGGCGGCCGCTCACCGGAGGCGGTGGCGGCATCGGTCCGAATGTTCGTCGATAACGCTACCCGGCACTTCACCGGCGACACCGTACTGACACCTGTTTGAAAGCTGCCGCGAGGGTGCCCGGCGAAGTTCGCCATGATCCCGTATCGTGTCGGACTATCGCCGATTACGTCCAATCCTAAAAAACTGTGTCAGACCAGACCACACTCCTTGCCGACGGTCCCATGACCGCGCTCCAGCGTCGCGGCATGGCGGCAATCCTGCTCGCCGTTTCGCTCGCCACGCTCGATACCGCCATCGCGAACACTGCGCTCCCCGCAATCGCCGCCGATCTCCACGCAACACCCGCCGCCTCCGTCTGGATCATCAACGCGTATCAACTCGCGATGGTCGCCACGCTGCTGCCGTTCGCGGCGCTGGGCGGTATTGTCGGGCACAGGAAGATCTATCTGGGCGGGTTGATCCTGTTCCTCGTCGCATCGTTGACGTGCGCGTTGGCATGGTCGCTGCCGACGCTCACCGCGGCGCGGCTGCTGCAGGGCATTGGCGCGAGCGCAATCATGAGCGTGAACACGGCGCTGATCGGGGCGATTTATCCGCATCACAGGCTTGGGCGAGGGTTTGGGCTGAACGCCCTCGTCGTGGGGATATCGTTCGCGGTCGGACCGACGGTCGCGTCCATCGTGCTCTCACTCGGGCCCTGGCCGTGGCTGTTCGCCGTGAACCTGCCGGTAGGGCTGCTGGCGCTGGCTATCGGCTGGACGGCGTTGCCGCAAACACCACGCGCCACGCATGGTTTCGACCGGGTGGCGGCTGGACTGAACGTGATCACGTTCGCCGCGCTGGTGTTCGCGCTTGGCGAAGCGGCGCAGCGTGCGCCCGCGCATGTCGTGCTGATTGCGCTCGCGGTGACGGCAGTGGCGGGCGGGCTGATGCTGCATCGCGAGCGTGGTCATCCTGCGCCGATGCTCCCCATCGATCTCTTCAAGCGTCCGATGTTCGCGTTGTCGACAGCAACCGCCGTCTGCTCGTTTGCCGCGCAAGGGCTGGCGTTCGTGTCGCTGCCGTTTTATTTCGAAAGTGTGCTCGGGCGCAGTCAGGTGGAGACCGGCTTTCTGATGACGCCCTGGTCGGTGATGGTGGCGCTACTCGCTCCGGTCGCCGGTCGTTTATCGGATCGATACCAACCGGGGTTGCTGGGTGGCATCGGCCTCGCAATCATGTGCGCGGGCATGGCGTCGCTGGCGTTGTTGCCGGCTCATCCCCATGCACTCGATATCTGCATCCGAATGGCCATATGCGGCGCGGGTTTTGGGTTCTTTCAATCACCCAATCTGAAGGCGCTCATGGCGAGCGCGCCGCGCGAGCGTAGCGGCGGTGCGAGCGGGGTGGTAGCAACAGCCCGGCTGATTGGCCAGGCGACCGGGGCAGCGTTGGTCGCGCTGAGCTTTGGTATTGCGGGGCATCACGGACCGGCGCTGGCGCTGGCGATTGGTGCGGGATTCGCGGGCGTGGCGAGTATTGCAAGCGGCTTACGGCTGATTACCCGCGATAGACCCGTAAAAGCGATGCAAACAGCGGAGAAATAGGCTGCGGTTACGCTATGGCATATGGCAACGTCGTGCAGTGCAAGACGCACTAGCCAGCGCGAATCCGCAAGAAGCGGTTGCTCGTCATTCAGGCAAGCGTCCGCCATGTCGGCCGGCGCAAAATATTCACCCGGCCAAAAGCGCCGCTTTCGCCCGTGCCACCGGCGCGGTCCAGTCTCCGAGCGTAGTCTGCTTGAACAGGCGCGCGCCTGGATACCACACGCTGTCGTCACGATCGAGCATCCAGCGCCAGTCGTAATTTGCCGGCAG
>DASYLW010000407.1:0-10412 GCA_036009385.1 Caballeronia sp.
CGTGCAGATTGGCATCGGGGTTCTGCACGAACGTCGCGTTCGGAATCGCGTGCGTGTTCACCACAATCCGCGTGCGCCCGTGCCGCACGGTTTGCAGGGCATCCGCGCTCGCGCCGACGACCATGTCGCAGGCGAGCAGCACATCGGCTTGTTGAGTATCGATACGAACCTGGTTCAGCAACGCATCGGTGGAAGCGAAGCGCACGAACGACAGCACCGCGCCGCCTTTCTGCGCAAAGCCCATGAAGTCGAGCACGGACGCGCTCTTGCCCTCCAGGTGCGCAGCCATGCTGATCAGCGCGCCAACCGTCACCACGCCTGTGCCGCCGACGCCGGTAATCAGAATGTCATACGGCGCGTTATCGAGTTCGAGCGTGGGTTCCCGCAACGCATCGACGCGTGCCGCGAGCGCTTCAGGATCGAAGACATTCCCCGCTGCCTTCTTGAGCTTCGCACCTTCGAGCGTGACGAAGCTCGGGCAGAAACCGTTCACGCACGAGTAGTCCTTGTTGCACGACGACTGGTCGATGCGGCGCTTGCGTCCGAGTTCGGTTTCAACCGGTTCAACCGATAAACAATTGCTCTGCACGCCGCAATCGCCACAGCCTTCGCACACGGCTTCGTTGATGAACAAGCGCTTGTCAGGATCGGGGAACTCACCTTTCTTCCGGCGACGCCGTTTTTCCGCCGCGCAGGTTTGATCGTAGATGAGCACGGTAACGCCCTTGATCTCGCGTAAGCGCCGCTGAACTTCATCGAGTTCGCGCCGATGATGGAACGTCGTGCCCTTCGGGAACTGGTCGTGATGGCCGTCGTATTTCTCGGGTTCATCGCTGACTACGACCAGCGTCGCGATTCCTTCCGCTTCCACCTGCCGGGCGATTTGCGGCACCGAAATGCTGCCGTCGACAGGTTGGCCGCCGGTCATCGCGACGGCATCGTTGTAGAGGATCTTGTACGTGATGTTTGCTTTCGCCGCGGCCGCCTGCCGAATCGCAAGGATTCCTGAGTGAAAGTAAGTGCCATCGCCAAGATTCTGGAACACGTGGGGCGTCTTCGTGAACATGGAGTGCGACGCCCAATCCACGCCTTCTCCGCCCATCTGGATCAAGCCCGTTGTGTCGCGTTCCATCCACGACGCCATGAAATGGCAACCGATCCCCGCTTGCGCAATCGATCCTTCAGGCACTTTCGTCGATGTATTGTGCGGACAGCCCGAGCAAAAATACGGCGTGCGTTTGACGGCATCGGCAGCGTTCGACAGGATTTGCGGTGCGACGAGATCCACGACCTTATCGCGACGATCCAGCTCGGGTCTGTGCCGCGCAAGCCAATCCGCGAACACAGGCAACACGCGCGATGGACGCAATTCGCCTAGCGCGCTAAGCAGCATGGCCCCGTCTTGCGCGTTCTTGCCGACCACGATCGGCCGCGCGCCTTGCATGCGGTTATACAAATGATCCTTGATCTGCTGCTCGATCACCGGGCCTTTTTCTTCGATCACCAGGACTTCAGAGAGACCCTCCACAAAGGTGTCGAGTCGCGTGGTTTCCAGCGGAAACGATAGACCGACTTTATAGATGCGCACGCCGGCGGCATCGAGCTCATCGACGCTCAGATCCAGCCGGCGCAACGTTTCCATCAGGTCGAGATGCGCCTTGCCACACGTCACAATGCCGACGTTCGCGTGACGGCTCGGTGCGATCCATTTATCGATGGAATGCGTTTTGGAAAAGTACCGCACGGCGTCGAGTTTCGCGGCAAGACGCGCCTCAATCGTCAAGCTTGGCAAGTCGGGCCAGCGATTGTGCAGACCGCCTTCGGGCGCGACGAATCCCTCCGGCGCGGGCCACTTGGTCTGGAAACCGTCGAGGTCCACAGTCGACCCGGATTCCACTGTCTCCGATATCGCCTTGTACCCCACCCACGCGCCCGAAAAACGCGACAAAGCCCAGCCGTAGAGACCGAACTCGAGCATATCGGCGATATTCGACGGGTTCACGACCGGCATGTGCCAGGCGATCATCGTCTGATCGGACTGATGCGGCATGGACGACGACACGCAGCCGTGATCGTCGCCCGCCACGACCAGCACGCCCCCGTGCGGCGACGAACCGTAGGCGTTGCCATGCTTGAGCGCATCGCCGGCTCGATCCACACCCGGCCCTTTGCCGTACCACATTGCAAAGACGCCCTCGACGGTCCGTTCCGGGTCCGACCCCACCCGCTGCGTGCCAAGCACGGCCGTGCCGCCGAGTTCCTCGTTGATCGCGGGCAAAAAACGCACGTCATGCGACGCCAGCAGTTTTTCCGCTTTCCACAATTGCTGATCGACCATGCCAAGCGGAGATCCGCGATAACCGCTCACAAAACCGGCAGTATTCAGCCCGGCGGCGCGATCGAGCTGGCGTTGCGTCAGGACCAGCCGAACCAGAGCCTGCGTGCCCGTGAGGAAGATCCGGCCATGCGCGGCGTTGAGGTTATCGGTGAGTTGATAGCTTGCAAGTGGAGGACTGTCTGCAAAAGGCACACGCGCGTTCATGAGGTCTCCGGCGTTTTATCGTTGAATTGAGAGGATGTCGCCATTCTTCCTCGACATAACCGGAAGGTTTTTGCGTTCTTCGCGATCGAACACTCGCATCAGAAACAAAATCGATCTTTATTGAGATGAGTGAGAGGAAAACACTTGCCGAATGGCTAACGTGTGGTTAACCCTCGTCTCGAAACGCTCGGGAGCGGGTAATCTGGACGCTCTCTGGCGATGCCGCGCCACAAAAAAGGAGTCCGCCCATGAAGCTCTACTACTGGCCGAAGACGCGCGCTTTTCGCGCGTTATGGATGCTGGAGGAATTGCGTGTGCCGTACGAGTTCGCCTACGTGAACATTCGGGCGGGCGAGCAGAATGCGCCGGCGTTTTGCTCGGTGAACCCGATGTCGAAGTTGCCCGCGCTGGATGACGACGGTGTGTGCGTCGCGGAATCGGGCGCGGTGCTGCTTTATCTCGCCGATAAATACCGCCAAGCCGGGCTTGGCGTCCCGCTCGATGATCCGTTGCGAGGCCGTTTCCTCCAATGGATGTTTTTCACGGGCGCTTGTCTTGAACCGGCCATGGCTGAACGGATGACGGGCGCACCGGGCAATAGCGTGAGCTTCGGCTGGGGCGATCTGGGCCGTGTGGAAAAGGCGATTGAATCCGCGCTGGCCGACGGCCCTTGGCTGCTCGGCCAGCGCTTTACAGCAGCCGATATCCTTGTCTCGAATACGCTGCAGATCGCCTATATGGCGAAGCTGATCGAGCCGGGCGGAGTGCTGTCGGATTATGTTGCGCGGGCGACGTCACGGGACGCACACGAACGTGCGGCACTGATCGATAAGGAAGAAGCGCAGAAGGTGCCGTCAGCCGCCTCGCACCACCAGACGGGCACGGCTAGCTTGAAACCCTGAAGTCTCCTTGATTCACGGGCAGCCGATCAAGGAAAGGTCTTGGGCTTGGGAATGCCCGCACCGGCTTCAATGTCGGCGACAGCTTGGACATGCGCGGCATCGATGGCGTCGGCAGGGCTCGACAAGCCGTTATCGCCGCCAACGGTTTTCCACGGCTGCACGGCTTTGTCGTGGTGGCGGATTTCGTATTCTGCGTCCCATCGCGTCCCCTGTAGTTCGATGGGCCGAACGTGGATGGAGTAGACGCCGTAGAGGAAGAGTTGTTCAGCCATGGTGGTTCTCCCGTTCGAGCGAAGCGACAACGGCGGCAAGCAACCTGCGCGCCGCCGTTTTCTCACAACTCCAGTTCACCGAGGATCCGGTGAGCGAGCGCGCGGGCTTCTTCCAGCGCCTCTTCTTCGGACAACGACGCGGCCGCGACGTCGTACTGTTTCGGCTCGGAATCCTCGCCGTCTTCGCCGTCGTCCCGCACCAGCGTGACAACGCCTCGAAACTGGCCGCCGTCTACGGCGTTGGCGCCGATTGTCGCGGTGTAGATGCCTTTCGTGTAGATCGTGTCTTCCATGATGCACCTCCGGCACAGGTTGAAACGATGCTAGCACGCGCATTTATTGCGCGTATGACCGTCTCTCGTTGGGCCGCAGGCGCACGTTTCAGGCCAGCAGATCCTCGACTTCTTCCAGCGACGGTGAGTGCGCCCCGGACCTCCGGCACGCCGCCGCGCCCGCCGCGAGTGCAAAACGAAGATGATCAGGCCAGCCGCCGGAGCGGGCCATCAAGCTGTAGAGCAAGCCGGCAATGGACGCATCGCCGGCGCCGACCGTATCGGCGACATCGACTTTTGGCGGGCGCGCCTGCCAGCTTTCTTCGCCGGCATGCAGCGTAGCTTCGGCCGATCCGCGCGTGACAAGCACGGTGGCTTGCGGGTTCATCGCACGGATTTCGGCTATAGCGTCGGCTTCATCCGGTATCGATGGGAAGAGCTTTTGCAGGTCTTCGTCGGACACTTTGATCAGGTCGGCAAGCGCGGCCATTTTGCGCAAAGTGGGCTCGTAGCCATGCTCCATCAGGTTTCGATAATTCGGGTCGAAGCTGATCTTAACGCCGTGTTCGCGAAGTTGCGCGGCGAGGCGAGCGAGCTTGTCGCCAAGCGGCTGGCGCACGAGGCTGATGCAGCCGAAGTGCGCCCATTTCACCGAGTCCATCCAGCCGGACGGCAGAAGGGTGGGATCGAACGCGAGATCTGCGCCGTTTTCGCCCATGAAGTAGTAGGTCGGCGGTTGGGTCTTGTGGACAATTGCCAGCAGCGGTGGCCGCTCGACGCGCTGCATGAAGCGCATGTCGAGGCCGGCCGCGACGCTTGCGTCCCAGAGTTCATCGGAGAAATTGTCTGTGCCGAGCGAACCGGCAGATGCCGTCGGCAAACCGAGGCGCACAACGGCGCGAGCGACGTTCCAGCCGGCGCCGCCTGGACGCGACAGCCAGTCCGACGGGCCGGTGCGGATCAGGTCGGTGAGGATGTCGCCGGCTGAGACGAATTGGGGGAAGGTTGAATTGGAAGTCATCGTACTCACCGTTTAGCTTGTGTCTTTAGCTCGCTTCTTTCGCTGTCTCTTTCGTTGCGTCGCGGCTGTGTTGGGACGCGTCGGCTGCGTCTATCGCGTTCAGCACTTCGTAGCACGCGCCCATCGTGTGGTAGTCGGTCTTGCCTGCGGGACTCTTTTCATCGCCGTACTTGCGGTTGTCGCAGGTCAGGATGCGGAACCACGCGCCATATTCGTGATCGACAAAATGCGCCCAGCTATAACGCCACAGTTCTTCATAGCAATCCCAGAAACGCTCAAGACCCGTTCGCTTGCCGAGCAATGCTGCGGTGGCGAAAGTCTCGGCCTGCACCCAGAAGTATTTGTCGTGATCGCAGATGGAGTCGTCCGGGCCAAAGCCGTAATACAGGCCGCCGTGCTGGTCGTCCCACGCGCGGTTGAAACCGGCGTCGAATAGTTCGATCGCGCGCGGTGCGAGCCAGGGCAACGCGCGGTGCCGCTCCAGGATCAGCAGCAGCTTCGCCCACTCGGTCTGATGGCCGGGCTGGAAACCCCACGGGCGGAAGATGTTGGAGCTGTCGGATTCGTTGTAATGCCAGTCGATCGACCAGTCGGCGTTGAAGTGCTCCCAGACCAGGCCGTGGCTCTTCCGTGCCTGGCGCAACGTGATATTGCCGGCGATTTTCTCCGCGCGATCCAGATACAGCACGTGGCCGGTCGCCTCGTACGCGGCCAGCAACGCTTCGGTCGCGTGCATGTTGGCGTTCTGCCCGCGATACGACGACAATTGCCAGTCGGGCGTGGCTTCATCGGCGTATAGACCGGCGCTCGCGTCCCAGAAATGCTTGTCCATCAGCTGGAAAGTTTCATCGATCAAGGGTTTGGCTTCATCGATACCCGCCATTGCCGCGTGCGCGCACGCCAGCAAAACGAACGCGTGGCCGTAGCAATGCCGCGTGCCGTCCAGCGTACGTTTCCCGCCGTCGCGCCATTCGATTTCCCAGTCGTAGCCTTCGTTGACCGCGTCCCAATGCGCGTTGCGCAGGAACGCGAACGCGTGCCGGGCGTTGTCCTGATGTTGCTGGCCGCCGAAATGGCGAAAAGCCATTGCATGGTTGAAGACGAAGCGCGTGCTGCTGACAAGGTGACGCGTGGTGCGGTCGTAGACCGTGCCGTCATCCTTGAAAAAATGAAAAAAACCGCCCGAGTCGTCGCGGGCGGTTCGTGCGTAGAACGTAAGTGTGTGGCGAACGTGATCGAGGAGGAAATCGCGGCTGCGAAAGTTCGGTTCTGCCGAACCCGCCACGTGCAGAGCGGTTGAGTTCATACCGATGTCTGTGTCCGTGTTATGGCCGAGCTCGCGCGAGGAATCAGGCGCACGGGCACGAGCGTGTCGGTTGTGTTCGCGTCATCGTGACTCTGAGCGGTTTCCAGCAGCAACTCCACGCCACGCCGCCCGAGTGCTTCCTTGTCGACCGTGACCGTGGTGAGCGGCGGCGTGCTTTGGGCCGCGGCAGGAATATCGTCGAAACCGACAAACGCGATGTCTTCCGGCACCCGCAAACCGTGCGCGAGACAGACACGCATGGCAGCGAGGGCCGCTGCATCGTTATAGGCGAAAACGGCGTCGGGCAGCGGCGCGGCTTGCGCGCGCGCCTGCGCAATCAGGCGTTCCATGGCGTCGGCGGCAGCCATGTCGGCGTCGATAGCAGGCTGGGTGGTCACTTCGAGCGTCGGGTTAAAGAGTAAGCCCGCTTCGAAATACGCCAGCCGGTATCCCATTGCCCGCTGGGAGATGCTGTAGTGCGCCAGCGATCCGCCAATGAATGCAATCCGCTTGCGCCCGAGCGCAAACAAATGCTGCATGGCGAGTGCGGCACCGCGCGCGTTGTCTACGTTGACGGAGCGGAAACCCGGCGCGCGCAAATCGATCAGTACGACCGGCCGGTTCATGGAGCGCAGGTGAGCAAGCAACTCAGGCTCGATAAATCCTGCAACCGCTACGGCGTCCGGTGCGTGGAGGCGCATCTGCTGGGCGAGATCATGCGTCGGGCCGGCCGTGAGTACAGATGGCACCAGCCGCCGATCGCGGCAGGCTTCTTCGAAACCGTGCAGAACGTGGGAAAAAAACGGGCTGACTGCGAAATTATTGTGCTGGCGATGAAGCAGGAACGTGACGCGCCGGATTCGGGTGCGAAGCTGGGCAGCGTCGTAGCCAAGTTGCCGCGCCGCTTCGACCACGCGTTCACGCGTCGTTTCCGACAAGCCCGGCTGGTTTTTAAGCGCTCGCGATACCGTGCCGATCGACACACTGGCTGCGCGCGCGACATCGCGAATGGTTGTGGCCATCGGGTTTCTCGTCTCCGCATTGCGTGGATTTCTTGTTTATCGGCGCTGAGGCGTTGTTCGCACGTGATGTGTTTACTAGTGACGCCAGGTTCGCACGATTTTGGCGATTGTATAGTAAAACGGTGCGAAAACACGCCCGATCAATCTTAGAGAAAACCCGTAAGCCGTTTGTTGATAAGGACTTAAGTTACCTTTATTGTTTAGTAAATGTGGTGGGAAAACTCGACTTGACACATGTCGGCAAGCCCTAGCGCGCTTCCCGTTGATGGACGGATTTCGCATTCGATGACCATACGTCAAGCACCATGTCGTCGTCCTGGTAGCAAGACAACTGCGGCAGCGCGAGTTTTGCGCGAAGTTCTTGATGTACATGATCGCCCGAATGTGACCATCCCTCGATCGGCTGCCGCCAATGGCAGGCGATCAGTGTTCCGCCCTCGGCGAGCGAAACCCCAAGCCTCGCGATAAGCCCGGCGAGTTGAGCTTGATCCAGGTAGTACGCCACCTCGCTGACTACGATCAGGTCGAACTCGCCATCCGGCCAGTCGTCAGGTATGGCGCGCTGCTCGACGCGAACATTCCGAAGATGCGCGACTCGCCGCCGCGCGAGTTCGACCGCCGCCGGATTCAAATCCGCCGCGAGCAGCGTCCCGCATCGAGAAGCCAGTTCAACTGTCAGTTCGCCGTTCGAGCAACCGGGTTCATACCCGCGACCGTAGTGTTCGTCGGGCAGGACGGCCAGCGTCAGTGCGCGCTTGCGCCGCTCGTACCACCGTTCGCGAAGCAGCCAGGGATCGTCACTGCGTTGATAAAGACCGGCGAAATAGTCCTGCGCGTCTGGTTCCTGCGTGTTCGGGCCCCGCGTGTTCGGGTCCGGTGTCATATCAGCACGACCTCGTAGGGCCGGGTCAGACGCTCGAGCACATGATCGGGAAGGATGGGTGCGCGACCCGTCGAGTTGTCGGCTTCAATCTGGCTCCGAAACGCCTGAACCGCGTGAACCTTGCGGGCAAGCGTGGCCGCATTCAGCACGATGCGCCGTGCTCGGCTCCAGGGCACGCGGGTATCTTCGGGTGTCGCCCAATGCCATGTCCACACGGGGACTTCCACGAACGGCAGGTCAAGCGCACCGGCCACGGCGGTCACGGCCCGGCCGACCGACTCGTGGTCGGGATGACCATCGAAACGCCAGGTTCCAAATACTATGTCGCCCGGTTCGAGACGCGCTTTCAGCGCTTCCGCCAGTTCCGACTCGAACGTTTCTCCACCGCCGTCAGGAAGGTGCAGTCGTTCCAGAGCGACATGCTTCATGCGCAGACGTTGTAGCGCTTCGCGCGTTTCTTGCGAGCGAGCCGCAGCGAGCCTCACCGTGGGCCATTCCGGTGAGTCAGGATGGCTCGCCGTGCCGTCCGTTACGGCGATGATCAACACCTTGCGACCAAGATCGGACAACTGAGCGAGCAGGCCTCCCGTGCCCAGGATTTCATCGTCCGGATGCGGCGAAACAATCACGGCGCGTGCGCCGGGTGGCACGAGGATCGCCGGATCGACTTCGGGCAGGCTCGAGAGTCGCCCGGAGTTTTGCCAGGTTGCTTCCGGGGTGCCATTTCCCTTGATGGCGCGATTGTTTGCCGAGTGAGTTACTACAGTTTCCATGTGCCGCACTCCCCTTTAATAAGTCGTTCAGCAAGCGCGGCTTCATCGCGTTCGGCATGACTCTGCCGGATAAACACAGGTAGATCGGCCATCAGGCTGGCGAGATGACGGTTACGGCAGAGAGGTGCGGCGCCCAACGCACGACCGGCGTGCTCGACGACATCAACCGCTGAACGTTCCGCCGCCAGCCGGACCCGAAAGGCATCCGGCATTGCATCGGACTGCGGCGCGCGGTCAATCCGTGCCGCCGCTTCGCGCAGCAGGCTGGCCGTGCCGGAGAGCGCCGTGTCAATAGCGCCCAGGTGCGCGAGCTTGTAGGGATCGGCGCGGCGTGCCGTATCCCGTTTGACGAATTCCCCGATTGCCGTCGCCGCCCCGAACCAGCATGCAGCGATCCCGCCACCGCCGTGCCAGAAACCCGCTCGCTCGAGATAGGCCCGCGGCGCGCCGATGCAGGTAGCTTTGGCGTGATCGAAATGGACGTCTACGCTCGCGCTCGCCGACATGCCGACAGCCATCCAGCCATCGCGCGTTATGCGCACGCCCGGTTGGTGGAGATCGATTGCGGCGAGAATTGGCTCATCCCGTTCGTTCCAGGCTGTGACGAGGGCATGGGTAATCGAGGCCGCTCCAGAACACCAAGCCTTCGTGCCGTGCAACGTGACGTGGTTTGTGTTGGACGCAGCGCTCGCGCAGAGGCGAGCCGTGGGCGGTTCTGCTGCCCAAACGCCCCACGCCTGACCGCTTTTCGGGGCGTGTCCTTCGCCCAGTTCAGCCAAGATTGCGAGCGCGTCCGTATGGCCTTCGAAGAGCTTGACCAGCGCGAGATCGCACGCCGCAACCGCTGCGAGCATTCGCCAGCGTTCAAGTGTCGCGCCATGGCCGGGAAGTGGCAGGCGATCAAAGCCGGCATCGATCAGGGCGTGGAGCGCGCGGGCAGTATCCGTGCCGGAGCCGCGTTCGAAACAAAGTTCACGCAAAAACGGACCGAGAATGAATTCGCTCACGGCCCCGCCACTCATTGCTTGCATGGTGGTCACTCCCAACCGCTTGCGTGGATGAAGTCAGGCATGTTGTTGTCCGTTGCCTGGCGCCAGTAACAGCTTCTGGACATAAGTGTGGCAAGGCACATGCCCGATCACCAGTCAGCCAAACGGCATAGGGGCTGTGAAGAAACGGGCTGTGACCAAACGGGCTGTGACCAAACGAAACGCATTTGCCGGCTGCCACATCAAGTCATAGGTCTTCAGGACGAATCGACAGAACGCCGGAACGAGTTCCAAATAGCAAACAAGCCGCACAGGGCGGCTTCATGCTTGGTTAAGTGAATCGGGAGTGTCAGTCATGCAGCGTGTTTTCGCACTATTGCCAGCGGCGGCGTGGGCGCAGCGCCTCCTAGCGGTCCTAACGGACTTGAAC
>DASYLW010000408.1:0-5873 GCA_036009385.1 Caballeronia sp.
GGTGACTGTGCGCACCCGTCCCGGCGACAACCTCGCCATCCATCGCGCATTCGATTTTTGCCGGCCCGGCGACGTGCTCGTGATCGACGGCGGCGGTGATATTACGCAGGCGCTGATGGGCGAAATCATGGCGACCTACGCCGAAAGCCTTGGCGTGCAGGGGTTGGTCATCGACGGCGCAATCCGCGACGTGGGCGCCATTCGCGAGCACGACTTCCCGGTCTATGCGCGTGCCGTGACGCATCGCGGCCCTTATAAGAATGGTCCTGGCGAAGTCAACGTGCCGGTCACCGTCGGCGGCATGGTGGTGCAGCCCGGTGACATTATGGTAGGCGATCAAGACGGTGTCCTCGCGATAGCGCCAGCGGACGTGGCGGCGGTTATCGAAGGCGCGAGGCGGCAGGCGGACAAGGAAGCGGCAGCGTTGCGTTCAATCGCCGAGGGCCGCTTTGATCGCGACTGGATCGGTCCGCAAGAAACGAAGATGATGGGGGGCTAGCCTCGATCAGCTTCATTGCGCCTGCGGCGGCAGGGTCTGGAGAAACTCCGCGACGTAGATTTTCCAGACCTCGGGGTGATCAATCGTCTCGTTCCCATAAGAACGCTCGCTCTCCGGCATTTCGACAAAACGCCCATGCGGCACGCGTGGTACAAGACGCTGCATGATGCCGAGATCGGTCGGGTTCAGCAGGTCGTCGGAGAAATTGACGGCAAAGAGCGGCGCCTTGATTGCCCCAAGCGCCGCCTCGGGGTTGTAGTCCCACGACGACTCGAACCAGTACATCACGTCGTTGGCATCGTACTGGCGACCGCTGTAGACGGCGGCATCGTAAGACCAACGCGAGGTACCGGGCGTAGGCGATAACGCCTGCATGCGCGCGGGATTCTTCGTGATCAGCGTAAAGACCGGCATAGCGCGTAACCATTGGATCGGCTGGCGCAGGTAGTTGCCGTCGTTCCAGTCAGGGTCCCGCCGGATAGCGTCGATAATCATTTGCCGCCAGAAACCGTTGCGTCCGGTGAGCGCAACCGGCTGGCTCGCGATCGGCATGAGAGCGTCCATCATGTCCGGATAGCGTTCGCCCCATAGCCATGTCTGCATCCCGCCCATCGAGGTACCGAGCACCAGGCGCACATGGTCGATACCGAGTCCCTGCGTGACGAGCAGGTACTGCGCCTGCACGACATCGCTGTATCCGTACTCGGGAAACTTAGCTCGCAGACCGTCGCTGGGTTTGCTTGATCCGCCCCGTCCAAGGCCATCCGGAATGATGATGAAATAACGGCTGGCATCGAGCGGCTGGCCGGGGCCGAACAGTTCCTGGCGCATGGCGGCAGTAAGGAATGCGCGGCCGGTGTCGGCAGTACCGTGCAGCAGCAGGACAACGTTGGTGAAGTGTCCGTTGCCGTCACAGTGGGGGACGCCGAGGGTGACGTAATGGAGCTTGACCTGGGGTAGCGAAGAGCCGTCTTCAAAGCGAAAGCCGGTAGCAATGAAGTCACCGGATTGCTCGTATAACGGCGCCTGTTGCGCGGCGGCATCGGGAGCGAAACACCCCAGTGAAAGGGAGAACGCGAACAGGAGGGAGCGCATGGTCTCCTCGCTAGTGAGGTCTGACCTGTTAGTTTAGGCCGATCCTCGCCAGCTTATACGTATTTCTATGCCGGACCTGAATGCAAACCGAATGCAACCCGAATACCGAAGCACGCCGCGCTCCGTTATACATCCTGCCCCGCTACCCCCGTACCTGTTACCCGCCCCGTCGCCGTTCGAACGACCTGATAAACAAAGCATTATCCGCAGCGTTCCCAACACTCACTCGCATGCAGTTTTCATAACCCGGCTCGCGCCACGGCTTCACAATCACCCCATCCTCCAGCATCCTGCCCGCCAGCTTGGCCGCGTCCTTCCCACAATCGAAGAACAGGAAGTTGGCTCGCGAACGGGCCGGATTCACACCCAGCCCGATCAACGCAGCGCGCATCCATTCGCGGCCGGAACGGGCATCTTTCACGCTAGCCGCAACATGCGCCTGATCGCCAAATCCGACGGCTGCCGCCTGCTGCGCAATCTGGTTGATGTTGAATGGCGTACGCACGCGGTTCATCAGCCCGGCGAGTTCCGGCGCCGACGCCACGCCGTATCCCACCCGGAGTCCCGCCAATCCATACGCCTTTGAAAAGGTGCGCAGCAACAACCACGGCAAGCCTGATTCACGCAGCACGGCGAGGCTGTCCGGATAACCGTCTTCATCGCAGGCGTATTCGAAATAGGCCTCGTCCCACAGCACGAGCGTCCCCGGCGACACTCCGTTCAATAACCGACGCATATCATTCACATCCATTGCGCAGCCGACCGGATTAGAAGGATTACTAATAATCAACATGCGCGTACGCGGTGAAATGGCAGCGACCAGTGCGTCGATATCGAATTCGAAGTCAGATCGCATCGGCACAGTGACCATCTTCGCACCAACGCTCTGCGGATAGATGATGTGCAATCCAAACGATGGGATCACGGTGATCACTTCGTCACCGGGCGCGAGGAACGTGTGGGCCGCAATGGCGAGCAAGTCCTCGGAGCCGTTGCCGAACAACAACTGCTCAGGATCGACCGCGAGCCGCTCAGCAATCAGTGCACGCAACGCACTGCATGAAGGATCGGGATAAAGCGCGAGCGTGCCGGCCGTGGTGGACTGTGCAAGATGCGCAAGCACAGCCGGGCTGGCGCCACGGGGATTTTCATTGCTGCCGAGCTTGGCGACATGCGAGACGCCATAACGCGCCCGCACGAATTCCCCCGATAACCCCGCGTTGTATGCGGGCAGGCCGCGCACGTCAGCGCGCAAGCCTTCTATAAAATCGGCTACGCTCATTGAGTTCCTTGTTCCGCAGCAGGCGGCATCTGAGGCAGCACCTTGCCCGGATTGAGGATGCCGTGAGGATCGAGGGCATGCTTGATCGCGCGCATGCAAGCGAGTTCCGCGGGGCTGCGCGAGTAGCCGAGGAACGGTCGTTTAAGCACACCAATCCCGTGTTCCGCCGATATGGAACCGCTGTAGTCGCGAACCATGCCGTACAGCGCACGATCGACCTCTTCCACTGTCACACCGGGAATCGAACGTGCATCGAGCGTGACATGCAGGTTCGAGTCGCCAATGTGGCCGAAATACAAACCATAATGCGTCGGCCAGCGTGCAGCGAAGTCCTTGCGGCACGCATCGACGAAATGACCGATTTCGCCTACGGGCAAGCTCACATCGAAATTGATCGGCTCGATCTTCACCGGCAACTCGGCCGTTGCTTCGCGAATCGCCCACAACGCCTGGGTCTCCGCCTGCGACTGTGCGACAACCGCGTCCATCACGACGCCCGCTTCAAGCTGTGCGTTAAGCGCCGCGGCAAGCCGTTCACCGTGATCGTCGGAGAACCCGGCCTGTTCGATCAATGCATAGAGCGGATATGCCTGCCCAAGCGGCGACTGCCGCGTGCGTGTCAGCCCGACACCAAAGTCGTAGAACTCCGGCCACATGATTTCGAACGCGCCGATTTCATCGCCGAAGGTGGCTTGCAGCGAGCGCAGCAACGCGACCGCATCGTCGTAATCCTTCAGTGCGCACAGCGCGGTGTTGCGTGCGGCGCGACGTGGTTTCAAACGTAATACCGCACGCGTGATCACTCCAAGCGTTCCCTCGGAACCGATAAACAGGTTGCGCAGGTCGTAGCCCGTATTGTTCTTGACCATCTTGTTCATCGAACTGAGCACGCTGCCGTCGGCCAGCACGACTTCGAGTCCGAGCACCTGGTCCCGAGCCGTGCCGGACTGCAGCACGCGCACGCCGCCCGCGTTCGTGGCGAGGTTGCCGCCGATCTGACACGAGCCGCGCGCGCCGAGGTCGAGTGCAAATTCAAAACCCGCTTCCTGCGCGGCGTCCTGGACGGTTTGCAATGTGGTACCGGCAAGCACCGTCATGGTCGCCGCTGCACGATCAACCTCTTGGATACCCACCAGCCGTTCGAGCGACACGCAGATATCGCCGCCGGAAGGAATGGCGCCGCCCGCCAGTCCGGTCATGCCGCCCTGCGGGACAACGCTCTGACAGGCTTCATTGCACAAGCGCAGCAGGGTTGCTACTTCCTCGGTTGACCGCGGCAGCACGACCGCTATCGGCGGCACCGGCGAGCGGCCGCTCCAGTCGCCGAGATAGCGTGGTTCGATGGCATCGCCGAAACGCACGGACTCGGTGCCAAGCGCATCAATCAACTTTTTTACTATGCCGTTCATTGCGTTCTCAGCCATTCGCGCGCTTCTTTCTATAACCCATCGAATCGTTGATCCGCCCCAGGATGTAGTCGCCCGCAGCCACCGGTTCGTACAGCGGATGAATGCCCTCAAGACCAAGATCGCGCGGATCCACGCTTGCGCCATAAGTCGGATCGTAGAAGGTCGCGATCGAATAACGTTCCTGGCCCGAGCGATTGATCACGCGATGCAGCGTCGAACGAAAGCGATCGTTCGACCAGCGCGCAAGCAGGTCACCGACGTTCACCACCAGCGTTCCCGGAATGGGCGGCGCGTCAATCCAGCTATCGGTTGCAAGCTCTTTCACCTGCAAACCACCCACGTTGTCCTGCCACAGCAGCGTGATGCACCCGTAATCCGTGTGCGGCGCCACACCGAACTGATCCGCGTCCGACTTGGGCGCTTGCGGCGGGTAATAGACCATCTGTGTGCGCTGCATGCGCTTCGTGTATTTGCTCACAAAAAACATTTCGTCGATATCCAGGCTCACCGCGACCGCGTGCAACAAATCCGCACCGCAAGCGCCTATCGCTTCGTAGTACGCATAAAGCGCCGGTTGCAGCGAAGGCATGAATTCGGGCCAGTTGTTCGGACCGCGCAGCGCTTCACCAGCAAGCACGCTCGGATCGTCTTCCGGCAACTCCAGTCCGATGCTGAAAAACTCCTTGTAGTCAGGTTTGGTGGCCTGATACATGACTGCATCGCCCAACGCATTAAAGCCGCGGTGCCGATGATTCACCGCGACACGCCGCTTCACCTCGACCGGATAAGCGAAGAATTCGCGCGCCGCTTTCACCGCGCTTTCAAGCACATCGACTGGCACGCCGTGATTGCTGACGTAGAAGAAGCCGATGCTCGTGCACGCGTCGCGGATTGCAGCGGCGGCTTCACGCAGGCCGGCAGGATCCAACGCACGAACCGCCGCCAGATCGACGATAGGGATGTGAGAAGTCGAGTTCATCCAGGTGCTCCGAAGTTTCATCGTCGTCCATACCGTACGGGCCGAACGAGCCCCTGCACGTTTGGGACGGACATCATGCCGAACCGGCGCAAGACGCACGGCCGACTCAAAAACGGTTTCACTGCGTCTCAGCGTGCAAGGTCTGCGCGAGACGCGACACACCCGCCGCTGCACTGCCGGACCTGGCCGCAAGCATCCGCGGATAAGCCATGAGTGCTTGCCGAAATCCAGATCAAGTGTCTGTATATACCGCCAATTCGCCGAACGCAACCCGGCGTTTTCGCGAAGTTAGCAAGGCTTGAAATAGTGGGCTCGGAAGTATTTTTGACACGCTTGGCAATGCAAATTGGCGGTATATACTGAATCGCACCACAGCAGGCCGGCGCACCGGTTCGCACCTTTGCCCAAGCCGGGTGCACTTTTAACCAGGGGAGTTCAATAGTGTATTTTTTCTCGAAGTGGAAGGGCCGTCTGCTCGTGGCCGCGCTGGTCGCGACAGCGGTTTCGGCGCATGCGGAAGACCAGTTGGCGAAGGTCAGGAAGGCTGGCGAACTGGTCGTCGGAACCGAGATGCAGTTTGCACCGTTCGACTTCCTGGAAAACGGTCAG
>DASYLW010000409.1:0-11812 GCA_036009385.1 Caballeronia sp.
GATCAACCTCGGGCACCTGCTGCGCCTTGTTGTTGGCGAGCGTCGCACGTGCTTGCGCGTAATGCGCGCTCGCAGCAGCGAGCGTCTGGTTCTGCGCGAGCGCTTGCTGTTCGAAGCCGTTCAGCGATTCATCGCCGAAACCGGTCCACCATTCGGGGGCTATCGGCGCATGCGACGGCTCAGCGACGCGCCAGTACGAGTCGGTATGCCACGCAGGCGGCGCGTCGGCGTGAGGCTGCTTGTAGTCCGGCCCGACAGTGCAAGCGGACAGCAGCATCGCTCCTGATGCCATCACGGTCGTGCTGGCGATCAGGGCCCTGAGGGTCTTGACTCGTGCCGGCAGGATCGGCCGCTGAGCCGGCCACTGACCCGGCCGCTGGCGCGCGCGCTTCACGACGTCCCCTTCTTGGCAGGCTGCTTCTGCGGCGCGATCAGCACGTGGTCACCGTCCGCAATCGAATCGCTCGGATTGATGATGATCTTGTCAGTCGATGCAATGCCGCTTTCAATCTCCAGCGACGGCCCCAGGTCCTGCGCAATCACGATCTTGTGCAGGTTGACGTTGCCGTTCTGGTCAACCACCGCTACCCGCGGCCCTTCGGAGCGGAACAGCAGCGCGTTGCCCGGCACCAGCAAGGGCGCCCGCACGGTCGCCGGCAGCGCGACCTGTACGTAAGCACCCGGGCGCAGCTTGTTATCCGGATTGGGCAGGCGTACTTCGACCTGCAGCGAACGGGTCGGGACATCGATTGCGCCGGAGATATGAGCGATCGAGCCGTGGAACTGCTGGCCCGGCAACTCCGCCTGCGTGACGATGACATCCTGTCCTTGCGCCACGTCCTGGGCGTAAGCCTGCGGCAGCTGCACATAGACTCTCAGCGGGTCCGATTGCGCCAGCGCGAACAGCGCACGGCTGGCGCCGCTGCCGGCAGCGATCAGGTCACCTACATCTACATTGCGCTGCGTCACCACGCCCGCGAACGGAGCAACAATACGCTTGAACGATTCGAGCTGCGTCAGCCGCTGCACGTTGGCGTTGGCAGCAGCAAGATTCGCCACGTCCTGGTTATAGGTGCTCTGGCGTTCATCGAGTTCCTGCTGGGAGACGGCATCGCGTTGACGCAGTTGCTGCCAGCGCGCGAACGAACTTTTTGCGAGCACAAGACTTGATGACGCCTGGTCGCGTTGGGCCACCGCCTGCTTCAGTTCCTGATCGATCTCAGGCGTATCGAGATCAGCAAGCAACTGGCCTTGCTTCACCCGTGTGCCGATATCCGCGTACCAGTGCAGCAGATAACCCGTGGCGCGTGCGTAGATAGGCGACTCCACGTAACCGCGCAACGTGCCCGGCAGCAGGGTGTTGCCGCCGCCCACCGCTTGCCTGGGCAAGACGACGTTCACGTACACCTTCGCATTTTGTTGCGAGGTTGCAGCCACCTGGTGGCGTTGCATCACGTCCGACACCACCGTGCGCCCGGCGCCCAGCACCAGCAGGACCAGCACCACGATGATGGCGATCTTCGCCCGTTTCCATTCACGGCCGCGAGGCGGCAACGCGTGCCCGTCCTCGGTGTCCCTTGCGGGAATCGCCAGCGAAGCATGAGATTTTTCTGTCATATCAGTCAGCCATATTTAACTTGGAGCATGCTCGCCGGCGCTATGATCGGGGCCGTCGTGGTTCGGTTGGTTGCCTGAACCGCCGCCTTAACTGCCGCCGCCATGATCGTCCCGGTCACCCGCCGAACGATCATGCCGCCGGGCCAGCCGGCTATGAATACCCGCAAACACGAGCGGCACGAAAAAGAGTGTGGAAACAGTAGCAAACAACAATCCGCCGATCACCGCGCGACCGAGCGGCGCATTTTGTTCAGCGCCCTCGCCCAAACCAAGCGCCATCGGAATCATGCCGATGATCATGGCGAAAGCCGTCATCAGCACCGGCCGGATACGGCTCGCACCGGCTTCCAGCGCAGCGGTCAGCGGCGGTGCACCGGCTTGCAGCCGCTGGCGCGCGAAGGACACCATCAGGATACTGTTCGCGGTCGCGACACCCATCGTCATGATGGCACCGGTGAGCGCCGGAACGCTCAGGTGCGTGCCAGTGAGGAACAGCATCCAGGCGATGCCGGCAAGCGCCGCCGGCAACGCGCTGACGATGATCAGCGGATCGACCCACGACTGGAAATTCACCACGATCAGCAGGTACACCAGCACGATCGCCATCGCCACGCCGACACCCAGGCCCAGGAACGACGAACGCATGGTCGCGACCTGGCCGCGCACGATGATCTGGCTGCCGCGAGGCAGGCTGGCACGTGACTGGTCCACGAGCTTGTCGACCTCTTTCGCAATGCTGCCGAGGTCGCGCCCTTCCACGCTCACGAACACATCGATGACGGGACGGATGTTGTAGTGGGTCACCACGGCGAACTGGTTTTTCGGCGTGACTTGCACAAGGTTGCCAAGCAATTGCGTGGGCCCGTTGGCGCTGCCGGAAACCGGCGTGCGCAGCAGTTCGTCAATCGATGACACCTGGTACTGAGGGGTCTGCACCGCGACCGAATACTCAACACCGTTCTTGTTGTTGAACCAGAAACCCGGCGATGTCTGCGAGCTGCCCGACAGGGAAATCAGCACGTTCTGCGCGACATTGCTCGCGGTCAGGTTGAGCTGCTGGAGCCGGGTGCGATCCATCTGCAGGTTGAGGGCAGGCGCGTCGAGTTTCTGCTGGATATGCGTGTCCACCGTGCCGGGAATCTGCCGGATCGCCTTCATCAGTTTCGCCGCCACATCGAAATTACCCTGCTGGTTCGCGCCGGATATCTGCACGTCAATGGCCGCCGGCAAGCCGAAGTTCAGGATCTGCGTGACGATGTCCGCAGGCTGGAAGAAAAACTCGACGCCCGGAAAGCGCTGCGGCAACTCGGCGCGCAACTTGTCCACGAAGTTCTGCGTGGGTTCGTGGTCCGGCTTCAGCGCCACCTGGATCTCGCCGTCGAGCGTACCGATCGTGCCCGCATTGCTGTACGACAAGTTGATGCCGCTATACGGCAGGCCGAGATTATCGAGGATCGTGTTGAGTTGAGCCGCCGGCACGACCTGCCGAACCACCTCTTCCACTTGATCAGCGAGCCGCGCGGTTTCCTCGATGCGCGTGCCGGTCGGCGCACGCATATGCAGGCGGATATCGCCGGCGTCGACTGTCGGGAAGAAATCCTCGCCGAGCACGAACACCAGTCCTACCGACAGCACGCAAAAACCGAGAAACACCGTTGCGAACATCCGGCGCCGCACGAGCAACGTGCTCAGGATCATGATGTAGGTGGCACGCATGCGCTCGAACCCGGCATCGAAACGGTGATACAGCCGCATGAACGGATTCGGCTTCGATCCGTTCTTCGGCTTGTGCGCGTGGCCCATCAGCAGCATCGCGAGCGTGGGGACCAGCGTACGCGACAGGATGTATGACGCGAGCATCGCGAACACCACGGCTTCAGCGAGCGGCACGAACAGGAATTTGGCCACGCCCGTCAGGAAGAACATCGGCACGAACACGATACAAATACACAGCGTGGAAACGAGCGCGGGAACCGCGATTTCGCCGGCCCCTTCAAGGATGGCCTCGTGCAGGTCCGTACCCATGTGCAGGTGCCGCTCGATGTTCTCGATCGTCACCGTTGCATCGTCCACCAGAATACCCACCGCCAGCGCGAGTCCCCCCAGCGTCATGATGTTGATGGTCTGCCCGAGCGCATGCAGCACGAGCAATGACGAGAGGATCGACAGCGGGATGGAGACCGCGATGATGCAGGTGCTGCGCCAGTTGCCGAGGAACAGCAGGATCATCGCGGCCGTCAGTGCCGCGGCAATCAGCGCTTCGCGAATGACACCTTGCACGGCCGCCTTGACGAACACCGACTGATCGAACAACGGGGTAATCGTGAGGTCCGGCGGCAACGAGGCCCGGGCGTTCGGCAACAGCGCATAAAGAGTATCGACGATGGACAGCGTCGACGCGCTGCCGTTCTTCATCACCGACATCAGCACGCCGCGATGCCCGTTCTGACGCACGATATTCGTCTGCGGAGAGAAGCCGTCGCGTACATGCGCGACCTCTCTCAGGTAAGTGGTTGCACCATTAAGCGTGCGCACCGGAATGTCGTTCAGCGCGGCGATGGTGGCCGGCGAACCGTTCATGTTGATCGTGTATTCCTTCATCCCGATCTTGGCCGTACCGGTAGGCAGGATCAGGTTCTGCGCGTTGAACGCGCTCACCACGTCCGACGGCGTCAGGCCCTTCGCCAGCAACGCGCGCGTGTCCAGATCGACCGAGATCAGCCGGCTTTTTCCACCGTACGGATACGGCACGGCCGCACCGGGAATGGTCACCAGTTGCGGACGCAGGAAGTTCAGGGCGGTGTCGTTCAGGTCCTGCTCGGAGAGCGTGGTACTGGACAATCCCAGCTGGATCACCGGAATACTGGAGGCTGAATAACTGATCACAAGCGGCGGTGTGGCGCCGGGCGGCATCTGCTTCAACTGCGCCTGCTCAACCGCCACCGTTTGAGCGATGGCAGTCTGGATGTTCGCGGTGGGTTGCAGGAAGACCTTCAGGATGGCGATGCCCGGCAGCGACTGCGACTCGATATGTTCGATGTCGTTGACGGTGGTGGTCAGGCTGCGCTCATTGACCTGCGTGATGCGGTTGGCCACGTCTTCGGCTGACAGGCCCGTGTAAGTCCAGATGATGCTGACGACAGGAATGTTGATTTCCGGCAGGACGTCGACCGGTGTTGTCAGGAGCGCAAACGGCGTCGCTAACAGGATCAGGATGGCCATCACGATAAACGTGTAGGGCCGCTTTAGCGCAACGTTGACGATCCACATTGAGACGCGCTCGAAAAAAGCAGAAAAGGAAAAAGAACCGCTGGAATGCAACGATGCCGTTCAGGCTGGGCCCTCACACAAGGCCTCCCAGGCAGCATCTTGCATACGGCGAGCCGGATCGAGTCCGGCGCGAAGCCGTGCGGCCTTTCATGCAGCCAACAGGCAGCCGACAGGCAACTCACGCACGATCTTAACGGGCACGTGCCAACACCCACATGACGCCAAAATGGCAGAAATGTCAGGAAGCGAGTCGTTCCTCAGATTTTTCAGAGGCAAACGTTTTCGTGCAATCGGCTGATTTTCATACCCGATAAAAATAGAAGGCTTCATGCCAGTTTCGAGTCCACCCATGACACAAAAGCAGCCACCAGGGGCGCTTCCGTGAGCTCATGCCGACGCACCCAGTAGTACGCATGCTTGGCCGGCACGGTGAGTCGAAACGGACGAACGAGCGTGCCATCGGCGAGATCGTCGCGGGCGGAAAAGCTATCGCCTAATGCTACTCCCTGCCCCCGTATTGCAGCTTCGATTCCCACCTGCGCAATGCCGATTTCGAGGATACGCAAACCTTCAAGCTTGTCGGCCGACGCCTCTGCCAACCATCGCATCCACGACCCGGCGTGCTCGCAGAACAAGGTCCGGTTCGCCAGGTCGTGCACCGTGCGAAGCGCGCGCGGCCCGTTCATCAGCGCCGGGCTCACGACCGGAAACAGGACCGGATGCGTGATGAGCTTGACGTCGCGATCACGCCAGCGGCCCTCGCCGTATCGGACGCACAGGTCGACATCAGATGAGTAGATTTCCTTATCATCGTTGGACGGGATCAGTTTCAAGTTGACTGCGGGGAACTGCTCAAGGAAATCGCCAATATGCCGCGCGAGCCACCGCGACGTGAACAACATTGGCGCCGACACCACCAGATCGCCGGCAATGACCGGCGAATCCAGCCTGACCACGGCGGTTGCGATCATGTCGAACGCATTCTTGACCGGCTGCAGCAACGCCTCGCCGGCAGACGTCAGTTTCACCCGCGCCTTCGAGCGAACGAACAACGCCACGCCGAGGCTGCTCTCCAGCACGCGGAGCTGATGACTGACAGCGCTTGCCGTGACGTTGAGCTCCTCGGCCGCGCTCGCAACCGTCCCATGGCGCGCCGTGGCTTCGAACGCACGAAGGGGATTGAGCGGGGGCAGCCGATGACGCACGTAAGTCCGCAGAGAGTAGAAGAACAGGGAAGATGCTGAGAAAAATTTGATTTAAAGCGAATTTAATTCTCTCTACAAGCAAAAAGTTTGTTTGCGTAAGCTTGGTGTCATGAGACGGACGTCACTCCGAAACACCCTTATGCAACTTTCAGGCAAACGCATGAACACTCCCGACAAAACAGAACGCCTTTGGGGCGGCCGCTTCAAGTCAGGGCCCTCGCTGGCACTGGAAAACCTGTCCCGCTCGGACCCGAGCTTCTTCCGTCTCGCCCCCTACGACCTCGCCGGTTCGCGCGCCCATGCAAACGAACTGCAGCGAGCCGGAATCCTGAGCGCCGACGAGCTTCAGCAACTGCTCGACGCGATGCAGCAAATAGACACCGAATTCGTGGCGGGCGACCTCGCCCCTATCCTTGCCGACGAAGATGTCCATACCTTCCTCGAGCGCGAACTCACCCAACGGCTCAAAGCAATTGGCGGGAAGTTGCGCGCCGGCCGCTCACGCAACGATCAAGCGGCGAACGACCTGCGTTTATATCTGCGCGACAAGGCTCGCAAGCTGGCGTTAGCCGTCATCGAATTGCAGCAAGCGCTGGTTGAACAAGCCGAAGCGCATGTGGAAACCGTCACCACCGGATTCACGCATTTGCAACCGGCACAGCCGATTGTCTTCGCCCATCAGTTGCTCGCCCATGCGCAGTCGATTTATCGCGATGTCGACCGGCTGGTGGACTGGGATCGCCGCAGCGCACGTTCGCCGCTGGGCGCGGCGGCGCTGGCGGGGTCCGCGATCTGCTTGCGGGCCGATCTGTCCGCGCTGGAACTCGGCTACGACGGCCCGTGCGAGAACTCCATCGACGCCGTCGCCTCGCGCGACCACGTTGCCGAGTTCACGTTCATCACGAGCATGCTGGCGGTGAACCTGTCGCGGCTCTCGGAAGAAGTCATCCTGTGGACGTCGAGACAGTTTCGCTGGGTCGAACTCGACGATGCTTATGCAACCGGCAGTTCGATCATGCCGCAGAAGAAAAACTCGGATATAGCCGAGCTCACGCGTGGAAAGGCAGGCAGGTTGATCGGCAACCTGAGCGGTTTGCTCGCGACGCTCAAGTCGCTGCCGCTGGCTTATAACCGTGACCTCGCGGAAGACAAGATCGCCGCGTTCGACAGTATCGACACGCTCTATCTTGTCTTGCCTGCAATGGCCGGTATGATCCGCACCATGCACGTGAACGTGGATGAAATGCGGCGCCAGGCGCCGCTCGGGTTTACGCTCGCCACGGAAGTCGCGGACTGGCTCGCGCTGCGCGGCGTGCCGTTCAGCGAAGCGCACGAAATCACCGGCGCGCTGGTGCGGGCCTGCGAACAGCAGGGCATTGAACTGGGCGATGTCTCGGTGGCAACGCTTGCAACCGTGGATGCGAGACTTGAACCCGGCGTCCTGGATCACGTCACGCTGGACGCTGCGGTCGCGGTGCGCAGCGGTTATGGCGGCACGGCGCCGGCACGAGTGAGTGAACAGATCGCGCGCCTGCGCAGCGCTATTGAAGAACAAGTCGCGTGGGCGGCTTTCTACAAGGGACCTTCATGCTGAGCGCATCGAACGACCGTGCATCGGCGGCCGGCAACGCCGAGAGCTTCACCAATATCTCGCACTTCGAACACGTGCCACGGCGCTACTACGGGCGCTACCTTGCCTCGGTCGTTATCCTCGCGATCGTGGCGTACATCGTCGTGGCGTTTGCGCGCGGACAGATCGACTGGGTCGTCGTGGGGCGATTCCTGACAGCCAAGTCGATCCTCACCGGCCTTGGCGATACCATCGTCATGACGATCCTCGCGATGGCGCTGGGTATTGTGCTTGGGGTGATTGTCGCGATCATGAGGCTGTCGACCAATCCGGTCATGCAGGCCGTCGCGCATGGCTACGTGTGGCTGTTTCGCGGCACCCCGGTGATCCTGCAATTGTTGTTGTGGTTCAACCTCGCGCTGGTGTTCCCGGTCATGGGCATTCCCGGCCTGTTCGAATTTCGCACGGTCGACATCATGACGCCGTTCCTGGCCGCGCTGCTCGGACTAGGGATTAATCAGGGGGCCTACACATCGGAAGTCGTGCGCGCGGGGCTGCTCTCGGTGGACACCGGCCAATACGAAGCCGCCAAGTCGATCGGTATGCCCAAGCTCCAGGCGCTGCGCCGCGTGATCCTGCCGCAGGCCATGCGCGTGATCGTGCCGCCCATTGGCAACGAACTGATCGGCATGGTGAAACTGACATCGCTGGCAAGCGTGATCCAGTATGCGGAAATGCTCCACAGCGCCGAGAACATTTACTATGCGAACGCTCGCGTGATCGAATTGCTGATGGTCGCGGGCGTCTGGTATCTAATCATTGTCACGGTGCTTTCCTTGCTGCAGTCGCGGGTCGAACGGCGCTTCGCGCGAGGCGCGGGCCGCCCACCCGCGAAGCAGTAACACGGCAGCAAACCACTCAACTGCGAACCCAGGCAACCATGAACCCACTAGTCAAAGCGGTCGACCTGCGCAAGTCCTATGGCGAGTTCCAGGCGCTGCACGGCATCAACCTCGACGTCGCGAAGGGCGAAGTGCTGTGCATCATCGGGCCATCCGGCTCGGGCAAAAGCACCTTCCTGCGCTGTATCAACCAACTCGAGACCCTTTCCGGCGGTGCGCTGTGGGTGAATGACGAACTGGTTGGTTACCGGCGCGTCGAGAACAAGCTTTATCCGCTCTCTGAAAAGCAGATGGCGCGGCAACGCCTTGCGACCGGCATGGTGTTCCAGCGCTTTAATCTTTTCCCGCATATGACGGCGCTGGAAAATGTGATCGAAGGGCCGGTCCAGGTATTGAAGAAGAGAAAGTCCGAAGCAATTGAAGAAGCGCGCGCCTTGCTTACACGTGTCGGACTCGGTCACAAGTGCGACGCGTTTCCGGTCGAATTGTCGGGTGGCCAGCAGCAACGCGTCGCCATTGCACGGGCACTGGCCATGCATCCTCAGCTCATGCTCTTCGACGAACCCACCTCCGCGCTCGACCCCGAGCTGGTCGGCGAAGTCCTGAGCGTGATGCGCGACCTGGCCAAGAGCGGCATGACGATGATCGTCGTCACGCACGAACTCGGTTTCGCGCGCGAAGTGGGGAACCGCGTGGTCTTCATGGACCAGGGCAAGGTGGTCGAAAGCGGCACGCCCGAACAGGTGCTGTCGCGACCGCAACAACCCCGTACTCAAGAGTTCATTTCGGCCGTGCTTTCCTAGCGCTACGGCGAGTGTCGCAACGGCTTCCACCCTTCCGTCAACCTCATGTCCAGGCGACTTTTTATGATCGATTCCTTATTCCGGCGAACCCTTGTCAGCCTCGCGTTTGGCGCAGCATCGCTTGGTGCATCGTTGGCTCATGCGCAGACGCCCGTGGCGGGCAACGGCACGCTCACGGCCGCTATCGTGCCGAACTATCCGCCGTTCGAATACAAGGACCCGGCAACCGATGAACTGACCGGCTTCGACGTTGACCTCGGCGTCGCGCTGGCCGCGAAAATGGGCGTGAAACTGAAGTGGGAAGAGACCAACTTCGACCAGATGATGAGCGCGCTGACCACGCATCGCGTCGATGTGATCCTGTCGGGCATGACGGACTTGCCGACGCGACGTGAGGCAGTCAACTTTCTTGACTACATCAAGTCCGGACCGCAGTTTTACACGCTGAAGGCGCGTGCCGGCGACTTCCCATCCGTCGAAACAGTGTGCGGCAAGCACGTGGGCGCGAGCCGCCGCACGTCGTGGCCGGACGACATCAAGACGTGGAGCGACGAGCACTGCGTCAAGGCGGGGAAACCGGCTGTGCAAGTGGTGGGTACTGATGGCTCAGCCGACGCCCGCCTGCAGTTGCGCCAGGGACGCATCGACGCCGCCGTGCAAGGCGGCGAGACGCTGCCGTATCAGAACACCCTTGAGAAAGATGCGTACGCGCCGATCGGTCAGCCGTTCCTGTCGCAATACACGGCTATTGGCATGTCGAAGAACAGCCCGGCTTTAAACGATGCGCTGAGCCAGGCATTCGGCAAGCTGATCGCTGACGGCACCTATGCAAAGATCCTGAAGAAATGGGGCTTGCAGGAGCATGCGGTGTCGAAGGTCATCATCAACTCGAAAGAATAATACGGCGAGCGTCGTACGCTTCACCGACGGGTATACCGAAATGGGCGTTGTCAGTGCCCCCTGACAACGCCCGTTTTACTCTACCTCCGCATTACCGTTCCACCTGACGATTCCAGCGCGCGTCCCATTGCGGACGATTTGTGTTGATCACATCCCAGTCCACCACGTTGACCTTCTTCACCAGGTCGTCGAGGTTACCGAGTTGCTTTTGCATCGTGTCGGGCATTGTCGCCTGGCGGTTCGTCGGAATCTGGCGGCCGGCGCTCGCTGCCTTGCTTTGAGCCGACGCCGAAATCATGAACTGAGCAAGCTTTTGCGCGAGCGCCGGATCGGGGTTGTTCGCCACTACGCATTCATCAACCAGCAACAGCACTGGCCCTTCCTTCGGGTTCACGTAGGCAACGGGAATACCCTTTGCCTGCAGGTCACCCACGGCGGTCGGCGTGAGCGGGAACAGGCCGGCTTGACCGGTCTGGACCATCTCCGAGATCTTCGCTGAGTTCGGGATGTACTCGATCACATTGCGGCCCACGGTGCTTTGCCATTTCGTGAAGCCGGGTTCGACATTCTTCTCGGAGCCGCCTTCGAGGCGGTTGATCATCAGGAAGCCGTGCAGGCCGAACGTGCTGCTCGATGCCGACTGGAACACGACCTTATCCTTGTATTTCGGATCGGCGAAATCGAGCCATGATGTAGGTGGCGCCCAGCCGTTGGCCGCGAAGAGTTTTGTGTTGTACGCGATGCCGGTCATGCCGAGCTGCACGCCCGCGCCAATGTCGTCCTTCATGCGCGCAAACGGATAGAGCTGCTTGAGCTCGGGGCTGTCGTCGAGTTTTTGGCAGACACCCATGCTGACTGCGCGCGCCATCACGCCATCGTCGAGGAACACTACGTGGATTTGTGGCTTGGCTTTGTTTGCCAGTAGTTTGGCGAGGATGTCTGAGGACGTGCCTGGGACTACCACTACCTTTACGTTGTTGGCTTTTTCGAATTCTGGCAGGACCTCGCTCGTGTAGGCCTTTTCCATCGGGCCGCCGTTCATGCCGATGTAAATGGTTTTGGTGTCGGCTTGCGCTGAGGTGAAGGCTGCTGCGCACAGGGCGGCAATGCCCACGCTGGTTAGTGTATGAAACGCTTTCATTTAATGATCTCCTTCTACAGGGTGGTTTCGTTCGTACTTCTTGGAAAAGTTTTGGGTTTAGGGGATGGCGGCCGGGGTTAGTGGTTGGGTTGCCAGGTTCCTGCGTTAACGGTCTGAGTCATTGCCGGGTTGCTGCTTTCGGTGTTTGTTGTTTGCTTAGGTTAGCTAATCTCTTTATCACTATTAGCCACTGTGCGTGGCGGCACGTCATTTCTTTGTCCAAAGCGACAAAGAAACGAAGCAAAGAAAACGCTTTAACCGCACTACCCTAAGAGACTGTTGCGAAATTACAAAAAGGGGCTGTTAACTTTTTGGCTCTGGTGTTAACTTCTGTCTTGTTTTCCCTGACAGGAAGCCATGCCTAAGGAACTTATAGACGACCAATTATGGGCACTCATCGAACC
>DASYLW010000410.1:0-13286 GCA_036009385.1 Caballeronia sp.
TCGGCAAAAATTCTAAATAGTGTGCTGACCTGTGCCACTGTCCCCGCGGTGGCGCGTTTGCGCAACGCGCCTGCACCGCATGCCTAAGACACAAACGGCAGCTTCACATCGCGCGCCGCATCGAGCATGGACAAGGTGATCTTCCGGACTTCCAGCTTGCTCTGCGTGATATGCGCGCGCAACAGAATGGTTGCCTCGGTCAGCCGGCTGCGCTCAATCAGATGCAGCATGGTCGAGTGCTCGTCATAGGTCGCGCTGGTGCGGTGAGGCTTGAGAAAATCGAGCCGGCGCACAATGCGGATGCGCTCGGTGACGTCGTTGTGAACGCGCACCATCTCCGCATTGCCGGTGGCGGCCACAATCTGCCGATGAAAATTTTCGTCCATGCCGAACATCTTCACCGGATCGGCTTCACGCGCTTCCGGTTCGACGCACCAGATTGCCTTGAGCGCATCAATGGCCTCATGCGCTGCTTCGTTTCCCGATGTCAACCGTTCAAGCGCGGCCAGCTCAAGCACGATACGCAGGTCGTAGAGCTGGTCCATCTGGTCGAAATCAATTCGCGCGACCTTCCATCCGCGCCGGAAACCCACCTCCAGATAACCTTCGCGTTGCAGCCGGAACAAGCCGTCGCGCATCGGCGTGCGCGATACGCCGTAGTACTGCGCAATACCGTTCTCCGAAAAGCGATCGCCCGGGAAAAGCCGGAAGTTGAAGATATCGGTTTTCAGCCGCTGATAGACCTGCTCAGCAAGCGGATTGGCGGCGTTCGGCTCGATTGCTTCCAATCCTGTTTCAATGGTCTCTTCCGACATGTGTGTTCCCCTTTGTTCTTATTGTCGGCGTTTCAGGGCTTGGGGATGAGGCTTACGTGGGCGGCGATGATTTTCCAACCTTCGGCAGGACCGAGGCGCGCCCAGGTCTGCATTTGACGTCCGTTCAACGGCGTTGCGTCGCTCGTGAATTCCGTGCTGACAGTCGCGAAGTCGCGGCCAAATGTGCTGATGACAGTCCGATGCAACGTGCGTGAAACGGGCACCGGTTCACAGGTTTCGCGCCACTGGCGAATGGCTTCGCCGCCATGCTGGATTTCGGCAATGCCATACCGCACCGTCTCAGGTGCATCCCAGAACAGCGCGTTCATCGTTTCGATATCGTTCGCCACGAGCGCGCGTTCGTACTCGACGAACGCCGCACACACTTCGGCAATCACTTCCGGCAGGTTGATGTCCATCGTCGGCAGGTTCCTCATGCTGCGATAAAAGATGACAGCGGCGCGGTCCATCCAACAATGCCGCCCTGGGACCGTACCATCGCAAGCGTCGCAAGCTTGAACGCCGGAAAATAGCTGGCGGTCGCGTCCTCGACCAGCAGGCAATCGTATCCGCGGTCGTTCGCTTCGCGCATCGACGTCTGCACACATACCTCCGTCGTGACGCCCGCGAAAACCAGATGCGTGATATGCCGCGCCTCCAACGCCTGAGTTAATAATGTCGCATAAAACGCGCCCTTGCCGGGTTTATCGATGACAAGCTCGCCTTCGACCGGTGCAAGGGCATCAACGATCGCATTGCCCGGTTCCCCCCGAATCAGGATGCGGCCCATCGGCCCTTCGTCTCCAATGCGTGCATTGGGCACGCCACGAAGCCGTTTGGCAGGTGGACAGTCCGACAGATCTGCTGCATGCGACTCGCGCGTATGGACCACGAACCATCCGTTTGCACGCGCCAAGGCAAGCAGCGAGGCGACAGTCGGCACGATCTCTGCAAGCAGCGATACATCGTTGCCCAACGACTCCCCAAAACCACCGGGTTCGATGAAGTCCCGCTGCATGTCGATGATGACGAGTGCCGTTGTCAACGGATCGAAGGTAAAGGGATCCGGCAGCGCTGGAATCGTGATCGTCATAGCGGGTCCCCGCAGCAGTTCCGTCTCATTCGATAACCTCCTTCAACACTTCGGCAACCGGAGCAAGGTGCGCAGCCGAGTCACCGTGCCCCGCCATGTAGTGGCCCAACGTCGTGCGCCCGGCGCTCGCGGCGGGTGTCTCGTACACAAGCTCCCCTTCCGCGATCACGACAATCCGGTCCGCCAGTTCCAGCAATTCGTCGAGGTCTTCGCTCACGAGCAGGACCGCCGCGCCGGCATCGCGCGCCGCCATGATGCGTGCATGAATATCCGCCACCGATGCGAAGTCAAGACCGAACACCGGGTTCGCCACGATCAGCACATCGACTGGCTGACCCAGCTCGCGAGCGAGCACCGCGCGCTGGACGTTGCCACCTGACAGCGTGCCGATAGCGCGTTCGGGCAACGGCGGCCGGACATTGAAATCGTGGATAAGATGCGCGGCGCGGTCCCGCATCGCACGCTGGTCGAGACGCCAACCGCCGCGACGCAGTGGCGGTCGGTCGAAGTCGCGCAGAACCAGGTTTTGCGCGACGCTCATGTTCGCCACGCACGCGTTTTTAAGCGGCTCTTCAGGAATGGCAAACACACGGCGCTGCGTCATTTCCTTGCGCGTGGCGTGGTATGCATCGCCTGCTATCTCCATCTCGCCGGTCTTCACGCGGCGTTGCCCGACCAGCGCCTCGACCAGCTCCTTCTGCCCATTCCCCGAGACCCCCGCGATCCCAAGTATTTCACCCGCTCTGATTTCGAGCGACGCGCGTCTGAGCGCCGCATGGCCGCGATCATCGTCGATAGAAATATTCCTCATGGCAAGGCGTATTCGTGCTGCGGGGTCCACCGGCTTGCGCGCGACGCGTTCCGCATTGACCACGTCCATGACCGCGGTGTCGCGCGTCTCGGCGGCACCCATCATCAACCCGGCGAGCGCGTCGCGGCTGGTCGCCGATACCGCACTCGTCCCGACTTGCCTGCCTTTGCGCAACACGGTCACGTCGTCGGCATACGCCATCACTTCGCGGAATTTGTGCGTGATCATCAGCACGGTCAGCTCTGCGCGCGTTGTCAGGTCACGCATCAACCCGAGCACCTCGTCCGCCTCTTGCGGCGTCAGGACGGAAGTCGGTTCATCGAGAATCAGGAAACGCTGCCTCAGATACAACTGCTTGAGAATTTCGAGCTTCTGCTTTTCCCCTGCCGCCAAGCCGGACACCGGCGCGTCGAGCGGCAACCGAAACGGCATGCGCTGCATGAACGCATTGAGTGCTTCGCGTTCCGCTGTCCAGTCTATTTTCCAGGGCAGGCTGCCGCGTGCCAGCAGCAGGTTCTCCTCCACCGACAACCCTGACGCCAGCGTGAAATGCTGATACACCATGCCGATACCCAGCGCTTGCGCGTCGCGCGGCGAAGCGATGCGGACCTCGCGGCCATCGGCTGAGATCTGGCCTTCGTCGAGGAGGCCGTAGCCTGCCAGCCCTTTCACGAGGGTGCTTTTGCCCGCGCCGTTTTCACCGAGCAGCGCGTGCACCGTCCCTGGCCGGATCTTGATGGACACGTTATCCAGCGCACGAAATGCACCGAACGACTTGCCGGCGTTGTGCACTTCCACCTCTAACGCATGCGAGCGAGTCGGCATGATCACCCACCCAGCGTGGTCAGGAGTGCGTTCGAATCGGATATCGCGCCGAACACGCCGCCTTGCATCGTGATCATGTGCAACGCCGCCTGGTGGTTGCCGGGGTCGGTCGCACCGCAGCAGTCCGCGAGGACGGTGCATTCGAATCCGCGGTCGTTCGCTTCGCGCATGGTGGTATGGACGCAGACGTCCGTGGTGATCCCGGTCAGCACCAGGTTCACGATGCCTCGCGTGCGCAGGATCAGTTCGAGATCGGTTGCGCAGAACGAGCCCTTGCCGGGCTTGTCGATAACGATCTCGCCCGGCAGCGGCGCCAGTTCACTGATGATTTCCCAGCCCGGCTCGCCGCGTACGAGGATGCGGCCGCACGGGCCGTCATCGCCTATTCCCACGCCTTCGGTGCCCGCGCGGCGGCTGCGCCAGCGCTTGTTCGCCGGCAGGTCCGACAAATCCGGCCGATGACCTTCGCGCGTATGAATGATCGTGAAGCCTTGCTCGCGCATCATGGACATCACGCGCCTGATCGGCTCGATCGGCGCGCGGGTCAGTGACAGGTCGTATCCCATCTTGTCGACGTAACCGCCATGGCCGCAGAAATCCGTCTGCATGTCGATCACGACAAGCGCAGTGTTGTCCGGACGCAGGTTGCCATCGAAGGGCCAGGGGTACGGGGTGGATTCAATGAATCGGTTCATGGTCATGGCCGCCTTGAAAATGGATAAGCAGGTCGTTCAGCGCGCGAAGTTCAACGTGTAAGACTCAGCTCGCCGGGTGCGCCGGCAAGCGTCCGGTCCGGACGGCAATTGATGATCATGATGGCGAGCGTGAGCACGTAGGGCGCGGCGTTATACAGGTAGTAGCCGCTTGTCACGCCAATCGACTGCAACGCTGGACCAAGCGCACCCGCTGCGCCGAAAAGCAGGGCGGCCCACAGGCATCGCATCGGCTGCCAGCGCGCAAAAATAACGAGCGCGACGGCCATCAACCCTTGCCCGCTGGAGAGCCCTTCGTTCCAGCTACCCGGATAGACCAGCGACAGATACGCCCCGCCGACGCCGGCAAAAAAGCCGCCCACCGCGGTCGCGGTTATGCGAATTCGAGTCAGTGGATATCCCATCGCGCGGGCGGTCTCCGCGTGATCGCCGACCAGGCGCAAGGTCATGCCCCAGCGTGTACTGCGCAGTCCCCACTGCAACACGAACGCCAGCACCACGCCGATCACGAACAACGGGTTGATGTGCAGCGCGTTATGCAATTGCGGCGAGCTCGTCCATGTGCCAAGGTCGAATGATTGAAGACCCGGCGCTTGCGGTTCAATAAACGGCTTCCCCAGATAAAATGCGAGTCCGGTCCCAAGCAACATGAGCGCGATACCGAACGCGATGTCCGACACCCGGGGCAGCGAACACACAAGCCCGTGCAGGCATCCGAGCAGCAAGCCGACACCGCCGGCTGCGAGCACGCCGATCCACGGCGAGCCTGTCAGGAACGAAGCGGCATACCCGCTCATCGCACCCGACACGAGAATGCCCTCCAGCCCGAGATTCACGCGGCCGCCCTTCTCCGTCACGCATTCGCCCAGGCTTACGAACAGATAAGGCGTGCTGACGCGGATCGCGCCGGCAAAGAGGGACAGCAGCAAGATCACGAAGGGCGAATGTGCGTCAGGCATGGGTCTGCTCCATCGGCAAGTTGACGTCGGTGAGTGCGGCGGCTTGCAACTGCACGCGCCACGCTGCGATCCGGCCGCCCAGCGCTTCCCATGCCAGCAGGTTCGCGAACAGCAGGCCTTGCAGCACGAGCGTGGTGGCATCGGGAAGATCGAGCCGGCGTTGCAGCAGACTGCCGCTCGCTTCTATCCCGCCGATCATCAGCGCGCACACGATGATCGCGAGCGGATTCTGCCGGGCGGCGAAGGCAACGAGAATGCCGGCGTATCCATAACCGGCGAGCAGCGACGCGTTCGCGCTGCCCTGCACCGCCGCGACTTCGAACATGCCCGCAAGACCCGCCGCCGCGCCGCCAAGCGCGCAGGCGGCCAGCGCGAGCAGGTTCACCGGCAGTCCGACCAGCCGCGCTGCGCGATTGCTGCCGCCGACCACGCGCATCGCAAAACCCTTGGTGCTGTACTTGACGAAGACCCACGCGCCGATGCACGCAAGAACGCCCCACAAGAGGCCCCAGTGGACTTCGAGACCCGGGAGCGACCCAATCATCATGGAGGAGGGAACGGGGAGCGTGGAGGGCTTGTTGAGGCTCGCCGGATCGCGCAACGGCCCTTCGACCAGATGCTTGAACAGCGCAATGGCGATGTAAGCCATCAACAGGCTGCTGATGGTTTCATTCACGCCGCGCCATTGCCGCAGCGCGCCCACCGCGCCGATCCAGGCCGCGCCCGCCAGCATCCCGGCGAGCGCCATTAGCGGTGTGGCAATCAACCATGGCGTGCCGGCCGGAAGCATCTGCGGGACGATGGCCGCGCACATGCCGCCGAGCGCCAGCGCGCCCTCGCCGCCAATCACGATCAACCCGGCCTGCGCCGGCAGTGCGACGCACAGCGCGGTCAGCATCAGCGGCGAAGCGCGCAGCAAGGTGCTTTGCCAGGCGAACGACGAGCCGAACGCGCCCTGGAAAATCAGGCCGACGGCATCCAGGACCGGCTGACCCTGCACCAGCAGAAACAACGAAAACAGCACCAGGGTTCCGACCAGTGCAAGCACGGTCGGGATCGCCGGCAACAGGGCGAGCAACACCCGGGCAGTCTGGGCATGAGGACGCATCACTACTCCTTCAGAAGGTCAGAAGGCCACCTCGTCAAATCTGGCCGGCCACGCCCGCCACGAGATAGTTCATGCTCTCCAGCGTGTAGTCGGTCTGCACGTGGCTCGTTCCGGAGGCGATCGCAACGGCGCCCTTGTTGTCCTTCACCGGCCCTTTGAAGATCACGAAGTCGCCCGCCATCATGCTGCCCTTGATCGCGTCCGCCGCCTTCTTCGCGTCGGGCGTGACCTTCGCGCCGTATGGCGACATCTTGACGAAACCCTCCTTGAGGCCGCCGCGCAGCACGTTAGGCTGAGGCTTGCCGGCCTGTGCATCGGCAACAAGTGCCTTGTACGGCGTCGCCCAGTCCCATTCGGCGCCGGTGAGATAACCCTTGGGCGCAAGAGCAGCCTGGCTTGCGTGATAACCACAACTCATCACGCCGCGCTTTTCCGCCGTTTCAACCACGACCTTCGGACCGTCGACGTGGCAGGTGATGACGTCGCAACCCTGGTCGACAAGACTGTTGGTCGCTTCCGCTTCCTTCACGGGCATCGACCAGTCGCCGGTGAAAATAACCTGCGTGGTAATAGCCGGATCAACGGACTGCGCGCCGAGCGTGAACGAGTTGATATTGCGCAGCACCTGCGGAATCGGCTTGGCTGCAACAAAGCCGAGTTTCTTGCTCTTGCTCATGTGCCCGGCCACCACTCCGTTCAAGTACTGGCATTCATCGATATAACCAAAATAGCTCGCAATATTCGGCGGATTGCCCTGCTTCCACAAACCGCCGCAATGCGCGAAGCGGACGTTCGGATACTTGGCGGCCATCTTGAGCACATGCGGATCGAAGTAACCGAACGAGGTCGCGAAGATCAGCGTTGCGCCGTCCTGTTCGATCATCGCTTCCATGGTCTTCTGGACCGCGATGGTCTCGGGCACGTTCTCTTCTTCCACGACCTTCACGTTCGGCAGCTTCTTGATGATCGCCGCCGCCGACGCCTGCGCCTGGTTATAGCCATAATCGCCGCGCGCGCCTACATAAATCACGCCGACCGTTGTGTTGCCCGCAGCGAACACCGACTTGAACGGGAGCATGCTCGCGAGCGCCAACAGGCTCGCGTCCTTGATGAAATTGCGGCGGCTAGTCATGTCGTTCGATTCCTGGTTAGCGGTTATTGAACTGTTATTGAGCTGTTTATTGAGCTATTTACGAAGACTGTCGAGATAGCCGATCCAGCCGCCGAAAGCGGTAATGTCCTTCGCGCCGCTATCCGCCGATACCGCCGATGGCTCGCAGATGAAACCCTTGACGACGCGACCGTCGTTCAACTCCACGGTGCCGATGCCCATCGGTGCCGGAACGTCCATCACGAACCTGCCGAACGTGCGCAACGGCAGCTCCCACACTTCCACGGCAATGGCTGCACCTTGAGCACCCGGGGTGCGCACGAGCCCGGGTTTGGGCGGTGACGTATCGGCAAGTGCAAAGAGCTGATACCCGGGCGCCGTATGAGTCGCTTCCTTGAAGCGAGCGCCCGCTTCAAGCAATTGCCGGTTGAGCGGCTGCCCTCTCAAATGCGCACCCACGACGGCCAGCGCGACGGCCGGCTCCTGGAATGGCAACGGCTGGAGATCGGGAGACGGATCGGCGTGTTCGTCGAAAAGCGCCTGGATTTGCGCGCCCAACACAGCCAGACGATAGTCAGCGCCTCTTGGTGCAATCAGGGTCACGCCAGCCGGCAAACCGTCGCTGCGGCGCAGGCATGGCACGGCCAGCGCGCACAGATCCAGCAGGTTGACGAAGTTGGTGTAATAACCCAGTTCGCTATTACGTTCGATGGGGTTTGCCTGCACGTCGGCGATCAGCGGATGGGTCGGTGTGGTCGGGACAATCAGGATGTCGAACTGATCAAAGCACTGATCGGTTTCGCGCTTGAGTTCCGCGAGCGTGTATTGGCCATTGAAGGCATCGACTGCGCTGAATTGGCCGGCCTTGCCGATCACCGACGCCACCGTTCCGTCAATATCCTCGTGGTTTGTCTCGAAGAATGTGCCCAGCGCAGCGCGGCGCTCGGCGACCCACGGGCCGTCGTAGAGCAACGCCGATACACGTTTGAACGGCGCAAAATCGACCTTGGCCGACGTTAGACGCAGTCCGGTCGAGAGCGTATCGAGGGTCGCGATGAACGCGTTTTCAGCGTTAGAGTCGCCGAAAAATTCCAGCTCGGCCGGCACCCGGGTACGGATGGGAGAAGCGCTCGCGCCCAGGGCGGGCAGCTTGCGCGAGTACGCATCGAAGGCGTCGAACGCGGTCATCTGCGCCAGCACATGCCAAGCGTCGGCCACATCGTTCGCGAAGACAGAAAGCGTATCCAGACTGCGGCAAGCCGGCACCACGCCCCGCTTGCTCACCAGTCCCAACGATGGCTTCAGTCCCACCAGCCCGTTGAATCCCGCCGGCACGCGGCCGGACCCGGCGGTATCCGTGCCCAGCGAGAACGCAACGCATCCGGCAGCAACAGCCACTGCCGACCCGGAACTCGATCCGCCCGATACATACGCGGGAAACTCAACCTGACGCACCGCGCCGAACGGCGAGCGTGTGCCGACGAGACCCGTAGCAAACTGATCCAGATTGGTCTTGCCGATAAGGATCGCGCCCGCATCAAGCAGTCGCTGAACGGCGAATGCCGTCACATCAGGCGTGTAACTGAAGGGCTCGCACGCGGCGGTGGTCGGCAACCCGGCTACGTCGACATTGTCCTTGACCGCGAACGGCACGCCGAACAGCGGCAAGCGTTCGAATACCGCATCGCCTTCTTTGGCAAGCGTGTCTCCAAGCGCACGTGCCTGAACGCACGCGGCGTCCTCGGGCAACAGTGAGATCCACACTTCCGGGCGGTCAACAGCGCTGATCCGCTTGAACACCGCGTCGACCACGGCTAACGGCGAGCAACGGCGCGCCGCATACGCGGCTAACAGAGCCGCGACACGTGGACGCTCGAAAAGGTCAGTTGAGTCGGGCATGAATTCCGTCTTGCATACAAGATGGAATTCAGCAATGCAGGACCTATGCCAGACGCGCGCTCAAGGTTTTGTGGGCCTTACTGAACAAGGCGCACCGCCAATTGCGCAGGCTCGACGGCTTGCGTCGGCCCGTGCCTGCAGCTTTAGTTACTGGTGCGCGATGCACCGCCGGGTAACGTGCGCGCACAAAAGCGGCGCTGCGCTTCTTGATGAAAGCCTGCCCAATCCCGTTTCTCAGGAGGTCGGGTTTGCGCGCGACGACGCGGCAACGCTTCTTCCCGTCAGGAATTTGCCCAGCAGGATCGATGGGCGTTCGATCACGAAATGCGTCACGGCAGCAATGGGAATGACCAGCACCGCCGCCATCGTGATCGCGCGCCATGACGATCCCGAAGCAGGCATCAGATGGATTACTGCAAGCAGGACAACTGTGTGAGTCAGGTACAAGCTGTAGGAGATCGTGCCGAGGAAAACGAACGGGCGCCTGCCCAGCATCAACGTGAAACGTCTCGATGCGATTGCCGTGCAGACCATACCCGCTGCGCCTGCCACGACACACCAGTCGAAGATGCACTGACCGACAGCACTCGACGTAATCGACAGCACCAGGCGCGACAGGAAAAAGAGCGTGAGCGAAGCAGCGAGGACAAACATCGTCCGGTTGCCCTTCGCAAGCCACTGTTGCCAGCTCACCCGGTGGCGAGCCAACGTCCCGCCAACAATGAACATGCCCAGGTAATGCGCGGTCATCGCCCAGTCGCCGCTGAAGCTTGGACTGCTGGACTCGTCCGCATTTCTCCCCATGGCGAACAGGAAGGAAACCACGGAGATGAACAGGGCGGCACTCAGGCAAGCGCGTGCGGAAAAGCGGCTGACGCAATACACGACCAACGGCATCATCAGCGAAATACGCATCTCGTAGATCAAGGACCAGATCACCGGAAGCACGCGGTTGGCTTTGTATCGTCCGATGAATAACAAATGGTCCAGTATTTCTCGCCCGGAGAATGATCCGGTCCAGATATCGTTGAACCATGAACCGGCCCATTTAACCGGCTCTATATTAATCAGGTTAATCGCGGAGAAAGCAGCAAACAACACCGCCAGATAGGGCAGGTAAATGCGGCAAAGCCGCCTGATTGCATAGTCGCGATACGCGATCCGTCGGTCCGACATTAATTGCAGGGTCAGAACAAATCCGCTAAGTATGAAGAAAAGGATAACCGCTTCATGGCCGAGCGCGAGCACGCGCAACGGTGACCTGCGTACCCACCAGAGCGGACTCACCAATAAGAAGTGATTGACCACGACCATCAGGGCAGCGATGCCGCGCAATGCATCGAGCTGCGGAAAATAACGGCCACGAAAAGGGCTTATTTCATTCATCCGGTAAATACCTTGCGGTCGGGAGTATTGGCGGGTGATGACAATGTTTGGCTGATTCGGCTGATACGCTCCAGCAAATTAAATATCTGGTAAAGGAAAGTTTAATGCGCAATTCAATAGACAATTAGCGCTGTATAATTTTCTAATAATTTTGTTCGTTATTGCCGATGCGCACCGCCCTGGCAGTCGTAATTTTTGCCAGCCCGTTTCAGGTGTGGACGAAACCGATGCGACGCGGGGCTTCAGGCGGCTGCGGTTGGCTCGCCAACGGGTTCGGCGGGATTGACGGTTGCGCCGACAGCCTCTGCCACCCCCTGATTCTTTCGCCAATAGGCCGGCGGCGTTCCAAATTCGCGCTTGAACGCCCTGTTGAATGCGGCCTCCGACTCGTAACCGACCTGCTCCGCTACTGCGGCGAGCGACTTGCTGCCATTCAAAAGTTCCTGCGCCGCGACCTGCAGGCGCCAACGCGCCAGATACTGCATGGGCGGTTGTCCCAGCAGGTCAGTGAATCGTTGTGCCAACGCGGAACGCGACAAGCCCACCTTTCGCGCGAGTTCATCGACGGTCCAGGCATGCGCGGGTTGCGCGTGGAGCATCGATAGCGCACGACCGACGAACCGGTCGCGCACACCCGCCAGCCACCCTTTGCGGTCCGCAGGCAGGGTATCGATACAACGGCGGACCGCTTCGACGAACAGCAACTCAGACAGTCTGGCTAGAACGATGGCGCTGCCGGCCCGCCACTCGCTCGCCTCCGCAGCAGCGAATTGCAGTGACGACGTAAGCCACGCCGAGCGCGGATCGTTGCGCATGTCGACCTTGAAGATGGGCGGCAGCGAGGAAAGCAACGGGTTGCTCAAGCTGTTGTCGCAGGCGAGGAAACCGCAGATAAGACGTGTGCCAATTCCGCCGCCTCCATAAGACAACGTCATCACCTGGCCCGGTGTTGTCTGCAACTGACTGGCGAGCAAGGGTGCCGCCGACGCGGGAGAAAGCGCCAGGTCGCTGCCGATAATGTGCGCTTCGCCTTGCGGCACCACTAGCAGCTCGCCGGCATTGAGGTAAATCGCCGAGCCTTGATTGTCAGCGAGTTGCGCCCAGCAGCGCCCTTCAGTGATCAGATGATAGGACACCACGCGTTCCGATAGCGGCAGGAAAGCCCCGTAGAGGGCCGCATTTCCCTGACCAATCACGCACCACGGCTCAGTGAACTCTCCATTGAGATACACCGCTCCGCTCAGGCGAACCGCGCGAAGTACATCGGAAACGGCGTCCATGAATAATGTCCGGTGAATAGTGCCTGTCGAATGCGGCGTCCTGCACAATAAATCTGGACGCCTGATCATTCAT
Source organism: Caballeronia sp. (assembly GCA_036009385.1). Taxonomy (GTDB): domain Bacteria; phylum Pseudomonadota; class Gammaproteobacteria; order Burkholderiales; family Burkholderiaceae; genus Caballeronia. The sequence continues at coordinate 12,074 of DASYLW010000410.1, forward strand.
CAGGATAAGCGATTCGTAAATACTAGCACCCACGTACCGCAGCTTCCAGTGCTGAACCGTAACGCTCAGGCGAGCGCATGGGGTGCTATCGAATGCGTGCTGCTGCGCGCATCAATTTGTTGGACGAGGCTGCATTGTCAGACCCATGCACGCCCGGGTAAAAACCATTGAGGGAGATGCATCATGAACGACGAAAGAACTTACAAGGGAGCCTGCTTTTGCGGCGCGGTTCAACTCACAGTCACCGGCGAGCCGGTTGGCATGGGCTATTGCCACTGTGACTCGTGTAGACGCTGGTCAGCAGGACCCGTCAACGCCTTTACGCTTTGGAAGCCCGAGGCGGTGCACGTTACGCGGGGCGCCGACAACATAGGCACTTACAACAAGACGGAGAACAGCTATCGCAAATGGTGCAAGACCTGCGGCGGCCACCTCTTCACCGAGCACCCCGGCATGGGACTCACCGATGTGTATGCAGCAGTTATTCCAGACTTCCCGTACGAAGCCGGCGTTCATGTGAACTATCAGGAAACGAAACTGCGATTGAAGGACGGCTTGCCGAAGATGCGAGATCTTCCCGAGGAAATGGGCGGCTCGGGCGTCGCCTTGGCGGAATAACGCGCATCAGTCACACCGTCACCACTCCATGCAGCACTGCGTGGCTGCATCGAAACCCGGTTCGTCTTTATATGATCAGGAGTACAGGCATGCCAGCAGAAACATCCACCACCCCGGCTATTGACCTCGCCGCCGTCAAGACCCGCCAGCAAGCCGCATGGTCCGCAGGCGACTATGCCGTCGTCGGCACCACGCTGCAGATCGTCGGTGAAAACCTGTGCGAGGCGCTCGACCTGCGCGCCGGTTCGCGCGTGCTCGACGTCGCCGCCGGCAACGGCAACGCCTCGCTGGCCGCGGCGCGCCGCTGGTGTGAGGTGACCTCCACCGACTATGTGTCCACGCTGCTGGAGTCGGGGCGTGCGCGCGCACAGGCCGAAGGCCACACGATCCAGTTCCAGGAAGCCGATGCCGAGAACCTGCCCTTCCCCGACGCGTCGTTCGACGTGGTGATGTCGACCTTCGGCGTGATGTTCGCGCCCGACCACGCGCAAGCCGCCAGCGAGATGATCCGCGTCTGCCGGCCGGGAGGCCGCATCGGCCTCGCCTGCTGGACGCCGCAAGGCTTTCTCGGGCAGCTGCTCCAGGTGGTGGCCAG
>DASYLW010000411.1:0-8040 GCA_036009385.1 Caballeronia sp.
CGTCGCAGGCTGCGGCGCTCGTCCAGGTTGCCAATCAACGGTGTTGTGCCGGCTGCGCGCAGTTCGGCGGCGCGTGCGGGTTGACTTGAAAGTGCGATCACGCGGGGCGCGGCGGCACGGCGTGCGAGAAGCGGCACGCAACGCAGGCCGACATCGCCGCAACCGGCAATCAGCACGCGTGCGCGGCGTAGTTTTCGAGTGGCGATCATGCTGTCGATTGTAGCCGCGACAGCTTTTGCATTTGTTTCATCCAACGCATCCAGGATCTATGGCTTTCAACGTTACGCTCCGGCAAAGCGGCCGGCAGTTTCAGGTAGAACCCGACGAAGCGGTGCTGCTCGCCGCCCTGCGTCAGGGCATCGGTCTTCCCTACGGCTGCAAGAACGGAGCCTGTGGTTCATGCAAGGGCACGGTCGTCTCCGGCGAAGTCGAGCAGGCGCCACATTCGTCGTCGGCGTTGTCCAACGACGAAAAAACCCGCGGCATGGCACTGCTGTGCTGCGCGACCGCCAAGGGCGACCTGACGGTCGACATACGCGAAGTGGCAGGGGTAGGCGACATTCAGGTCAAGAAGCTGCCTTGCCGCGTGAACGCGCTGGACCGCAAGGCCGCTGACGTCATTGAACTGAAGCTGCAATTGCCGGCCAACGAACGACTGCAATACCTGGCCGGCCAGTACATCGAATTCATCCTGAAGGACGGCAAGCGCCGCAGCTATTCGATGGCGAGCCCGCCGCACCACGAAGGCCCGATCGAACTGCACGTTCGTCACATGCCCGGCGGCACCTTCACGGACCACGTGTTCGGCCCCATGAAAGAGCGCGACATCCTGCGCTTCGAAGGCCCGCTCGGCACGTTCTTCCTGCGTGAGGACTCAGAGAAGCCTATTGTGCTGCTCGCGTCCGGCACGGGCTTCGCGCCGATCAAGGCGATCATTGAACATGCCGTGTTCAAGAACCTGAACCGGCCCATGACGCTCTATTGGGGCGGCCGCCGCAAGCAGGACCTGTACATGATGGACATGGCCGAGCAATGGGCGAAGGACGTGCCGAACTTCTCGTTCGTGCCGGTACTCTCGGAACCCGATGCAACCGACGCCTGGAACGGCCGTACGGGCTTTGTTCATCGTGCTGTCATTGAAGATCTGCCAGACTTGAGCGCGTACCAGGTGTACGCCTGTGGCGCGCCGGTGATGGTGGAATCCGCGCAGCGTGATTTCACGAGTCACCACCGTTTGCCGGAGGACGAGTTCTACGCCGATTCGTTCACCAGCGCGGCGGATCTCGCCAATCCGGTTTAGGCGCACTGAAGCCTGCGAGTCCGGCGGCTCGACAAAAAATCGGGCCGCCATGGTTTACACGCAGGAACTTCGTATCGTATTCTTCGCGAATGCTCAAAATTTACGCTACTCTTCGACGTCGCTCGCCGCTCCCCTAGGGATGCCGCTGGCTCGTCACGGATTGGCGCTTGAGTTTTCGAACCAGCGCACACTTCGCCACTATGAAGCCACGGAATTCCGTGGCTTTTTGCATTGTTGGTTCGGTTTTTTATTTCGCCACTTTTTTTACTTGCTGTTTTCGTGGAGCCCGCCGTCATGAATTTCCAAGAGTATCCCGTCGAATCGCTGATGTTCATCACGAACCGTCCTGAGATCGTGTTCACGCACGGCAAGGGCTCCTGGCTCTACGACAACAACGAGAAGCGATACCTCGACTTCATCCAGGGCTGGGCGGTGAATAGTCTGGGTCATTGCAACGACGGCATGATCGAAGCCATGGACAAGCAGGCGCGCACGCTGATCAACCCCTCCCCGGCTTTCTACAACGCGCCGATGGCCCAGCTCGCCGGTTTGCTGACCGCGAACAGCTGCTTCGACAAAGTGTTCTTCGCCAACAGCGGCGCCGAAGCCAACGAAGGCGCCATCAAGCTCGCCCGCAAGTGGGGCAAGAAGTTCAAGGGCGGCGCGTACGAGATCATCACCTTCGATCACAGCTTCCACGGCCGGACCCTGGCGACCATGTCGGCCAGCGGCAAGCCGGGCTGGGACACCATCTATGCACCGCAAGTGCCGGGCTTCCCGAAGGCAGACCTGAACGACATTGCATCGGTGGAAAAACTCATCACCGATAAAACCGTCGGCGTCATGCTCGAACCTATCCAGGGCGAAGGCGGCGTCATCCCGGCTACGCGCGAGTTCATGCAGGCTTTGCGCGCGCTGACGAAGAAACACAACCTGCTGATGATCGTCGATGAAGTGCAAAGCGGTTGCGGCCGGGCCGGGACCTTGTTCGCGTATGAATTGTCGGGCGTAGAGCCCGACATCATGACGCTCGGCAAGGGCATTGGCGGCGGCGTGCCGCTGGCCGCGTTGCTCTCGACCAACGAAGTGGCGTGCTTCGAACCCGGTGACCAGGGCGGCACGTACAACGGCAATCCGCTAATGACGGCAGCAGGCTTTTCGGTGATTTCGCAACTGACCGCACCGGGCTTTCTCGAAGGCGTGCGCGAGCGTGGCGAATATCTGAAGGCGCAGTTGTTGCAGCTTTCGGAAGAGCGCGGTTTTAACGGCGAACGGGGCGAAGGTTTGCTGCGCGCGTTGCTGCTCAATAACGACAACGGTCCGAAAATTGTCGACATGGCGCGCGACATGGGACCGGATGGCTTGCTGCTGAACGCAGCGCGGCCGAACCTGCTGCGCTTCATGCCGGCGCTGAATGTGACGAAGGACGAAATCGACCAGATGATGTCGATGCTGCGGTCCGTGCTGGATGCGCTGTGATTATCCGGGTCTTCGATGAGCGCGACACGCGAGCTGTGCTCGCGCTCTGGGCACAAGCGTCTCCGGAATACGCCACGCCTGGCAAACCCCAGCGCGACCCGCGTTTATCGATTCGAAACAAGCTCGCCACGCAGCCGGAGTTTTTCTTCGTCGGCGTGCTAGAAGAGCGTCTGATCGCAACGGTGATGGTGGGTTACGACGGGCATCGCGGATGGATGTATTCGCTCGCGGTCGCCGAGGATGAACGCGGTAACGGTTATGCCCGCGCGCTGGTCGAGCACGCGGAACGCGCTCTCGCCGCTATCGGATGTCCGAAGCTGAATCTGCAGATCATGGCGAACAAGCCTGAGACGCAGGCGTTTTACGCCAAGCTCGGTTATCAGATGGATGAAGTGGTGAGCTTCGGCAAGCGACTTTGATCACGCAGTAAAAAAGCCGCATGCCCTTCAAAGGCATGCGGCTTGTTCCTCATCAATCCGGGATCATTCGCCGAGGTAAGCGGCCCGGACCTTCGGATCGTCCAGCATGGTCTTCGCGTCGCCCGACATGGTGACCAGGCCCGAATCCATCACATACCCGCGATTCGCCGCCTGCAACGCCAACCGTGCGTTCTGCTCAACCAGCAGCACCGTCAGCCCTTCACCCGAAATCTCGCGCACAACTTCGAAGATCTTCTCGACCATGATCGGCGAGAGACCCATCGACGGTTCGTCGAGCAGCAACAGCTTCGGCCGCGACAACAGCGCACGTGCCATGGCCAGCATCTGCTGCTCACCACCCGACAACGTGCCCGCATACTGCGACGCCCGCTCTTTCAGCCGCGGAAAGAAGCCGAACATGCGGTCGGTGTCCTTATCGATTTCGTCCTTGTCGTTACGCAAGTACGCGCCCATCTGCATGTTTTCAAGAATCGACATGCGCGCAAAAATACCGCGCCCTTCCGGCACCATCGCGAGGCCGCGCTTGAGCAACTCATGCGACGGCACGCCCTTGATCGACTCGCCCATGTATTCGATATCGCCAGCCGAATACGCCTTCAGGCCCGTGATGGCTTTCATCGTGGTCGTCTTGCCCGCGCCGTTTGCACCGATCAGCGTCACGAGTTCGCCCTTGCCCACTTCCAGGTCCACGCCCTTGACGGCGTGAATGCCGCCATAGCTGACCTGCAGCCCCTTGATCTTCAACATTGCGCCGTTCGTGCCATTAGCGTTCGCACCATTCGTCGTAGCCATCAGTGAACCCCTGCCCCGAGATAAGCCTCGATCACCTTCGGATCCTTCTGCACGTCCTGCGGCAGACCCTCGGCGATCACCTTGCCGTAATCGAGCACCGTCATCCGGTTGCACAATCCCATCACCAGTTTCACATCGTGTTCGATCAAGAGGATCGTGCGGCCGTCGCTGCGAATCTTGTCGAGCAGGCGCGTGAGTTCGACCTTCTCGGTCGCGTTCATGCCGGCGGCGGGTTCATCGAGTGCGAGCAGCTTCGGATCGGTGGCGAGCGCACGCGCAATTTCCAGGCGGCGCTGGTGCCCGTACGACAAGTTGCGCGACGTGTAGTCCGCGTATTGCAGCACGCCCACGTACTCCAGCAACTCCAGCGCGCGCTCCTTGATTTCCTTCTCTTCACGACGCTCGGACGGCGTCTGCAACACGGCGCCGATCAGGCCGTGCTTCGTGCGCACATGGCGTCCGACCATCACGTTCTCGAGCGCCGTCATGCCGCCGAACAGACGAATGTTCTGGAAGGTGCGCGCAATGCCCGCCTTCGCCACCTGATGCACGGCGGTCGGTGTGTACGGCGTACCGTCGAGCACGAACGCGCCCGAATCGGGTGTGTAGAGGCCCGTGATCACGTTGAAGAACGTGGTCTTGCCTGCGCCGTTCGGGCCGATCAGGCCGTAGATCTCGCCTTCCCTGATTTCCAGGCCAACTTCGGCCAATGCCTGCAAGCCGCCAAAGCGCTTGTTCACGCCCTTCACGGACAGTCGAATGGGTTTATCGCTCATTGTTTTTTCTCCGCTCTCTCGGGGCTCAGGCACGCACCGGCTTCTTGCCAGCGCGCTTCGCAATTTTCGCGATCTTGTCTTCGTGTTTCGGAGACGGCCACAGGCCCTCCGAGCGATACAACATGATCAGCACCATCGCGAGACCGTAGAGCAACTGGCGGATGACTTCAGTGTCCACGATCTGGTGACCGAAGATGAAGTTCTGCAGCGGGCCCATGGTCGAGCGCAGGAATTCGGGGAATACGGCCAGCAGCACCGCGCCCAGGATCACGCCAGGAATGTGACCCATGCCGCCGAGCACCACGCAGGCCAGCACCACGATGGACTCCCAGAAAGTGAACGATTCCGGCGAGACGAAGCCCTGGAACGTACCGAACATCGCGCCCGACAAACCGCCGAAAGACGCACCCATCGCGAAGGCCAGCAGTTTCACGTTACGGGTGTTGATGCCCATCGCCTTGGCGGCGATTTCGTCTTCGCGGATCGCGGCCCACGCGCGGCCAATACGCGAATGCTGCAAGCGTACGCACACGAAGATCACGAACAGCGAACACAGCACGAACAGGTAGTAGTAGTTGTAGACCGAGGGGAAGTTGAACCCGAACAACGAATGGGACTTCGATAAATCAAAACCAAACAGCGACACCGGATCAACCCCGGTAATCCCCTTCGGCCCGTTCGTGATGTTGACCGGACGATCCAGGTTGTTCATGAAGATCCGGACGATTTCCCCGAAGCCCAAGGTCACGATAGCCAGGTAGTCACCGCGCAAACGCAGCGTTGGCGCACCGAGCAACACGCCGAAGGTGGCCGCCAGCGCCATCGCGCACGGCACGATGATCCAGAACGGCGTGTGCAGGCCATTGGGGAACAGATGCGCGATCCACTCGAACTGCGTGCTGAGTTGCGGCGAGGAAAGCAACGCAGCCACATAAGCGCCCACCGCATAAAACGCGATGTAGCCCAGGTCCAGCAGCCCGGCAAAACCCACCACCACGTTCAGGCCGAGCGCCAGCATCACGTACAGCATCGCGAAGTCGAGCACGCGGACCCAGTAATTGCCGCCGGCCGCGCCGATCAGCATGGGGGCGAGGATCACAAGCGCGGTGACCAGCACTGTGACGGCATAGTTTTTCGCGGTCTTTCTTTGAGGGATGAGCGTGGTCGACGGCTCGATCGGTTGAATTGAAGTCATGCTTGGTCTCCCCTGTTTAAGCGCGATCTGCGACACGTTCGCCGAGCAGGCCGGACGGACGGAACACCAGCACAATGATCAGCACGATGAACGCGAACACGTCCTGGTAGTTACTGCCGAACACGCCACCGGTCAAATTGCCGATGTACCCGGCACCGAGCTGTTCGATCAGGCCGAGCAGCACGCCGCCCACCATCGCGCCGCCCAGGTTGCCGATCCCTCCCAGCACCGCCGCCGTGAACGCCTTCAACCCGGGGATGAAGCCCATGTAGAAGTGCGCGTTGCCATATTCGGAGGCGATCATCACGCCGGCCAGCGCCGCGAGCGCAGAGCCGATCATGAAGGTCGCGGAGATCACGAAATTAGGGTTGACCCCCATCAGGCTCGCGACGCCCGGATTCTCGGCAATGGCACGCATCGCGCGGCCCAGTTTCGTCTTGTGCACGAGCAGCAGCAGGCCGCCCATCACGAGGAACGCCACCACGATAATCACGATTTCCGTCATCGAAATGACGGCGCCCGGACGATCGGCTGTTGCGGTGATCACGTTGATCGGATCGGTCGGCAGCAGTTGCGGGAAGGCCAGCGGATTGCGGCCCCAGATCATCATGGCCAGCGTCTGGAGAAGAATCGATACGCCGATAGCCGTGATCAGCGGCGCGAGACGCGGCGCCTTGCGCAAAGGCCGGTAAGCCACGCGTTCGATGGTGTAGCCGACCAGCGCACAGACGACTGCGGCGACCAGTAGCGCGATGACCAGCACCAGCGATAACGGCATGCCTGGAAAGTGGTTCTGCATGACACCGATGGCGGACAGCGCGACCATGGCGCCGACCATCAGCACGTCTCCGTGAGCGAAGTTGATGATGCCGAGAATCCCGTACACCATCGTGTAACCCAACGCGATGATGGCGTAGACGCTGCCAAGCACCAGCCCGTTGATAATCTGCTGGATGAAGATATCCATTGAAGGCTCCTTAGCCCGTGCGACTAGATTTACGCTTTATCGCTGGCCGATAAACCGAAGGGAAGAAAAAAACGCAACCGCACCGCGCGTACTTGAAAAAAAACTTTAAAACGTCCGAAAGTGACTACGTATCGAGGGATTGCTCAACCGGATGTGCATTCGCCGCGCGGCGTTTCAGCACAGGTTTACGGCGTAACGACGTCAATGACGTTCTTCTTGTTATCCTTGAAATCGATTAGCGTAATTGCACCACCGCCTTTCAGATCTCCCTTGTCATCGAATGCAATGTGCCCTGTCAGGCCGTTGAAGTCCGTCGAGGCAATCGCGGCCAGCACCTTCGGTGCTTCAATCGAATTCGCCCGCTTCATGGCGTCGACAATCACATACACGGCGTCATAGGTGAACTGCGCATAGCTCTGGACCGGCAGATGGAATCGGGCTGCATAGCGCTGCGCGAAATCCCCGCCCTTGTCCAGCTTCGACACGTCCGTACCGAGTTCCGAGCACACCACGTTCGAAGCCGCGTTGGCCGCGAGCGTGGCCATGTCTGTTGAACACATGCCATCGCCGCCAAGAATCTTTGCCTTGATGCCCATTGCCGCAGCCTGCTTGGCAAACGGTCCGCCGGTCACGTCCATGCCGCCGAACATGACCGCGTCCGGTTGGCCGCGCTTGATCTTGTTCAGGATCGCCTTGAAATCACGCGCTTTTTCGCTGGTGACTTCGTGCCCCGTGATGTGCCCGCCGCCAGCGACCACGGCTTTCGCAAACTCGTTCGCGAGACCACGGCCGTAGAGCGTGGCGTCATCGACGACCACGATTTTCCGCGCGTGCAACGTCTTGAGCGCGTAGGTCGCAAGCACCGGTCCCTGGCGCTCATCCGTCGGCACTACACGGAACGTCGTTTTGTATCCCTGCTGCGTGAACGTGGGATTGGTCGTCGCACCCGAGATCTGCGCCACGTTCGCGTCGCTATAGATCTTCGATGCCGGAATCGACACGCCCGAATTCAAATGTCCGACCACCGCCACCACGTGATCGGCCACCAGTTGCTGCGCCGCTGCGATCCCTTTCTTGGGATCGGCTACGTC
>DASYLW010000412.1:0-3458 GCA_036009385.1 Caballeronia sp.
CCCGTCTGCGGCAAAGGCCACATGGTCTGCATCGAAACCTTTCTGCCTGGCGCACTGCCGCGTGCACCGCCACACATTCACCATGGTCACTGATCCGCTTTGGCACGACTACCGATCACGTTTCCATTCATTCCTGGTGGCGACGCGCCCAGGCTTGCGTCAGCGAGTCTTCGCCGTATACCAACGACCCGGAATCTACATCATTCATCTTGCCAGGACCACGTTTGCACCACCGTCGCGTGATGTTAGCGCCGATGTAAAAATGACCCCCTCGCCGAAGTAAACCTGACCCACCTGGGAGACGATGGCGGCTTTTGCCGCCGATGTTGACTCAGGAGCAAGCAGTGGAAATCAAGGTATTGGCCCGACGCGGGACGACGGTGCGTGAGATAGCGAGGCAAATGGGTTTATCGCGCAACACCGTGCGCCGCTATCTGAGAGACGAACAGGCGAACCGTTACAGCCCGCGTGAGCCGCGCGGGACGAAGCTCGACCCGTTCAAGGACTATCTGCTGGAGCGCGTCGCCGCCGCGCGGCCGCACTGGATTCCGGCGACGGTTTTGCTACGCGAATTGCAGGACGCTGGATACGAAGGTGGCATCAGTCAGCTCAAGGCGTTCCTGGTGCCCCACAAGCGTCCCGAAGCCGAACCGGTAGTGCGCTTCGAGACTGCGCCCGGCAAGCAGATGCAGGCCGATTTCACCGTTATCCGGCGGGGACGCGATCCGTTGCTCGCGCTGGTCGCGACGATGGGTTACAGCCGCGCGAGCTTCGTGCGGTTCACCGCGCGCGAGGACGCCGCGACGCTGTGCGAATGTCTGCGTGAAGCGCTCGTCTACTTCGGCGGCACGCCGGAACATGTGCTGTTCGACAACGCGAAGTCAGTGATCATCGAACGCGATGCATTCGGCGAGGGCGAGCATCGCTGGAACCCACAATTGCTTGCGCTGGCGCAGACTTACGGCTTCAGGCCGAAGGTGTGTCGTCCGTATCGGGCGAAGACCAAAGGCAAGGTCGAACGCTTTAACCGCTATCTCAAGGAGAGCTTTGTCGTGCCGCTTGCCGCGACGCTCAAGTCGTCAGGATTGAAGCTCGATGTAGACGCCGCCAATGCACACATCGGCCGATGGCTGGCAGAGGTTGCCAACACGCGCCGTCACGCGACGACGGGCGAGCGTCCCGCGGTGCTGCTTGCCGCTGAGCAGACGGCGCTCCTGCCGTTGCCGGCGCAGGCACCCGCGCTCACTGTGCCGGACAACCGCCGGGTACTGCCGCGCGAGAGCCTGCAACATCCGCTGGCGGTCTACGACGCGTTGCTGGAGGCCAGCGCATGAATCTGCAATATGAACGCATCGCCGAGTTGTGCGCACAACTTAAACTCGATTGCGTCGCTACCGACTGGGCGCCGCTCGCACAACGCAGTGCAACGACCGATTCGAGTATGGCCGACTTCCTTGAACAGCTCCTGCAAGCGGAGCTTGGTGCGCGCGAGCAGCGCAAGCGTCAGGTGCTCACGAAGCTGGCGGCGTTGCCCGGCGTCAAGACGCTGGAGCAATACGACTTCGGCTTTGCCAGCGGCGCGCCGCGTGCACAGATTCAAGAGCTGGCGAGTCTGGCGTTCATCGAGCGCGCCGAGAACGTCGTGCTGCTCGGGCCGTCCGGAGTCGGCAAGACCCACATTGCGACCTCACTGGCGTACCGCGCGGCGCAGGCGGGCATCAAGACGCGCTTCATCACGGCCGCCGACCTGATGATGCAACTGGCCGCCGCACGGCAGCAAAACCGCTTGCGGGAGTTCTTCAATCGCGCGGTTATCGGACCGAGGCTGCTGGTCATCGACGAAATCGGCTATCTGCCGTTTGGACGTGAAGAGGCAAACCTGTTCTTCAATGTTGTCGCCAAACGCTACGAGCGCGGTTCGATCGTGCTGACCAGCAACCTGCCGTTCACACAGTGGGCGAGCGCGTTCGCCGACGACCAGACGCTGACGGCAGCGATGCTCGACAGGCTTTTACATCACGCTCACATCGTGCAAATCAGCGGTGAGAGCTATAGATTGAAGGACAAGAGAAAGGCGGGACAAACGACCACGCGGGCGAGCGCGAAAGCGGACGCGTGATACAGGACCCAGGTGGGTCAGATTTACTTCGGCGAAACCGAGAAATGTGGGTCAGGTTTCAGTCGGCGTTGACAGCAAGGAAGCCGAACGGCTCTTACTCTGGGCCAATGTTGAGCGCAAGCGAGCGCTTTCATCGTTGAACACCAGCGACGCCATTGCCTACCGAATGTTCCTGCGCTCCCCTGAGCCACGAGATCAATGGTCGGTCCGCGGCAAACGCGTCTGTCTGATGGATGGTGCCCGTTATTCGGACGTTTAAGTCCCTCATCTGTTGCCTACGCATTGTCGGTGCTCTCAGCCATGTTCCGGTGGCTGGTCGAGCAACAATACGTGGTTGCCAATCCGTTCGCCGGCTTGAGCGCAGGTTCCACGCGAGCAACCGCTTCCAGACGCGTGCGATCGCTTCATGACGACGAGTGGCAATTCGCTCGGCATGTTGCCAATGATCTGTCAACACAACATGGCTGGTCGCTCGAGGCAGCACAACGGCTGCGCTTCATCCTCGACTTCCAGCTGGCGACCGGCCTGCGTGCGAACGAGTTGATTCACGCGCGGATCGGCGACGTCATCTTCGGCGACACTGCGGACATCTGGCTTCGCGTGGTTGGGAAGGGTCGCCGCAGCGCACGAGTCGCTTTGCCCCCGCTTGCCATGCAAGCCCTTCAAACCTATTTTCATCAGCGAGGACTGCAGGATGACCCGCGCGATTGCAGTCGGAGCCTACCGCTTGTGCCCGCACTCGGCCGCGATCATTCGGTGAGCATTTCCGGGACGCGCCTTCGCGCCGTGCTAAAGCGATTCTTCCGTCTCGTTGCCGAACAGATCCGACCGATGGATTCCGTTGGGGCTCACAAACTCGAGCAAGCCAGCCCCCATTGGATTCGACATACTCATGCGACGCGCGCACTCGCTCGTGGCGTGGAACTGCGCAGCGTTCGCGATAACCTTCGGCATGCATCGATCGCGACGACCTCGCGATATGTGCATGGTGACGATCGGCTGCGCCTGCAGCAAGTGAGCATCGCGTTCGCTGCCGAGGGTTGAGTTCGGCTCACTGAGATGCTTTTTTCAGGCGAGCGGTCAGCTGTTCGTTTTCTTTGGCTAAGCGAAGGTTGATCGACTGTGATTTCACCAGATCGCTTTTCAGCTGCTCGATCGCTTGGCGTGCTTCTTTGAGCTTTCGTTGAAGCACATCGGTACTGTCGGGAAGCGGTTTTCTCTAATGTCTGCTCGTCTTAACATGAAGTGCGCGCACGCGTTCAGCGATGTCTGGATATCGGTTGTGTATCGTCGAATTGCTTAACCCGGCCTCTCGCGCAACAGCCGCGATGCTAATCCG
>DASYLW010000413.1:0-1742 GCA_036009385.1 Caballeronia sp.
AACCTTCGATGGTTCATTGCCCATCAAACGCACGCAGTTCGATGTCGGCTCGGGCGAATGGAAAGACACCTCGGTCGTCGCCGACGAAGTCGTCATCAAGTTCCACCTCGTCGCAACGAAGAAATAAGCCACGCAAATAAGCGCTCACCGATCCTCACATTTATTCTGGAAAACTCATGAAAAAGAACCTACTGATTGCAGCCGCCGGCGCGCTTTTCGCGGCCGTTTCGTTCAACGCGATGGCTGAGGAAGCGACGTATCAGCTCGACCCGGGTCACACATCGCCGAGCTTCGAAACCGATCACTTTGGCGGTCTCTCGGTCTGGCGCGGCAAGTTCACAAAGGGCAGCGGCACGGTGACGCTCGATCGCGCGGCGAAGAAAGGAACGCTGGACGCGACCATCGACATGACGTCGATCGATATCGGCAATGAAAAGCTGAATGGCGAACTGAAGAGCACGCAATTCTTCGACACCGATAAATTCCCGACGGCGACCTACAAGGGCACGTCGATGAAGTTCAAGGGCGATGTGCCGGTGGAAGTGATTGGCGAGCTGACGCTGCATGGCGTGACGAAGCCGGTGAACCTGAAGATCGAATCGTTCAAATGCATCATGCATCCGATGCTGAAGAAGGAAGTGTGCGGCACGGAATCGACGGCTACGTTTGACCGTGGTGACTTCGGTGTGGACTACGGCAAGGCGTACGGCTTCAAGATGAAGACGACGCTGCATATTCAGGCCGAAGGCGTGAAGCAGTAAGCCGGACGTTCTTTCCCGCTGGCGCTTCCCTGCCAGACATGAAAACCGCTTCTGGCCGAAGCGGTTTTTTTTCGCCCCCGGTATTGCGAGCATTACGATCCGGATTTCGGTGTGGCACAGTCGGCAGCGTTTGCGCTTTGGCCGACAGCCCGTCATACCGACAAGACATGGAGAAATGCATGAGCAGTACGCCCGCAGCAGTCCCGATCATCCGCCCGGCCGCGTGGCGCGCGGTGGTGGCAGCGTCCATAGGCAACGCGCTCGAATGGTTCGACCTCGTGGTCTACGGGTTCTTCGCGGTCGTGATCTCGAAATTGTTTTTCCCGTCGGGCAACGACTCGGTGTCCATCCTGCTGACACTCGGGACGTTCGGCGTATCGTTTTTCATGCGACCGCTCGGAGCCATCGTACTTGGCGCGTATGCCGACAGGGCGGGGCGAAAGGCCGCGCTCACGCTGTCCATCCTGCTGATGATGATGGGCACGTTCATCATCGCCGTGTTGCCTACGTATTCGTCCATCGGGGTTGCCGCGCCGTTGATCCTGGTGCTCGCGCGCCTGATGCAGGGCTTTTCGGCCGGCGGCGAGTTTGGCAGCGCGACGGCGTTCCTGGCCGAACACGTTCCCGGCCGGCGCGGTTTCTTCGCAAGCTGGCAGGTCGCAAGCCAAGGCCTGACCACGCTCCTGGCAGCGATATTTGGCGTCGTGCTGACCGGCAACCTTTCGCCGGAACAGATGAGCTCATGGGGCTGGCGTGTGCCGTTCATTTTCGGCTTGCTGATCGGACCGGTGGCGTACTACATCCGCACTCGTCTCGATGAAACGCCCGAATTCCTCGCCACCATCACTACGACTACCCCTTTGCGCGACACCTTCGCGTTGAACAAGGAACGCTTGCTGATCGCCATCGGAACGGTGGTACTGGGCACGGTGGCGACCTACCTCGTGCTCTTCATGCCGACGTATGCAATCCGGCAGCTGG
>DASYLW010000414.1:0-4877 GCA_036009385.1 Caballeronia sp.
GAATGCTGGCAGCGCGTGCATGCCATGTCTATCTTCCGAGCACCTTGCCCGATGCATCGTTTGAACTCTACGCGGTGCTGACGTCTTGAACGGGGCAACTCAGCGCGAACCCCAAGGGGCTTCAATGCGCGCACTGTTCCGCGATACCGCCCTCGAAGTCTCCTTGCTTTCTCAAGACACGGCGGAGGAGTCTGCCTTCGAGTTGCGCAAACGCTGCCTGCAAGTGGTCGATGATTTCGATCGGGCACTGCAGGCGAAGCAATTCGCCAATGACGTAAGGGAAGACGCTGTCTACGCGCAATGCGGACTGCTGGACGAGACGGCACTGCGATATCTACCGGAAGACGAACGGTCGAAATGGGATGCTCAACCCCTGCAAGTCGAACGTTTTGGGAATCATGACGCCGGCGATCGGATCTATGAACGAATTGCGGTTCGGGCGCAGGAGACACCACCTAAAGTGGCACTCCTGGAGTGCTATGCAACGATCCTTGGTCTCGGGTTTCTCGGACGCTACGCGAACGACAGTGAACTCCGGCGCGCCGAGTTGGCGGCTTTGTTGAATGAGCGCATTCCGAGAGCGGAACCGCGACGCGCAAACCTGATAATTGATAGTGTTAGCAGCACCCGTCTTGATTGGTTACGCCGGCTCTCACCTTGGACCGTTGCTGGCATCGTATGCGTTACGACAGCCCTGATCTGGTTCACGTTAGGGCAATCGCTTGATGCGCAATTGGCCAACCTGCCTCGCCTGAAGCCATGACGAGATCCGGCCCTTCTCTTTACGACATGCTGCTCGGCCACATCAACGGCGACGCACTCGATGACCACGACGACAACACGCTCGAGATCTTGAGCGTGCTGGAGAACCTCAGGCGCATTCTGAACACTCGCGCGGGAACGCTCAAACACCTGCCCAACTACGGGCTCCCTGATCTAACCACGGTCTACAGAAATCTGCCCGTGTCGGCGCATCAACTCAAGGCCCAGATGGAAGCCACGCTGCTGGTCTATGAGCCGCGCATCCGTTCAATAGACCTGGAATTGATGCCCGCGCAACCCGGAATGGTTGTCAGCTACGAGATGACCTGCCACCTGAGAAAGCGCGGCCTGGTGCGCTTCGGGACGCACTACGAGCCACAGGGACGGACCGTCCTGGCCTGGCTTCGCCCCACAGCCAGCGAGGCGTAGCCCCTGCTGCGAGCTGCGCTCGTCTAGTTTCGATTCACCCCTTTAATGCACCCAGTCGTTCCAAAGCACGACCAGAATCGTCATCAACGCCGGTCCAATAAACAGCCCCACCAATCCGAACGTTTCGGCCCCACCCAGAATCCCGAACAGCACCAGCAAAAACGGCAACCTTGCCGCGCCGCCGATCAGCACCGGCCGCACAGCGTGCTCGGCCACGAATACCACCACAAACCCGAACACCGCGACGCACACAGCCGCCGCCATTGAGCCATGAGCGAGCAGCCACAATGCCGCGCCAATGAACACAATCGGCGCGCAGAACGGCAGCATAGCGGCGATGGCGGTCAGCATGCCAAGCAACGTGGCATGCGGCACACCGGTCACCGCATAGGCCACGCCAAGTAACGCGCCTTCACCCAGACCCACCACCACCAATCCCGTCACCGTGCTGCGAACCGACTCGGCCATCCTTCGCGCAAGCGACGCGCCATCCGAACCGAACCCGCGCCTCGACGCTTCAAGCAACTGTTCACCGAGCCTCGACCCCGCCTTGAACAAGAAAAAGAGCGTAACGAGCATAAAACCGAACACGACGAGACCGTGCGCCACCCTGCCGCCAAAGTGCCGGGTCATGGCAACCACCGTCGCGCTATGAAAATTCTTCACCGCCGGTGAAGCACTCAGCGGCGTAGCAAGATTTTCTTGCCACCACGCCGATATCTGAGCCGATCCGCCGGGCAAATGATTGACAAGATCAGGCATGGGAATGCCCGTGCGCAGCGATTCTTGAAACCAGCGTATCAAGTCGCGGGCCTCGCTTCCCGCCTGCGCCGCGACCAGGATAAACGGCACCACGAATACCAGTCCGATCACGACGGTCAAAACCACCGCGAGCCAGGTTCGGTGCTTCTTGAACATCGGCCGCTGCTCGAGCCAGGTCAGCAACGGCCATAACGCAATGGCGATGACCGCTGCCCACACGACCGCAGGAATGAAGTCGCGGATCATCCAGATCGCGACGGCGACGAGCACCGCGTACAACAACCCCGACGCGGTTCGTTGCACACGCCGCGTGCGGTCCTTTTCGTCCGCAGAGGTTTCATCGCGTGGAATCATATAAAACACCCTTGTTATTTCTTCTTTAAGTGAAAGCCCACAAGCCTGCTTCAAATCCAGTCTTTCCGAGTCTTCAGTGCGAGTCTTAAGCGCATAACCCACTGAGTACCGACCCTGCATTGTAAGTCGGGCCGCTATCGGCCAGAATCAGGGCCAAAGCGCTTTCAACCGGCTTTCCGCGTGTTGTTCTAATTTCACACTTCGGCAATTTCATTTCCCTATAATCGGAACCCCCGCCCCGGCATCCGTTCAAGAGACATGCAGTGAAAGCTATCCAAACGATTGTCAACGCGTGTGCAACAACGGCCTTGCTCGCCGGTTGCGCGTCCGGCCTGAATCGGTCGAAGGAAGAAGCGCTCAACCAGAAGGTCGGCATTGTCGTCCATCCGGTGCGCGAGGGCGTGGAGCTGCGGCTTCAGGAATCGGCGCTATTCGACTTCGACGAAGCCTCCATGCGCCCCGAAAGCATCGCCGTGCTCAATCGTGCAGCCGTGCTCCTCAAGCGCAGCACACGCCCTATCATGGTCGAAGGGCACACGGACAACGTCGGCCCGTTCGACTACAACCAGTCACTGTCCACGGCTCGCGCTAATGCCGTGGGCGATGCGCTGGTCGCACGCGGCGTTCCCGCTGCGCGTATCAAGACGAAAGGGATCGCATTCTCGCAACCGATCGCGACCAACGACACGCCCGAAGGGCGTGCGTTGAACCGGCGCGTGGAGATTATCGTGAAGACGGAAACTGAAGAAACGCTACTAGGGAGCTTCAAGACGAAATGACGCGCGAAACTATGTGCAACGTCATTTCGCGGGCTGCACTTCCATCACCAATAGCTGAGCGCCATCGGTAACCTGATCGCCAACGCTAAACAAAATCTCGCCCACCGTGCCGCCCGCTGGCGCAACAATAGTGTGCTCCATTTTCATGGCTTCCATCACCAGCAGCGGCGCACCCTTCTCGACCACCGCACCCGCCTCCACCAGCACCGCGATCACCTTGCCCGGCATCGGCGCCGTCAAACGGCCTTCGCCATGCTCGGCATCGGCGGCATGCGCCAGCAGGTTCTGCCATTCGAACGCCAGCGACGCGCCGGCATAGAACACATGGAACACATCACCGTCGATGAACACTCGACCCTTGATCCGCTTATCGCCGATCAGAACGATAAATGCGTGAGGCTCATCCCCATGCGACCAGTCGAACATGAGCGTTTCACCGAGCAGTTCGAGTTGTTTGTTATCGGCGCGGCCTGACGTTGAATCGCGGGTAAAGACGGCCAGAATTGCATCGTCCGAACCGACCTGGCGCCAGTTCAACGCCTGCGTGTAGCCACCACTCATGCGCCAGTGGGACAACGCATCCCACGGCGACACACCGTGCGCCTCGCCGCCCTCACGCGTGAGCAGCGCAGCGCAAGCCAACGCAAGCGCTTGTGTTTTTGGCACCGTCGACGGTGCAAACAACGTGTCGTGATGACGTTCAATAAGACCCGTATCGAGATCACCCGCCGAGAAAGGAACGCTGACCACAATCCGATGCAGGAACTCGATATTCGTCGACGGCCCCACCACCTCGCATTGTTTCAACGCCAGCGCCATGCGCAGCAATGCATCGTCACGATCATGGCCATGCACGATCAGCTTGGCGATCATCGGATCGTAAAACGGGGTGATGGTGTCGCCTTCACGCACGCCGCTATCAATGCGCACGTTTCCATTCAACTGAAATTCGACCGCTTCGGGCAGACGCATATGCTTCAGCGTTCCCGTCGATGGCAAGAATCCGCGCGACGGATTCTCCGCATAGATACGCGCTTCGATCGCGTGGCCGTTCACCTTCAACCGATCCTGCAACAAAGGCAACCGTTCACCACTCGCCACGCGAAGTTGCCACTCGACCAGATCGAGGCCGGTCACCATTTCGGTCACCGGATGTTCGACCTGCAGCCGTGTGTTCATCTCCATGAAATAGAACTGGCCGTCGCCGGTCATGATGAACTCGACGGTGCCCGCCCCCACGTAATTCACCGCGCGTGCGGCCGCGACGGCCGCTTCGCCCATGGCTTTACGCACCTCATCCGAGAGGCCGGGCGCAGGCGCTTCCTCCAATACCTTTTGATGGCGTCGCTGTACCGAGCAATCACGATCGAAGAGATACACGGCGTTGCCATGCTGATCGGCGAATACCTGGACTTCCACATGCCGCGGACGCTGCAAATATTTTTCGATCAACACACGATCGCTGCCGAAACTGCTCGCGGCTTCGCGCTTGCATGACAACAACGCCGACGCAAAATCCGCGCTTTTCTCGACCACGCGCATGCCCTTGCCGCCGCCGCCCGCGCTTGCTTTCAGCAGCACGGGATAGCCAATACCGTCCGCTTCTTTTTGCAGCAACGCCGGGTCCTGGCTGTCGCCGTGATATCCCGGCACCAACGGGACAGACGCCGATTGCATCAGCGCCTTGGCAGCGGCCTTCGATCCCATCGCGGAAATGGCCTCGACCGGCGGTCCGATGAACACCAGCCCGACCTTCTCGCAAGCCCGCGCGAAATCCTCGTTCTCCGACAA
>DASYLW010000415.1:0-14748 GCA_036009385.1 Caballeronia sp.
ACACTAAAGGTTATTAGAAAAACCGACGGCCGCATGTTGTTCCCGTTCCAGGGGTCACCGGTGCTGGGACCGTATCCCTCGCGAGAAGCAGCCCGCGAGGCGGCAGTCATGCATGGAAAACAGATAGTCGCCAGTGATATCGCCAATCCGGAAGATTGAGAGAAGATTGAGAGAAGCGTGCAAGCCGAGGTTGCGCGTCGTGGTGCTATGTGGATGTTGCGTTGCAATGAAACATCGCGTGGCTGCGGCGAACAGTGTCGTGTCGAACTGTTCTGGTGCAGCACGAAAAAAAACCGCCGGGACAAACCCGGCGGCCAGACTCATTGATGCCTGAACAGAGCGTGATACGACTTGATACGGACTTGATGCAACGTTAAGCAATCGTCTGCGTAGCGACTTCATCCACGGCTTCTCGCACGATACCGACAATCTCGTCCACGTCTGCCCGCGTGGTCACAAGCGGCGGCGCGAAGCCGAGAATATCGCCGTGCGGCATGGCCCGCGCGATCACCCCACGACGCAGCGCAGCCGCCGATACCTTCGGTCCAACCTTCAACGCTGCATCGAAAGGCTTACGTCCTGCCTTGTCGGCCATGAATTCAACCGCGGCCAGCATGCCGGTCTGACGCACTTCACCCACTAGCGGATGCTGGTCGAATGCAGCATGCAACTGCGCGCCAAGATAAGCGCCGACATCGGCCGCGTTCTGCGTCAAGTTCTCGCGCTCAAGGATGTTCAGGTTGGCGATAGCGGCAGCCGCGCAAATGGGGTGGCCCGAATAGGTCCAGCCGTGTCCCATTGCACCATGTTCCTGCGAGCCCTTCTCGATCACGTCCCACACCCGTTCGCCCACAATCACGCCCGACAACGGCGCATAGGCGCTTGTAAGACCCTTCGCGACCGTGATCAGGTCGGGTTGCATGCCGTAGTGCTGCGCGCCCATTTTTGAGCCGAGGCGGCCGAAGCCGCACACCACTTCATCGGAGATCAGCAGGATGTCGTGCTTCTTCAGTACCTGCTGGATCGCGGCCCAATAGCCCTCCGGCGGAGCAATGATGCCGCCCGTTCCCATTACCGGTTCGCCAATGAACGCAGCAATGGTGTCGGCGCCTTCGCGCGCGATCAGCTTCTCCAGTTCTTCAACGCAATAGGCGACAAACTGCGCTTCATTCATGCCGGCCGGCGCCTGCCGGTACCAGTGCGGACAGACCGTATGCTTCACGCGGTCGATCGGCAAATCGAAATGCTGATGAAAGCTCGGCAAACCGGTCAGGCTGCCCGTCACAATGCCTGAACCGTGATAACCGCGCTCGCGGGAAATGATCTTCTTCTTGTTCGGACGGCCCAGCACGTTGTTGTAATACCAGACAATCTTGATCTGCGTTTCGTTCGCGTCCGAACCGGACATGCCGTAATAAACCTTCTTCATCCCTGCCGGCGACCAGTCGATAATCCGCGACGACAGCTCGATGATGGTGTCGGTGGAATGGCCCACGTACGTGTGGTAATACGCCAGCTTCTTGGCTTGCTCGTAGATCGCATCGGCCACTTCGGTGCGGCCATAGCCAATGTTCACGCAGTAAAGACCTGCGAAGGCGTCAATATAACTCTTGCCCTCATGATCTTCAATGCGAATACCCTTCGCTCCACGAATGATCTTGCCGGGAAGAGCACCGCTTGCGTGATCGTGCGCATGGGTCGACGGATGCATGAAGTGTGCACGATCTTCGTTAAACTGTTGCTCGAGTTGCTGTGTCATGAGTTGCTCCCTGGATTTCTGTGATTCCATTAAACGGTGGCGCTCAGCGGCAAGCCAAGGTTGCCGAGGCAAAAATATTTGGTTTCGACGAACGGCTCGAAACCCTCCGATCCCCCTTCACGGCCGAGGCCCGACGCCTTCATGCCGCCGAACGGGATGGGCGCACCGGTGAACTTGACGCCGTTGACCGAGATCATCGCGAAGTCAAGCCGGCGCACCAGTTGAAAGATCGTGTCCATGCGCGTGGCGCAAATGTAAGCAGCCAGTCCGTGCTCAGTGTCATTAGCTTTGGACACCACTTCGTCCAGCGTGTTGAACGACGATATTGCCGAGGTCGGCGCGAAGTTTTCTTCATCGTAAATACGCATGCCGGGTGCGGCGTCAGCCACCACGGTCGGCTCGAAGAACCATCCGCCAAGCGCATGCGCCTGCCCGCCTGCGGTAATGCGCGCGCCCTTTGTCCGGGCGTCGGCCACGCGAGCAGCAGTGGTATCGAAGGCGGCCTGATGCATCAACGGCCCGACCTCCACGCCCGCCTCGAAGGCCGGCCCGACCTTCAACGCGCGCACCGCTTTGGTGTATTGCTGAACAAACTGTTCATACAATGGCGCCGCCACGAAGATGCGGTTCGCCGCACAACAATCCTGTCCCGACGTCTGGAACTTCGCGCCAATCGCCACCCTGACCGCTTGATCGAGATCAGCGTCTTCCGTCACGATGAACGGTGCATTGCCGCCAAGTTCCAGCGCCAGTTTCTTGATGCCGGACCCGGCTGCCGCACGCGCGACAAGTCCACCTACACGAGTAGATCCCGTGAAGCTGACCGCCCGCACGCGCACATCGCGTACCAGTGTTTCCATCGCCATTTGCGGCTCGCCGAGCACCACGTTGAATACGCCTGCGGGAAAACCCGCTTCTTCCGCTAGTTGCGCCAGCGCGAGCGCCGAAAAAGGCGTTTCGTGCGCGGGCTTGACGATCGCCGTACACCCCGCGGCAAGGGCGGCAGCCGCCTTGCGCGTGATCATTGCTACCGGGAAATTCCACGGCGTGATCAGCGCGGCGACGCCGGCCGGCTCCATCACGGTGCCGAGGTGGGCGCCGTTGATGTGGGTGGGAATCGTGCGGCCGCAGAGGCGTTTTGCGTCGTTGGCGTACCACTCGACGAAGCTCGCCGCGTAGGCAATTTCTCCTCTTGATTCAGCCAAAGGCTTGCCTTGTTCAAGCGACAAAATGCCGGCCAGGTCGTGTTGATGGCGCAGGATCAGTTCGTGCCAGCGCAGCAGGATCGCGCTCCGGCGCTCTTGCGGCACCCATCGCCAGGACTCGAAAGCTCGGTGCGCGGCGCCGACTGCTGCTTCTATTTGCGCGCGATCCAGCATGGGCACGTGACCGATCACCTCCTGGTCGGCGGGATTCTGCACGGCGATGGTTGCCGCGCTGTCGCTATGAATCCAGCGGCCATCGACATAACAAAGCGACTTGAAAAGGACGGGATGACCCAACAACATGAGCGGCTCCTGATTGCACTGTATAACCTTCATTTTCGTCCTCGCCGCCGCGCGATTTTTTCGATTTGACCCGCTATGCGTCGGGTTTTTTCTGTCCTGCGGGCCGTTCTCGCGAGATTTCCTGGATGTGTCGCTACTTCCACGCTATTCCCAGTCCGGGATGCTGTCCGGCATGCTCTTCACGACTTTCGTGACGATGTACGTGAAATAGCGCTCAATGCCGATTTCATCCATCAACAGGGAGTCAATAAAGCGCTGGTAATGATCGATATCGCGCGATACCACATGCAGCACGTAGTCCACGCCGCCGCCCGTCGCGTAGCACTGAACAACTTCGGGCGCCGCGAGCACACGGTCCTCGAAGCGACGCATGTCGTGCGCGGTGTGTTTTGCCAGGGTTACTTCCACGACAATCCGGCTCGCATTGATGGCGCCCACCCAATCGAGTTCCGCGCGATAACCCTTGATGACACCGCTTTCCTCCAGCTTGCGCACGCGTTCCCACGCTGGAGAAATCGACAGGTTCACTTCCTCGGCCAGCCGCGATTTCGTGATGCGGCCGTCGCGCGCGAGGATGCGAAGGATAGCGATGTCGTAGCGGTCGAGCTTCACCACGATCAGGTGACCACCGGAATATGGCCTTCGATCACATCGGCAACCACCGCGACCGTATCGCCGATCTGCACCAGTCCCGGGAAGTGCCGCGCCGCTAACAAGCCGCTGCGCCGCGCCACATATTCAACTGCAGGCGCACCGGTACGCGTGGCATCGTAGACACGGGCGAGCACGTCGCCCTCTTCAACAAAGTCGCCTAAATGACGGCACATTTCGAGCAAGCCGCTGTGCTCGCTGGTGGTGTAGCAAGTGCCATCCGGCATGTCCAGCAGTGTCGTCGTGCGGTTGTTGCCGCGCAGGTCGTCCCGTGGCGATATCCATTCCCGATCGATCACCCCCGCATGCGCGAGAAAGCCGTACACGCCCCGCTCGGCAATCGCCACGCTTGCGGCTGTCGCGGTTCCGCCGCCGCCCAGTTCGGTGGATACGAACACCTTCCCCGCTTCTTCCACCGCGGTGTCGAACAGTCCAACGCTATCGAGTTCGAGCATGCGCATGGAATAAGGCGCGCCGAACGCACGCATTGCGGCTTCGCACCGCGCCTGTTGCTGGGCGTCGGACAATACGTGAATAGCGGCAAACGGCAGGAAATCCAGCGTGCGGCCGCCCGCGTGAATATCGAGTACGTAGTCGGATATGGGCAGCAAATACCGCTGGAAATAGTCCGCTATTTTTTCTGTGACGGTGCCATCCGCCCTGCCTGGGAAACTCCGGTTGAGGTTGCCGGAATCCACTGACGAAGTGCGCGTGCCGGCCTTGAATGCCGGATAGTTCATGAAGGGCACGATAATCACGCGCCCGGTGACGTCACTTGCCCTGAGCGTTGAAGCAAGCTTGGACAGCGCGATCGGACCTTCGTATTCGTCGCCATGATTGCCGCCCGTCAGGAGCACGGTCGGCCCTTCGCCGCGCTGAATCACGGTGATGGGAATCATGATGGCGCCCCACGCTGAATCATCGCGGGAATACGGCAGCTTGAGGAACCCGTGCTGCGCGCCTTCAGCTGCCAGATCCACCGTCGGCGTAATGGGTGACGCACGCATTGCTACTCCTTCACGAACAATTGACGAGGCGTGTTGCAGAACGTCTCCACGCCCGTGCCGGTAATCAGGATACTTTCCGTGATTTCCAGGCCCCAGTCGTCGAGCCACAGCCCCGGCATGAAGTGAAACGTCATGCCGGGTTCGAGGACCGTTTTGTCCCCCGGGCGCAGGCTCATCGTGCGCTCGCCCCAGTCGGGCGGATAGCTCGCACCGATCGGATAACCGCAGCGGCTGTCCTTCTCTATGCCTGATTTGCGCAGCACCCCGAAAAACGCGTTGGCAATGTCTTCGCAAAGGTTGCCGGGCCTGGCTGCAGCAAGCCCTGCTTCTATGCCTTCAACGATGGCCTTTTCCGCGTCGATAAAATGTTGCGGCGGACGGCCGAGATAGACCGTGCGCGATTGCGGGCAGTGATACCGCCTGAAGCAGCCGGCAATTTCGAAGAACGTTCCCGCTCCCGTCTTGAACTCCGAGTCGTCCCAGGTCAGATGCGGCGCGGCTGCATCTGAACCTGTGGGCAGCAGAGGGACGATAGCGGGGTAGTCGCCGCCATACCCCTCCACGCCGGTGATGCCTGCCGAATAGATCTCCGCGACAAGATCGCTCTTGCGCATGCCTGGTTCGACCCGCTCAAGAATACGAGCGTGCATCTTCTCGACAATCCGCGCGGCAACGCGCATGTACTCGATCTCGCGAGACGACTTGACCGCCCGCTGCCAGTTGACGAGCGCCGTGGCGTCGACCCATGTGGCTTGCGGCAGATGGTGCGTCAAAGATGCATACGCTGCCGCGCTGAAATAGTAGTTGTCCTTCTCCACGCCTATCCGGCATGTATCCCAGCCGCGCGCAGCAATCACTTCCCGCGACAGGTAATCCATAGGATGCCGAACTGGTGACTGCACGTAGTGGTCCGGGTAGCCCGTTATCTGGTCGTGCTGCATGAAGACTGTGCGTTTCGCGCCGTTCGCGTCCTGCCCACGTCCGAACCATACCGGCTCCCCTTCCATTGGCAGAAGCACGCACTGGTGCACATAGAACGACCACCCGTCATAGCCGGTGAGCCAGTTCATGTTGGTGGGATCGGAGACGATCAGCAGATCGATCTCCGCTTTTTGCATCGCTAGCCGCGTCTTGGCAATGCGTGCGTCAAATTCGCTTTGTTCAAAATACAGGCGTGCGGCGGGTGCCGCTGCACGTCTTGCTTGCTCTTGCTCTTGTGTTTGTTGCGTCATGAATGACATCGTCCCCTCTCAGAGCGTCACGTCGTTGTTAAAGATGATCCCCGCGTTTTGCGCACGCGCGCGTTGCAGCGCCAAGGCGGCGATCGCTGTGTCCTGTGCACCTGTTCCGGTGAGGTCGCAGATAGTGATGTCATCATCATCTGTGCGCCCCTGGCGACTGCCCGCAACAACGTGCCCCAACTCGGCAAAACTGGCGTCCTCTGCCACCATGCCGGCCTCGATAGCGTGATGAAGCTCGCCGAGAATGCGCGTTTGCTGAAGACGGTCGCAGATATAGCGTCCGGCGGCGAGAACCGCTGGTGCGAGTTCATTCTTGTGTTCGGCGTCCGATCCCATTGCGGTGATATGCAAACCGGGATGCAGGTCTTCAGCGTGTATGAGGGGGCTGCGGCTTGGTGTAGTCGTGATGGCGATGTCGGCGAGTGCAAGTGCCTCATGCACATTTGTGGCGACCTCGCAGCGAATGCCCTTTGTGCCCTTCGCGAAGCTCTGCGCACGCTCCATGTCGCGTGCCCAGACGGTGACGTGGTCGATCTCGCGTACCAGCCGGACCGCCTCAAGCTGAAGGCGTGCTTGCTCGCCTGCCCCGATCACGGCCACACGCTTGGCGTCCTTGCGTGCGAGCCAGCGCGCGGCGACCGCGCCTGCGGCAGCGGTGCGAACCGCAGTGAGATAACCGTTGTCGAGCAGCACGGCTTCCGTCAATCCGGTGCGTGCCGACAGCACCAGCATGAGGCCATTGAGACTCGGCAGACCGAGCGCAGGATTGTTGAAAAAGCCGGGACTGACCTTGATGGCGAAACTATCGAAACGCGGCAGCCAGGCGGTCTTTACATCGACTTCGCCGGCATGCTCCGGAAGGTCGAGACGAAGGACCGGCGGCATGGCCACGGCTTCCGTCGCGAGTGAGAGAAACGCAGACTCAACCTGGTCGATCGCGGCAAGATCGAGTGGCACAAGAGCACGCAACCGCGCTTCGCCGAGCAAGGTGATGGCGGACATGTCAAGCCTCCTGGATCAAGCGGCGATGCAGGCCGATATCGATATTCGCGCCGCTCACCACCAGCACGACTGGACCGCTCTTGAGCGCCACGCGCTCGATACGTCCATCAAGCAGTGCGGCGATGCCCACCGCCGCGGCCCCTTCGATCACAAGCCGTTCTTCCTGATACGCATGCACAATGCCTCGCGCAATGGCCGCTTCGTCCAGCAGCACGACGCTATCGACAAGTTCTTGCGTCAGTGCAAAGGTATGTTCGTTACCCAGGCCAATACCACCGCCAAGGGAATCTGCAAGCGTCTCGACTTCGTCGACAAGCACTGGCCGCCCCGCCGCGAGACTCGCGTGCATGGCGGCGCCACGTTCCATCGATACGCCGACCATCGCGACGTCGGCACAAATCCGTTTGGCCGCAAACGCAACGCCGCTAAACAAGCCGCCGCCCGACAACGGCACGACAATGCTCGCTGTATCCGGAAAGGCCTCCATGATCTCCAGGCCGATCGTCGCTTGCCCCGCAATCACATTGAGGTTGTCAAAAGGCGGGACGAATACGAAGCCCTCCTCGCCGGCAAGACGCAACGCCTCCGTCTGTGCTTCGTCCTGGCTCTTGCCCGCGATCACCACACGCGCGCCAAGTGCGGTGACGGCATCGACCTTGTTCTTGGGCACCAGCGCCGACATGCACACGGCCGCCTCCATGCCGAGCGCACGCGCGGCATGCGCAATGGCGCGTCCATGATTTCCCGTCGATGCAGTGACCACTTTCATGATGCCGCGCTCTGCGAGATCGGCCAACGCGTTAGTCGCCCCGCGCAGCTTGAAGCTGCCGGTCGGCTGCATGGTTTCGAGCTTCAAATAGACTTCTGTGCCGGCGATTCGCGACAGCGACGCCGACGCGATCAGCGGCGTGTGTGTCACACGTCCCTCGATACGGCGACGCGCGCGATAGACATCGGCAAGCGAGAGAACAGGCATGGACGGGATCGCAAGATGAAGTGAATGCGATCGAGTCTAATGTCCTAAAAAGCGCTTTTTAATGTCCTAGTTCAATCAATGCAACGAGTGCCCGGACGTTGATGCCCGATCAGCTGAAGTCGTGTACATGCGGGTACTGCTCGAACACTTCTCCAATGGTTTCAAGCGCGGTTTTAAAGGTTGTGTCCGCCACTTCGGCGCCCACGCACAAGCGCACCGCGTTCGGCCTCTCGGCGCCACGCACAAGGAACGGATCGGGTGATGTCACTGCAATCTCACGCTTGCGCAACTCGCGCGTGACGCGGTCCGCTTGCCAGTAATCGGGCACCTTCAACCACGCCGACAACGCTTGCGGGTGACTCCCCAGCAGATAGCGGCTAAGCACCTCGCGCACCATTGCCTGTCTTGTCGCGAGGCGCTCGCGCTGCACCTGGACCAGGTGTTGCGCGGTCCCGTCCATGATCCAGCGCGTGGCGACTTCGGCCATGGGTGAGCTCGCCATCCAGCTGCTCACGCGCAGCACGCTTTCAGCTCGCAGCGCCAGACGTCGCGGCATGGTGAGATAACCGATTCGCAAGCCGGTCAGCACCGACTTCGTCATGCTCGTGCAATAGAACGACAGCTCTGGAATCAAGCTGGCGATAGGAGTCTGCGTCTTGGCCGGCAGTGCGCCATAGACGTCGTCCTCGATCACGTACACGCCATAGCGCTCTGCAATGCGCGCAATCGAGCGGCGCCGCGAATCCGGCATCAAGGCTACCGTGGGGTTGTTCAGTGTCGGAGTGCAGACAAGCGCGCTGATACGCTCGCTGTCGCACATTTCTTCGAAATGCTCGGGACGTATGCCGTATTCGTCGATCTCAAGGCCCTTGAGCGTGAAGCCCAGCACATTGGCCGAGCCAATCACGCCGTGGTCGGTCAGGCTCTCGCAGAGCACGGTGTCGCCGGGACCGACGAACGACGCCAGCGCCAGGAAGATGCCATGGGCGGCGCCGTTGGTCACCAGCAACGTCTCGGGATTCGCCGGCATGCCAAGCGTGGCGAGCCACGCGGCGCCCGCCTGCCGGTGATGCTCAAAACCCGCGATCGGCCGGAACGCGCGTATCCATGGTTGATCCTCCACGGTGGCAAGCGTCGCGCACACTTTGCGCCACATGGCGTCGTGCTCGGGGGTGTGCACGATTCGCGCAATGGAAAAGTCGATGACCTCACGCTCGGCCGTATCGAGCATGTATCTCGACATGGTCTCGGTTACGCGCGCGGCAACAAAACTGCCTCGACCGACCTCGCAACGAATCAGTCCTTGCCGCTCCAGTTCCTTATACGCGTTGGTCACGGTCTGCACGCTGATAGCCAGGTCCGCCGCGACCTCTCGCTGCGGTGGCAACCGTGCGCCTGACGCTAAAACCGCGCTTTCGATGTCCGTCGCGATCGCTTTCACCAGACGTTTGTATTTAGACTCGACGCCATGCACCGTACGCACCGCGTCACGCCAACGCTCGTTCACGTTTCGCCTCCACTCCATTTAGCAGCTCCCATAGTGGCGCAGAAGCAGCCACAAAAATTATTGTCCTAGAGCAATTAGAACAAAAATATGGCTTTGTATGCTGCGTTCATGGCGATGTAACGTGACCTCGTATCTGGAATAAAACCAAGGGTTTGCGAGCATTTTTTGCCACTATTGCCGCGCAGGCGGCGCAATCAACCACGCTACGGAAACGGAAACGGATCGACATGAAACTCAAACGAGTGTCTGGAATGCTGGGGGCGCTGTCCATTGCTGCGGCGGCGGGGTTGGTGGCCCATGCGGCGACAGCGAACGCTGAAACGACCTTGCAGCGCATTCAGCGCACCGGGGAAGTGCGCATTGGTTATGCGAATGAAAGTCCCTTTGCCTATACCACGCCGGACGGCACCGTCACGGGCGAGTCGCCCGAGATTGCGAAAAAGGTGTTCGCCAAGCTGGGCGTCAGACAAGTCGATGCGGTGCTCACCGAGTGGGGTTCTCTCATTCCCGGCTTGCGCGCAGGCCGCTTCGATGTCATTGCAGCCGGCATGTACGTCACGCCTGAGCGTTGCAAGCAGGTCGCCTTTGCCAACCCTCAATACCAAATCCAGGACACGCTGCTGACGCTGAAGGGCAACCCGAAGAACCTGCAGAGTTACGCAGATGTGGGTAAAAATCCCGATGCGAAACTGGCTGTGATGGCGGGATCGGTTGAGCTCGGCTACGCGCGCGAGTCCGGAGTCAAGGACGGGCAATTGCTGCAAGTACCCGATACCACTGCGCAGTTGCAGGCCGTGCGTGCAGGCCGCGCCGACGCTGCCGCCGGCACCGCGCTGACCATGAAGGGACTCGCTGCCAAGGCGGGCCCGACGGTCGAAGCCATCCCCAAGTTCACCGACGATCCCAAGCACACGGGTTATGGCGCCCTCGCCTTCCGCCCGGACGATACCGACCTGCGCGACGCGGTCAACCAGCAACTGAAGGCATGGCTCGGTACGCCGGATCATCTGAAGACAGTCGCACCTTTCGGCTTCGATAAAAGCAACCTGACGGACAAGACGGCCGCGGAACTCTGCGCCGGTTGACCGTCTTCGTTTGACGAGCCGGTAACCGCCGGCTTGGACCGCCTCAAGCCTTAAGCGAGGGACGCCATGGGCGACTTGCATGAACTCTTGCCGCTGCTGATGAAGGGCACGCTCGTCACGGTCGAGATCGCGGTATCCGGTATCTTGCTGGCAATCGTGATGGCCGGCATGGCCGCCTTCCTGCGCTCATCGTCATGGCGCGTGTTGCGCTGGACCGCCAACGTGTACGTTGAGGTATTTCGCGGAACGTCGTTACTGGTACAGCTATTCTGGTTGTTCTTCGTGTTGCCCTTGCCGCCGTTCAATCTGGAACTGACTCCGTTCACCGTCGCCATTGTCGGGCTGGGTTTGCATTACGGCGCCTACGGCTCCGAGATCCTGCGCGGCGCATTGCGTTCAGTCCCGGGCGGGCAATACGAGGCGGCGCTTGCGTTGAACATGCCCGCGTCGACCAGGATGCGTCGCATTGTCTTGCCGCAAGCCATGATCAACGCGCTGCCGCCAGCCACGAATCTGATGATCGAGTTGTTGAAAGGGACCTCGCTGGTTTCGCTGATCACCCTCTCCGACCTCACTTTCCGCGCGCGCCAGCTCGACGAAGCGACCTTCAAGACCGCTGAGATTTTTGCGCTGACGCTGGTGATCTATTTCGTCATGGCGCAGATCGTGGTCGCCATCATGCGTCATTTCGAGCGCCGCGTGAGTCATGGCATCAGTGTTAAATCCATGCAGAGGATGGCGAAATGAATTCCTTTTTCGACGTCAAGTACGCGGCGCATATCCTCCCCGACCTGCTGCGCGCGTCCATGTACACCATCGGCATCACGCTGGTGGGCTTCGCGATCGCCCTGGTACTTGGACTGATGCTCGCTATCTTGCGACGCAGCACCATTGCGCCGGTCGCACGGACGACGGGCTTTTTTGTCGAGTTCATTCGCAGCACACCATTGCTGATCCAGGTCTATGTGCTGTTCTATGTGGCGCCGCTCTACGGTCTCACGATGTCGGCGCTGACCGCGGGCACCATCGGCATTGCAGTCCACTATGCGTGTTACGTGTCCGAGGTTTATCGAGCGGGATTGAATGGCGTGGCGCGTGGGCAGTGGGAAGCGGCCTGCGCATTGTCGCTGTCGCCGTGGCGCACTTATAGCGGCGTCATTCTCCCGCAAGCGATCCGTCCGGTCATTCCGGCGCTTGGCAATTATCTGGTCGCCATGTTCAAGGACACGCCCGTGCTGTCCGCCATCACGGTGGTCGAGCTGATGCAGCAGGCGAAAAACATCGGCTCGGAAACGTTCCGCTATCTGGAACCGATCACCATGACCGGCTTGTTCTTTTTATTGATCAGCGTGACCTTCGCCTCGGGCGTGCGTCACCTCGAACGTCGCGTGAGATTGCCATGACGCGGGCTCTATTCGAACGACCGGCAGGGGCATGCTGATGGAACTCCAGGAGAAGCAGATGAAACGGGATCTCGACCCCGCACTCGGTACACGCGGTGAAGGCGCTGTCACGCCCAACGTCCAGCCGATGGTGCGCTTTGCCGGCGTCACGAAAAGATACGGCTCGCTAACCGTGCTTGATGCGCTCGATCTGGAGGTCGCCCGCAACGAGAAAGTCGCGATCATCGGACCCAGCGGGTCGGGCAAATCCACCTTGCTGCGCGTGCTGATGACGCTCGATCCGCTAACCGATGGTCTGATCGAAGTGGAAGGCGAACCGCTCACGCACATGCGCCGTAATGGCGCGCTAGTGGCGGCTTCCGAGCGCCATGTCCGTGAAGTGCGCCGCAAGATTGGCATGGTGTTCCAGAGCTTTAACCTGTTCCCGCATATGACGGCGCTGCAGAATACGATTGAAGCGCCGTTAAGGGTGCTCGGCATGTCTAAGCGCGATGCAAACGAGCGAGGCCGCGAGCTGTTGTCCATGGTCGGGCTCGACGATAAGTGCAATCACTATCCGTCGCAGCTGTCGGGCGGGCAGCAGCAGCGTGTGGCCATTGCCCGAGCGTTGGCGATGCGGCCGAAGGTGATGCTGTTCGACGAAGTGACCTCGGCGCTCGATCCCGAGTTATGCGGCGAAGTGCTGAACGTGATCCGGAAGCTGGGCCAGGAGCACGACCTCACCATGCTGATGGTGACTCACCAGATGGGATTTGCAAAAGAATTCGCGGACCGGGTGTGTTTCTTTTCGCAGGGCAAGATCATTGAGCAGGCGCCGCCGACGCAGTTTTTCGGCGCACCGCAGCACGAGCGCACGCAACAGTTCCTGCGTGCTGTCCGCGAAGCGACATGACGTGCTCCGGACCGTCGTGTTCGGTTGGTCCGGGCATTGATCAAGGCTCACCGAAGCGCAAGGACAATCACGCCGAGGCGGGAAAGAACCCGAGGTAGTCGAACGCAGGTGCATCGGCTTTGGCGTAATGAACACCCGTTGCTCCTATGGACATGAGCGTATCCACGGTTTCGCGACGGTTCGACACGACCTTCCACTGCGGTACGTCGTCATCTGCGTCACGATTTTCGCGAGCGCGTTTCAACGCGGCTATGGCGAGATCGACAGGCGGCGAATAGACCACCAGGCCCTCGTTAGCCAGTGCTGCCGCGTCAATGTCCAGATCGGCGCATGCACGTGCTTTGGCCGGGGCGTCGCTGACATCGGCTGCACGCGACCTGGCAATCAACGCGAACGTCTCGGGATCGACCACGCGTTGCGCACTCATCAGAATCGGCTTGTCCGAGGTCCACGCCTCCGGCGGACATTCTTTCTGCTCAGGCTTCAACTCGATGAAAGGATTGATCTCCGCCGGATAGATCCGGCAGACAGTCGGGCGTTCCTCATAGACGCCGCAACTCATGTTCGCTTGCAAGTGCGGACACGCCCCCTCGAATGATGCTGCCAGCACCACGACTACGCGCACGGGCAGCTCGCCGCTGGAAGCAGCGAACGACCGGCGCCGCTTATGCTGTGCTTGCAGGTTGTCGGCAGGCGGCTCATCCGGCCACGGCACGGCTTCGCAAAGAAACTGGACATCGCCACCGCGCTCAAGCCATAGGAGCGCTTCGTCAATGCTCAAAGGCAGCTTGAGGTCATGGCAGCATTTGCCGCACATCGTGCATTCAAAATTGATATCCATCTAGTGACGCTTCTCCTCGAAAGGCATCTGTAATCGTCGCCTAAGCGCTGTCGCGGTGCTGGATGATAAAAGAGCGACCTGTATGCCAGTTCGGCGATTTCAGGCAACGGGTTACATGCCGACGGGTTTTCTTGCGCGAATGTTCTGCGCTGCCTTTCTATATCTACTTTCTGCGCTCGCTTTCAGAAACCATTCAACGAGCGATCGTTCGCGTGCGTTTATCGATTAATGCAGGCCTCGTGCGTCAAGCGAAACTCAGTCCGGGCAGATTCTATTCTCTTTAGCGGCGCAAGAAATACTTAAGGGCTATTGCGAATTTCGTTCAGCAGGCGGGCGGACATTAGGACGATGCTTGGTCGTTGATTGTTGGTCGGGGGTTCGCGTCGGGGCGCTGGGTCCCGAGGTCCGCGGTCGAGGTTGGTGCCAGGTTTTGGGTTCTAGCGTTAGCGGTCGGAGTCAGTGCCGGGTTGCTGCTTTTAAGGTTAATGGTTTGCTTAGGTTTGCTGATTTCTTTACCACTATTAGCCACTGCGCTGGCGGCGCGTCATTTCTTGGTCCAAAGCTGGACAAAGAAACGTTATGGCAAGCCAACTGATTTGGACAATCTGAATCTGCGGCAACACCTGGCGGTTCAGTATTTCTCCAACAGGACGGGGCAGATCAAGGACATGAATTTTGTTGTCGACGGCTCGACGACCGCGGTCAAAATGCGGGGTCGCTAGCCGTGAACGACGCCGAAGCTTATGTGATGCGCGGCGTACAGGGTGCTGGGATTGTCCAGGCGCCCCAGTTCATGCTGTTACCGCACTTGCGTTCCGGCAAGCTGATCGAAGTGCTGCCGATCCGCCTAAGCAATGCCTGCAATCAGTACTTGCT
>DASYLW010000416.1:0-12970 GCA_036009385.1 Caballeronia sp.
GGCTGAACGCGTTCGATCTGATGCCGGTTGCGCGGCAGTTTCCGGCGCAATTGTCGGGTGGGCAAAAGCAACGCGTTGCGTTGGCGCGCGCACTGGTCCCGCATCCGCAATTGCTGTTGCTCGACGAGCCCTTTTCAGCGCCTTCATGACCTTGCGCCAGCGCATGCGCCAGGAGCTGGCGGACCTTCAAAGCCGCCTGGATATTCCCATGGTGCTCATCACGCACGATCCCGACGACGTGGCCATGTTCGGCGATCAGGTCGTGAGTTTGCGCGAAGGCATCGTGCAACCAACCGATGCGCTCAACCCGCTCAGTCCGTCACGCCAAGAATCACGCTCGACGCCTTGAACGCCGCGATAGCGGCATGACCTTGCACCAGGCGGAGCGTTGCAACGCTCTCGTTGGTGATGATGGCCGTGACGGTGGTAGCGTCGTCCAGTGCCAGAGAAACCTCCGCGTTCACCGCGCCAGGCGTCACGCTCGACACCTTGCCGCGCAACTGGTTTCGCGCCGAGATCCGCATGCGTGCGGAAGACCCTTCGGCGTCATCGACCATCAGCATGACCCACGACGCCTTCACGAGCGCGAACGCCTCAACGCCCTCCTCGAGACCGAGCGACGCGGTGCTTTCGTGTGTGAGCACGGCGACTATCGACTGGCCGCCCGACAACGTGAGTTCGACTTCGTCGTTGACGGAACCGCGCGTGACTTTACTGACCGTGCCAAACAGCTGATTGCGTGCGCTTGTTTTCATGCCGATCCGTCCGATAAGCCGCCAATCCTGCGCGAAGCCTTCAATCGCCGCGCCCGCGCGTTGCAGAAACGCCTGATGCTCCCGTTCGATAACCCGATAGGTGTCGATCAGCCTCAGCGCCTTCGCCGTCAGCGTGGTCCCGCCGCCGCCCTTGCCGCCCGTGGCACGCACGACGAGCGTGGTGCCGGCGAGGTTGTTCATGGTATCGATGGCATCCCACGCCGCCTTGTAACTCATGCCCACTGCCTTCGCCGCACCCGTGATCGAACCGGTCTGCTGGATGGCCGCGAGCAACGCGATGCGCACCGCGCCGCCAAGCGTGGCCTCGCCGCTTCGAAACCAAACTGAACCGGCCACTTCGATGGGTTCGTGCGGTGTACTACTGGATTCGTCGATCATGGGCCGAGAGCAATGTCGTTAGAGAGCGGAGCTATTGTAGCGATGCGCATGGATGCAATACGTTCGCTTCGGTCACTTGATCCGCGGCGGTTTTATCTTGCGCAGGATGCGCTCGCCTTCGGTTGCGCTCATCCGTTGCGCGTTGACGGCAAAGCCCTTCGCCAAACCCTTCTGGAATTCGCCGGCCTCTTTTAGGTCGGCGAGGCGCTGAGCAGCGACGGCCGCGTCGTTGCCTTCGCCAAGGATGCTTTGCAGATTTCCCAGTGCGTCCTCCACTTGCTTACGGGTTTTCCGGGTCAGCAGCGAGCGAAAAAATTCGAGCGCGTAGCGCAGGCGCTTGGCGTGTATTCGCACTTTGTGCCGCGTCGCGGCATCGAGCGTGGTGAGGTCCGGTGCGCGCTCGATCTTTCGATAATGCTTCGTGATGCGCTTCTGCGCATACGCGGCGAGCGATTGGCCCGTATGGTCCGGCGGCGCTTCGAGCGTGCTGATCCACTCGACATATGACAGCGCGAGCCGAGCGTAGCGCGGGGAATTCATCGCGTCCTGCAGACGCTGGCGGGCAGCGGTGCGGTTGTCATTGGCTGCCTTTTGTGCCGGATTCCACGCGGCCTTGTGATGCGGATCATCGGACGCCGCGTAGGCGGGCAGCGTGGTGTCGGTGAAGACGTCCCAGTCGCGGGCATCGCCCAGCAAATCCCCGAACCATTTCAGGTCGGGCGCGATTCCGGTAGTCCACGCATCGTCGATCCAGTCAGGGAACAGCTTGAGCGCCGTCTTCAGGCGGCGCTGGGCCACGCGCAACTGATGCACGTGTTCCACCTCGAGTCCGGCGCGCGCAGCAGCATCGTTGCCGAACCAGTGCGCTGCGACCGACTTGCCGATCGCGACGAGGGCATCGGTCGGACTAGCGTCTTTCGGCAACTTCAGCTTGCTGGCCTTGACCGGCTCGCGCGACGTGCTGTGAACAGCAACCGGCACGATCACGAACGGCAGCGTCTGCACAATCTCGTGCGCGGCTGCGAGCAGCGCTTCGCGTTCGTCAGGAGCGGCCGTGAGCGTCAGTGTTGCCGGCTGATCCGTATCAAGCCGCAGCGTGGCCCGCACATGAACGCCGGTATCCATCTCGCCGGGTGTGTCCCACTGGACGATCGCAGTCTCCGTACCCTCGCTCAATGTGACGCCGGCATCGCCGAGCAGGGTCCTCAAGTCAGTCAGCGCGGCCTCGGACTTGATCCAGCCGTGGAGGGTGTCGAAGGGTCCTGCTTCCGTTTCAATCCGCCGGATCAGCGGCCAGTCCGGGTGCATCGCCACGAAAATTCGATGGTCATCGTGCGTCTCGATCCCGACTTCCCAATTGGCCAGGTTCGTAGCCGCGCTCGTAGCCCGGTTCGTCCGGGCTTTTTGCGACCGCAGCACGAGATCCGTGCGGCGCGCCGCGGCGAATCGGCCTAATCGCGCCAGCGCTTCGTCCGGCGGACCGTTCAGCGCATCCAGAGAAACCATCCTTAACTCGACGAGCTGCAACATAACTTCCCCATCATGAGCGGGTGTCCTTGCCGGGCAGCAAGTCGCCACACCGCCGCTTCAGATCAGACGAATTTCAATCCTTTCAGATGTCATCAAAACGCCATAAACCGTGTGCAAACATGGTCGATGTCAACGCCAGAAGCAACGCCTTTCAGTGTTCTGTCTGAATTCCCTTAAGCCTGAATTCCCTTACGTGATACGCGCAGCCTCTAGCTCAAAGGACGTTCCATGCCTGACTTGACTCTCCCCGACAGTAACGACAACGGGCCCCGATCGCTCGGACGCCGGTTGAGCATGCCGATATTCCTCGTCGTGATCGGCGTTGGCATTATCTATTGTGTGACGCACCTGATGCACGACCTGGAATCGGTCCAGCAGTCTTCAATACTGCCTTACATCCTGCTCGGCATTGCATTGATGATCGCGCTTGGATTCGAATTCGTAAACGGTTTCCACATACGGCAAATGCCGTCGCCACCGTCATCTATACCCATTCGCTCGCGCCGAACCTCGCGGTCGTCTGGTCGGGCATGTGGAATTTTCTCGGCGTGCTGGTTTCCAGCGGCGCGGTGGCGTTCGGCATCCTGCAACTGCTGCCGGTGGAACTGATCCTGGGCGTCGGGACATCGCAGGGTTTTGCGATGGTCTTCGCTTTGCTGATTGCCGCGATCATCTGGAATCTCGGTACTTGGGCGCTCGGCATTCCGTCATCGAGCTCGCATACATTGATTGGCTCAGTGATCGGTGTCGGCCTGATGAACCAGATGATGCACGGACCGTCGGGAACCTCGGGTGTCGACTGGGGCCAGGCGCTCGCGGTGGGCAAATCGCTGCTGTTCTCGCCGCTGGTCGGCTTCATCCTGGCAGGCTTGCTGCTCTACGTGATGAAGTTGGTGGTGCGCGTTCCCGCGCTCTATAAAGAGCCGAAGAAAAATACGCCGCCGCCGTTCTGGATTCGCTGCCTGCTGATCCTGACCTGCACGGGGGTGTCGTTCGCGCATGGCTCTAATGACGGCCAGAAAGGCATGGGCCTCATCATGCTGATCCTGATCGGCACCGTGCCGACCGCCTATGCGCTGAACAAGGCCGTTACGCCGTCCGAGACGCAAACCTTCCTGTCGGTCGGCCATCACGCGTCCGAAGTACTTGGCAAATACACCAACGGCGCCGCACCCGTTGCCGACCCGCGCGCAACGGTGCAGCACTACGTACAGACCAAGACGGTCCAGCCGGACACGGTGGTCGCGCTCCAGCAGCTCACCGATATCATCGACGGACAGGTCGGGCCTTCGTCGTCAATGGCGACCGTGCCGCAAAACATCGTGAATAACGTGCGTAACAACATGTATGTGGCGTCCGAAGCGCTGCGCCTGATGGACAAGCAAAACGCGCCCGCTTTCGCCGCCGATGACGCCGCCGTGCTCAAGAACTTCAAAGGCCAGCTCGACCATTCGACCAAGTTCATTCCGACGTGGGTGAAAGTGGCCGTGGCGGTGGCGCTCGGCTTGGGCACCATGGTTGGCTGGAAGCGGATCGTGGTGACAGTCGGTGAACGGATCGGCAAGACCCATCTGACGTATGGACAAGGGGCGTCGGCGGAACTCGTCGCCATGTTGACCATTGGCGCAGCGGACGTCTACGGCTTGCCGGTCAGTACGACCCACGTGCTGTCCTCGGGCGTGGCCGGGACCATGGCGGCAAACGGTTCAGGGCTGCAATGGCGCACCGTGCGCAGCCTGGCGCTTGCCTGGATACTGACCCTACCCGTTTCGATCGCACTCGCGGCGGGATTGTTCTGGGTGTTCCGCGGGTTGTTCTAAGCGCGGTTCTTCAAAGCCGGACATGAGTAACTATGGCGGGCTTTTTCAAACACGGTTTTTAGCGCGTTGCACGTTAGTCTCACGTCAAAGCGCGAGCGGTTTTTTCAAGCCGCTCGCGCGCTTGCAGAATTTGCCGATAGCCCGGCGGCTGTTGGTCCTCCCTCCGGCCACCCCTCCTGATACAGCTTCCAATCCACGCATAGGCACAGCGCTTGCTCAATGAAAACGGCAATCGCGAGGGTATGGCGTTGCGCACAGTAGCCTGAAGCAATTCGCCGATACTCACGCCGCACCAAACGCGGCATCGCCATTCACTCTTCAGCAGACTTTAATAATTAAGGAGAAGTGGAATGATCGGAACAATCTTGCTTGTCGTGTTGATCCTGCTGCTGCTCGGCGCTTTCCCCTCGTGGCCGCACAGC
Organism: Caballeronia sp.; assembly: GCA_036009385.1. GTDB lineage: Bacteria > Pseudomonadota > Gammaproteobacteria > Burkholderiales > Burkholderiaceae > Caballeronia. The sequence goes on from DASYLW010000416.1 coordinate 4,927, forward strand.
CGTAGCTGGGGGTATGGCCCGAGCGGGATCCTGGGCGTAGTCGTGATCATCGTGATCGTGCTTTTGCTAATGGGACGAATCTAGAGTGGTAAGTCGACCGGTGTGTCAGCCGCTTGCCGTGTGGTCGGCGCTGACTCGAAACCGCTGTGTTACCGCCCGCCAGAAGGAGAACATCTCTCATGGCGGGCGGTTTTCTTTGGCTACGGACAGGTCCTCGGCATCCGCTAATGGAGGAGTACAGATTTCATGGATCTTCATCTTGAAGGCAAACTCGCGCTCGTCTCGGGATCGACGAAAGGCATTGGCCTCGCCATTGCCACCGGACTTGCGCGTGAAGGTGCGCGCGTGATTGTGAACGGGCGCAAGCAAGCATCCGTGGATGAAACCCTGGAAAAGCTACGCGCCCGGGTGCCCGGCGCGAACGCGGAAGGTTTCGCCGGCGATCTCTCCGACGCCAGCCAGATCGATGCGCTGGTGGCGCGCTATCCGGCTGTGGACGTGCTGGTGAACAACCTGGGCGTCTTCGATCCAAAGCCGTTCGAGGACATTCCGGACGACGAATGGCTGCATTTCTTCGATACCAACGTGATGTCCGGCGTACGGCTGGCGCGTGCTTATCTGCCGAAGATGAAAGCGAAGAATTGGGGCCGTGTGGTGTTTATCAGCAGCGAAAGCGGCATTCAGATTCCCGTCGAGATGATCCATTACGGCGTGACGAAGACGGCGCAGCTGGGATTGTCGCGTGGGCTCGCCGAACACTGCGCAGGCACGGGCGTAACGGTGAACGCGGTATTACCCGGTCCGACGCATTCCGACGGTCTCGACGAAATGGCCGCGAAGGGCATGGGCGACAAGTCGTTCGCAGAATTCGAGAAAGGCTTCTTCGAAACGGCACGCCCGAGTTCGTTGCTCAAGCGTTTTGCCACGACCGAGGAAGTAGCAAATATGGTGGTGTATGTGTGCTCGGAAGCGTCATCGGCCACGAATGGCGCCGCGCTGCGAGTGGACGGCGGTGTCGTGCGGGCAGTTTTTTAGAATTGTGTGCCGCGCTGGATCAACATGCTGAACGCAGGATCACACGCGCAGGATCACACGCGCAAGATCACACGCGCAAGACACGTCCGTCCGGCCCGATCAGCGGCGGCAGGCGCGGCGTTGAGTCCGTTCCCTTGGGCGCCGTTTTCGCATGTCCCGGAATTGCCGGAGCCGGTGAGAGTGCGGGCGGCGCAAGGTTGGTTTTATCGGCGACTTGCTTGACGGCCGAGCCGCTCTTGCGCTTTTTCTTTGCCTGCGCCGACAGCACGCCGTGCGGTTTGGCCTTCGACTTATGCATCTGCGCTTCAGGCGGATTCCAGACTTCGACGTAGCGCTCAGCGGCTGCCGCGGCGAGCGGGCCCAAACCCATGAATCCGGCCAGGACCGCAAGTACGACGTTCGAAGAGAGTGTGGATAAAGCAGATCTCACAACAAGTGCTCCAGAGTGTTCAGTGTCCGCCAGCGCGCGAGAGTATTGCGTCCAGCGAGCGCCGCGATGTATCGAGTTCGAGCAACGCGCTGTCCAGCCGTTGCAGCGCCAATGCGACCGTGCGACCTTCAGCATCCAGTTCCGGTTCGCTCCGCGTAGCGTCAAAAGCGGCCGATACCGCGCGGGTAGCCTGCACGTATCGTGCGAGTGCAGCGGCTTCGGCAGAAGAATGACTGTTCATGTTTCTTGTCCATGCAAAAGCACTCACCTGTATGAATATACAGTAATGCCGCGCGACGGAAAAGCATTCGTGCGGCACTCAGCAGTGTGCACGTAAACCCGTCTGGTTTTAAGTTGCACTTAATTGTCAGAGGGCACATTACAAACGCGAGCTTTCATCGCCGCTATCCAGGGCGGCTTCCATTCAGGGCTTTCACCGCGAGGACACGTCATGGCCGCCAGTGCATCGTTTCAGAACATCAAGTCCACGATGAAAACCGACCACTCCCTGCCGCTGCACGAATGCCGGCTTTCCGAGACCGTGGAAAGGCCGTGGGGCAAGCCGTATCGAATGGTCGAATGGGCGCGCAAGAGCGATCCCTGCAGTCAATTGAGCGTCGTGCCCGCAGAGTTCACTACGTCCGAGATTGCAGAAGTGTTGCGCGCGCATGTGTCGGGGCGGCGCTACGGTCCCACGGATTCCGACGGGACGGTGTAGGAGTCAGTACGTTTCCCCAAGCGAATCAAGCAGCGGCGGCGGCGGTTTGGAGCGCCGCTGAGCATCACACGCAACACGCACAAGGCGCCGAGTCGCAGTTAAGACTTGATAAAGTCCATAAATGGACTAATATACGAATCAAGTTCTTAACGAGACTTATCTATGCCTCGCGCTCAACGCGTCTCCAGTCCCATTGCATCGCCACGACCTTCCATTGCGGACATGTCCGCAGCGGGCTTGCGCGCATTTTTCAATATCGCGCGCGACTGGGCGCTGTCGGCCGATGAGCAGATCGTCCTGCTGGGTTCTCCCGGGCGGTCCACCTTCTTCAAATGGAAACAGACGCCGCAAACGGCGCGTCTTGGGCGCGACACCCTGGAGCGGCTTTCGCTGATTCTCGGCATTTACAAGGCGCTGCAGATCCTGTTGCCGCAGGCCGACGCCGCGGACGGCTGGGTCAAGCGCGCGAATACCGCGCCGCCATTTGGCGGACGGCGTGCGCTTGACCGCATGCTCGCGGGAAACGTCAGCGATCTCGTGGCGGTTCGCCAATATCTCGATGCGATGCGGGGCGGGTGGGCGTGAGCGATCTATCCAATCTTCCGCAAGCTGAAAACGACTGGCACGCTGACTGGCCGCATATCGACCTCAACTGGTCACCGGCCTACCGCGTTATTCCGACGCGTTTTCCTGCCGTGAACCTGTTCGATCGCGTTGCGTCGCCCCAGGATTTCGACGCCCTTTACGCACTCGAGGCCATGACAAATGACCGCTTGCGCACGGAGGTGGGCGATCTCGATCTGGTGCCGCTCGCCGAGCGTCAGTTTGGCGCCGGTTACGGCCCGATCATGGCGGCTTTCACCCATTTGAATCCGAACGGCAGCCGTTTCTCCGATGGCAGCTACGGCGTGTTTTATTGCGGGCGCGACCGGCGGACGGCGATTGAGGAGACGCGTTACCACTCGGCGCTGTTTCTCGCGGATACGAAACAGGCGCCGCTGCGCCAGCAGATGCGGCTCTACACTGTGCTGGCGCAAGGCGATGTCATCGATCTATGCAAGGGCCGGCTGGAACAAGCTGCGCTCGATCCCGCGATTCTTTCGCCATCCAGCTACGTCGCGGGCCAAGCGCTGGGACGGGCTGCGCGGGAAGCGGGGGCGCCGGGAATCGCGTATCCGTCGGTGAGGGATCATGGCGGCGAATGTCTCGCCGCTTTGCGCACCACCCTGCTGCGCGATTGCCATCACGCGGCTTATCTGGAGTACGAATGGAATGGCGAGACCGTCACCAACGTCTTCGAGATGAGCAAGGTTGGTTAAGCCGGACAACTTAACTAGCTGATAACCACCGCCGTAGAAGAGCGCACGCGTGCCTTCCTGGTTGCGGGCCGCGCGGCCGTCGATGCGGTTTTCGGTGCGGCGGACTTCGATAACGCCGCCAGCGCCTCGGTCGTGACGTCTTTCGATGAGTGCTTGAGCGCGGCCGCTTTCCCCTTTTGACTGGACTTCGCGAGGAGCCGGGCGAGCCGCGGATCCGCGCCATTCGCCGGATGCTTGCGGCCTCGCGCTGCTTCACGAGCGCGGCGCTTTGCGTCTTTTTCCAGAAAAATAGCGAGCATGGCTTCGTCGGATTTCAGGCCGGACCGGCGAGAAGGCTGTAATTCATCAGCAAGTTCGCCGGCTTCGAACGCCTCGATCACCGCAGGATGGACATAACATTTGCGGCACACGGCCGGCGTATTGCGCAATATCTTCGATACTTCCTTGATCGTGCCGACCACATGCTTGCGTGCTTCAGCCACGGTTTCCCACGCAAGCTTGCGCAACGCCGCCAGCGCGAACACGCTGCCGGCCCATGTCCGGTAGTCCTTTGCCGTGAAGTCGGCGCCGGTGATCTCGTGGAGATAATCGTTGATATCGGAGGAGCTGACGGTGTGGCGTTCGCCGTTCGCGTCGAGGTACTGGAACAGGTCATGGCCGGGCAGGTCCATGCAGCGTTTGATGATCCGGGCGATGCGAGGGTCGCTCACCGAAACATCGTGTTCGATCCCGCTTTTGCCGCGAAACTGGAAGCGCAGCGTGCCGGATTTGACGCTCAGGTGTTTCTTGCGCAGGGTGGTGAGTCCGTACGACTTATTGTCGCGAGCGTATTCTTCGCTGCCGACGCGAATCAGCGTGGTATCCAGAAGCCTGACCACGGTGGCCAAAACCTTGTCGCGGGGCATGCCATCCAGCTCGAGATCCCGGGTCACCCGTGCGCGCAGTTTCGGCAATACCGCGCTGAATGCCAGCATCCGCTCGTACTTGGTCGCGTCGCGGGTTTCGCGCCACTGCGGGTGATATCGATATTGCTTGCGGCCACGGGCATCGCGGCCGGTGGCTTGAAGGTGGCCGCGTGAATCAGGGCAGATCCAGACGTTGGTATAAGCGGGTGGGATCGCGAGCGCGTTGATGCGCTTGATGTCGGCGTCGTCGGAGAGGGGGTTGCCCTGGGTGTTGAAATAGACGAAGGCGCCGTTTTTCCACGCGCGTGTGTAGCCGGGGCGGGTGTCATCGACGTAGCGCAGGCCCGGAGGCAAGTCTTCCGGGCAGCCCTTGATCTCGCTCTGCGGTGGTTGGTCTGGGAGTGCTGTCACTGCGTACCTCGCCTGGATATCGTTCGACTGGACGAGATCCAAGCAAAGTCCATTCCTACGGTAAAGCCAGCTCCCTGGCCCCTTCCGCACTCGCCCAACCCTGCTTGACCGACCAGCGTTGGTCGGTGCCGGCCTCAACAATCGTAAGCCGCCCGTCGTCGGTATAAGCGCCGGTATCGATAAAAATCTGCGAGCCGATCTGCTTGATCGCCTTCACGGGCGTGTGCCCACAATAGGTCGGCGATAACCCCCGCTGCCAGGCAGGCTTCCCAGTCCCCAGCGCAAGCGAACGCCCCCACAGCATCTGCAGGCGGATATCGTCGGGGAAATACGCGACTTCGAGATCAGCGTCACTGCCAAAAAACTCGGCGTGCAGCACGTTGAACCGCGTCGGACCATCTCCAACAATTCGCACCAGAGGAACACTCGCCAGCTTCGCGGCAATGGCCTTCAGTTGTTCATCGGGCAGGTTCGCCGCCCACGCGCCGCCAATCGAATACCACATGTGGCGCTGCATCTTGCCTGCAGCAACCGCGCACAACGCGTCTTCGTGATTGCCAAGCACAGGATAAAACCAGGGTTTATCGAGCAGGTCGATTGCTGCCAGCGAATCGCTGCCGCGATCGACCAGATCGCCTACGGAGAAAAGGCGATCACGCGAACCATCGAAAGCAATCTCGCTAAGCAGATAACGCAGTGCGTCGACGCAGCCGTGCAAATCGCCAACCACGAGGTCACGGCCAACTTTGTTCGCCGGATGCCAGCAAACGACAGGATGAGTAGAGGCAGTCATGGCAAGAATCTTAGTCTTACAAAATGCACAGTTATGCGTGCCAACTCGCTTTGCAACAAATTACCCACCCATATTCTGGAACGACCACCATTAATGCGCAATACGCTCAGCTTGGCGCGGCAATAATTGCCGCGCCAAGCCGGACCTCACCGTATTTATTGCGGCGTTGAACGGAGCTTGGCGACCTGATCGGCGGATCTCGTCGATCACGGATTGCCAGACGTCCTGGTCATGTAATTGCTGATGGCGGCGATTCCATTCTGCGCTTTGCTGCGGGTCGGGCACGAAGCGGCCTTCCTTGAAGTTGAACAGCTTTTCCTGGTGCGCGACTTTTCTCGATGCGTGCTACCAAGCCGCGCCGGGAGGCTTCTGCGTCCAGTAGAACGGCACGTCACGGCAGTACGACGGGATGGTCAGCACGTCATTGACAGGATCGAACATCAGCGCGCGCTCGTAGGCGACCACGCTCACGCGCGGAGCATCGCCGAGAAGCCCGGGATACCACGCCCGCATGATGGCGGTGACCGTGCCGGCGAGCTTGGGCGTCTCCGTCTTGAGTGCCTGCGTCACCGTATCCGACGGCACACCGCCATGCGCCGGGAGCCAGAGGTTCAGAGCGCTGACGTTGCCGGCAAACTCGCTGTCCGACTTCGACAGCGCGTCATACACGCGCTGGGCAAGCGCAGGATCGAACGCCGTGCGGCCGGTCAGTTTGCGCGAGAGCAACAGGAACCCGTCCAGACCGGCACGCGGGGTATCGGCGAAAGCCTGGCTGATAAATGCTGGAAACCGAACCCGGCTGACCCGAAGGCGAGCGCGACAGCTGACGCACACGCGCCAAGAACAAAACGCCGGCGAGTGGCAGACTGTGCGCGCGCCTTGGGATGGTCGAGTTGTGTCATGCGATGAGGTCCCCGTCCGCGTTATCCAGAGAGACGAGGGTCGATTGCACCGGTCGATCTCCCCGGATAGTTTTTTGAAGCGCGCCTCGCAGCGGCCGAAGCATGCACGATGACCCGATTGCTAACCAGCCCTTGGCCCGTTGGCAATTGAAAGCTGCACGGGCAATAATCGCGGCGCTTGAAGTAATTGAAGGACACGAAGCACTGGCATCTTGCGATGGCTTGCACGGTACCGTGCCGCGCGAGCGTAGCGCCATAACCTGCCACCAACTGTCACCACCTGTCATCTGCCATTACCAGGCCGCTATAAAAAATGAATTTCATTCCCCAGGTACTTCGCTATCGCCCGCGTGCAGTAATTGCCCTCGTGGTCGGTGTGATCGTGGCGCTTTTGGTTCCACATGACTTCAAGCCGATGGTGCGCGGGCTCATAGGGTGGGACAGTACCGTATGGCTGTATCTCGCGTTTATCTGGATTCAGATGGCGCTTGCGCGTCAAGACAAAGTGCAGAAGCTCGCCGAGCGCGAGGACGAGAACGCAGGCATGGTGTTGCTGATCATCAGCCTCGCTGCCATAGCGAGTCTCATCGCGATTGTGTTCGAACTGGCCGCAGCCAAGAACCTGGGCTTGCGCGGTCAACTGCTCCACTATCTGCTGACCGGTTTCACCATGCTGGGCGCATGGTTCCTCATTCCGACCATCTTCACCCTTCACTACGCGCGCCATTACTATCAGTCGACGGATGATGAACCATCGCTGAGATTCCCCGATGCAAATCTCAAGCCGGACTATTGGGACTTCCTCTATTTCTCATTCACCATTGCGGTGGCGTCGCAGACTTCAGATGTCGTGCTCTGTTCCAACGAAGTCCGGCGAGCGGCGCTCGCGCAATCCGTGCTGTCATTTTTCTTTAACGCCGCGGTGATCGGTTTATGTGTCAACACGGCGGCGAGTTTGCTGTAGTCGTGTACTGATCTGTGAAGCAAATATTGCCGTCCTCCTTGATCGTGTCCGGGCGCAATTGCCGTATCGAATAAATTAGTCGGGATGGCTGACAGTTGTTGAGCGGTGGTAAGTGAGTACTAAACGACTAAGCACTGACACGCCCATTTTTCGTATAACTATTCCCGAACAACCCGTGTAAAAACACCGCTAGCGGCGCATGCTTTTTTACACGGCGCCTCATGTCCGGCTGACGTCGACCCTTGGCGCTTATCAACGCCCATCACTCCCTCGGTTTAGCGGATTCTTACGAACATGGCACACGCCTTGCTCTAACTTTCCCGCGCAGCCCCTCTTCCCTCCGATAAAAGCACCGGACGCATGCGCCGCGGATTGTTCTGCCCGAACGCATCCCATCGCTTTTCATCCATCAAACGCCAGGAGTCCGCCTTGCCCTTGAACGTCTTGCTTGTCGCTTCCGAGGCAGTACCGCTAGCCAAAACCGGCGGCCTGGGTGACATGGTCAGCGCGTACGCCGTTGCGCTACGTGAAGCCGGAGTCGATGCCGCGATCCTGATCCCGGCCTAT
>DASYLW010000417.1:0-7378 GCA_036009385.1 Caballeronia sp.
AATTTCCGCCTGTACATTCAGGCGCTGCAGGTTCTCGCCGATACGTCGCGCTCGCCCCGGATCGCTTTCCACCGCGATCAACTCGACATTTGCCAATTCCAGCACGTGGCCCGTCTTGCCGCCGGGTGCAGCGCAGGCATCGAGCACGCGCATGCCGTCGCGCGCGTTCAGCAACTGCGCGGCGAGTTGCGCGCCGGCGTCCTGCACCGAGACGAGGCCATCGGCGAAACCGGGGATCTTCTCGACCGCCATGGGCGTCTTGAGGCGCACGGCGTGAATGCCAACGGCCTCGGCTTCTATGTGCTCGGCCTTGAGGACGTCGAGATATTGCGCGACGCTCATGCGCCGTGCGTTGACACGCAACGTGAGCGGGCCTTGCCGGTTACCGGCGTCGAGGATGTTTTCCCATTCGTCTGGCTGGCCGCGCCTGACTGCGTCGATCCACCACGCGGGATAGTTGAAACGCGCGACGGGGTTGCTTTGGACCTCGGCCAGCAATGCTTCACGTTCACGCAGGAACGAGCGCAGCACCGCGTTGACCAGACCCTTCGCAAACGCGAATTCGCGCCGTGCAGCAATTGCGTTGACGGCTTGATCGACAATGGTGAAAGGCGTGTACGCGGCGTGGGCTTCGTCATCCACCAGCAGCGCGAACGCACAGGCCATCACATTCGATACATGCGGCGGCGGCGCCTTGCGCACCAGTTTTGCGAGCAGCGCGTCGGCCACGGCGAGACGCCTGAGCGTGCGGTACGCGATGTCCTGAGTCGCCCCGCGGGACACCGCCACGTGGGTTGCCGCGATAACCGTCTGCAAGGCTGCGGGCAGCGCGGAACCCGCACGCACCGCGCCGACCGCTTGCGCGGCGGCATCGAGCGCGAACGCAAGTGAATCGGGTGCGAGATGAAGCGTGGCGAGACGGGCGTCGGATGACGCTCGCCTGCTGTCCGCCGATGAAACGGCGCGGCGTCGGGAAGGCTTTTCGGTCATGTCGGGGCGAAGGCGTTCGAGCCGGCCGATGCCGGTCCGCACAAACGAAGCATTGTAACTTGCGAGGGGTTTCGCCTGAGATTAGGCCCCGGATGATGGTCGAACGGACGGGATTGCAGGCAGTCCGCCGTTTATGACGAGGTGTGACACGTGCTCATCGCCCCTTGCGCGGCGATGAGCACCTGTCTATGCCTTACGTACGCACCGTTACCCGTTACTCCATGCGTCCGGTTCGCGCCATCTCCATCAGGCGCGCAACGCGCTCCTCGGTCGCCGGGTGCGTGGAAAAGAGCTTGGAAATTCCACCGCCCGCCAGCGGGTTCATGATCATCATTTGCGCGGTGGCGGGATGCTGCTCGGCGGTCGGAAACGGCACGCCTGCGGCATACGCGTGTATTTTCTCGAGCGCGCTGGCAAGCGCCTGCGGATCGCCGGAAATTTGCGCGCCGCCGCGATCGGCTTCGAATTCCCGCGCCCGCGATATCGCCATCTGGATCAGCGCACCAGCCAGCGGCGCCAGCATGGCTACGGCAATACTGGCGATCGGATTCGAGCGCCGGCCGTCGGAATCCCGGCCGCCGAAGAACATGGCGAAGTTGGCCAGCGCCGAAATCGCGCCAGCCATGGTCGCGGAAACCGTCGAGATCAAAATGTCCCGATGCTTCACGTGCGCCAACTCATGCGCCATCACGCCACGCAATTCGCGCTCGGACAACACCCGCAGGATGCCGGTTGTCGCTGCCACAGCCGCGTGCTCCGGATTGCGCCCGGTTGCGAAAGCGTTGGGCGCATTTTCGTCGATGAGATACACCTTCGGCATGGGAAGTTGCGCCCGCGTGGCGAGCTCACGAACCATCCGATAAAACTGCGGCGCGCTGGCTTCGTCGACTTCCTGTGCGTTGTACATCTTCAGCACGAGCTTGTCGGAGAACCAGTACGAGAAGAAATTCATGGCGAGGGCAACGATCAGCGCAAGCATCATCCCCTTGCTGCCGCCGATCATTCCTCCGATTACGACAAAAAGGGCCGTGATCGCTGCCATCAGCATCGCCGTTTTGACCCAGTTGAACATGTCTTGAACTCCTCACCCAATATCAATGCGCTTTAAGCGCGAGCGGCCGAAGCGGCCTTTTTGCCTGACCAGGCAATCTGTCAAAGATTAGCCGGCCCCGGATTGTAAGCAAAATGTTAGATAAGGGCATCGTGGAAAAATTCAATCACCTGTGCGAAGTCGCCAGCTTGATGCCCAATCCGACGAATGCGCTGCCCACCACCCTGTCCAGCCATAGCTTGACGCCCGGCTTGCCGGAGAAGCGTTGCGTCACGCTGCCCGCGATCCACGCTACGAACGTGTTCCAAAAGGTGCTGACCAGCACGAACACCAGACCGAGTGCGAGGAAAGCAAGGGTCTTGTGCGCGCTGTCGGCAGCAACGAATTGCGGGATGAACGAGACAAAGAACAACACCACTTTTGGGTTCAGCACATTCGTGACGAAGCCTTGCGTGAAAAGTTGTTGCAGCGATTTCGGCGCGGTGCGAACGCGGCTTTCCTCTGCTTCGCCCGGCTTGCCGCTGGTCTTCGCTACTGCTGGTTTCGCGAAGATCAGCCGCACACCGAGATAGATCAGATAAATCGCACCCGCGAACTTGACGATAGTGAACGCCGTGACCGATGCCGCCAGCAACGCCGTCAGCCCGAACGCGCAGGCCAGCGTATGCACGATGCAGCCGAGCGCAATGCCCAGCGCCGATACCACGCCCGCGCCCCGTCCTTGCGCAACACTTCGGCCGACGATGTACGCCGTATCGGGCCCCGGCGTAACGCTCAACAACATGACGGCGACGATAAATAGCGTGAAACCGGTGATTCCAAGCATTGCGGGACCTTAGTTTTGTTTTTGCTGGCTTTAGGTGTTTTAGCAACGGCGCAGGAAACACGCAGACACCGTCTCAGGCACCCGGCGCCACTTCCCGAAGTTCGAATCGTTGCCCTTTAACAATAGGCGATCCGGCAAGAAATTCGCGTACCGGGAGTCGTTTGCCGCCCGGCTTTTGCAACTGCGTGAGACGCAAGCCACCCTGACCGCACGCAACCACGAGACCCTCCGCGCCACTTTCCACAATCACGCCGGCCTCGGCATCGTCCGTCAATTCCACCGGCTCTGCCGCCCAGATCTTCACGACAATGCCATCGAGCGTTCCGAACGCACCGGGGAATGGATCGAAGGCGCGAATCTGACGCGCGAGCATGCTCGCCGGACGCCGCCAGTCGAGCGCAGCTTCGTGCTTGGCAATCTTCTCCGCGTAAGTCGCGCCGTCCTTCGGCTGCGGCGTGGCGGGCAAGGCGCCGTCGCGCTCGAGATCCCGCAACGCTTCAACGATCAAATCAGCGCCGAGCTGCGCCATGCGGTCATGCAGCGTGGCGGTGGTATCTGTCGATGTAATCGGGATGTGACCTTTGGCTATCATCGCGCCGGTATCGAGCCCTGCATCCATTTGCATCAACGTGATGCCCGTCTCGGCGTCACCGGCTTCAATTGCGCGATGAATGGGCGCGGCGCCGCGCCACCGAGGCAGCAGCGAACCGTGGATGTTGATTGCCCCCAGCGGCGGGATGTCGAGGACTTCCTGCGGCAGGATCAGCCCATAGGCCGCCACGACCATGACGTCATGCGGCGTGGCCTTCAAGAGCTCAATGGCAGCGGCCGCTTCCTCGGGATACTTGCCGTTGCGTCGCAACGAAGTTGGCTGCGCCACCGGCAAGCCGTGCTCGGTCGCGAACCGCTTCACCGGCCCCGCAGCCAGTTTCAAACCACGCCCGGCGGGCCGGTCCGGCTGCGTCAACACGAGCGGCACATGAAAACCCGCTGCGTGAATGGCGGCCAGCGCGGCAGCGGCAAATTCGGGGGTTCCAGCAAATACGACACGCAGCGATTGAGTCATCGATTCAGCAACCTGCAAATTCCAGCATCCGTCTTAGTGAAGTCTTAATGAGTCGACGCGTCACAGCGCCTTTTCGAGCTTTCTCATCTTGCCGCGAATTCGCGTCTGCTTGAGCGACGACAAGTACTCGACAAAGACTCTCCCCATCAGGTGATCCATTTCATGCTGGATACACACGGCGAGCAACTCGTCGCAGTCGATTTCGAACGTCTCGCCCTTCTCGTTCAGCGCGCGCACACGCACCTTTTCTGGCCGCTCGACGAAGTCGTAAATGCCAGGCACCGACAAGCAGCCTTCCTCGTGATCCTTCTTCTCGTCGCTCGACCAGACGATCTCCGGATTGATGAAGGCCTGGAGCTGGTCGTGCGTGTCCGATGTGTCGATCACGATCACGCGTTCATGCACGTCCACCTGGGTCGCGGCAAGGCCGACGCCAGGCGCCGCGTACATAGTTTCAGCCATATCGGCGACGAGCCGGCGAATCCGGTCATTGACGACCTCTACGGGCTTCGCGACCTTGTGCAGCCGCTTGTCCGGGTACTTGAGTATGTTGAGCAGAGCCATGATTCAGATTATCGACGCACGCCGCAGCGCGCGATAGTCGGCCATTCGGCCAGGTTGTAAAAGAGTGCCGGTATCGAGAAGATGATTGGGCCGAAACGCGGCGCTTCAACGTCGTTTCTGTGCCGCTCGCGGGGCGGCAACGCGTTGTTCGAACAGCCGGGAATCAGGCCGCTCGACAATCCTTTCGTATTTCGGAATATGAAAATTTTAACATGACACCTTTCCTGTTGCCGACGGCCGACGCCACGCCCTGCCTGGGAGAAACCGATTTGCAGGACGTTTCAGCATGGCTGTGGCTGGCGAACGCGAGCGGTTTGCCGCCCATCGCGCTGCGTGCATTACTGGCCGAATTCGGCGGCCCGCAGGCGGTGTTGAACCAGCCATTCGGTGCGCTCGCTTCAATCGCCGGAGAGAAAGCTGCGCATGCCGTGCTCGGCTCTGCGCCGCGCTCGGAACTCGGGTCATTCGACGAATGCCTTGCACGCACGCTCGAGTGGGCGTCGGTTCCAGGCAACAGAATCGTCACGCTTGCGGATCCAGCGTATCCGCCTGCGCTTCTGACCATGCCCGATCCGCCACCGCTGCTATATATAAAGGGACGGCTGGACCTGCTCCAGGCGCGGGCGGTTGCGATCGTCGGTAGCCGGGGCGCGACGCCGCAGGGCATTGATGACGCCCGCCGCTTCGCGCAAGTTCTTTCGGAGGCGGGCCTCGCGATTGTGTCGGGGCTTGCGCTGGGTATAGATGGCGCCGCGCATCGCGGAGGGCTGAGTGGCTCCGGCGGCACGATTGCGGTCATTGGGACGGGAGCGGATCTCGTCTATCCGCCGCTGCACCACGCGCTGGCGCACGAAATTGCGTTGAACGGCACGATCGTGTCGGAATGGCCACTCGGCACGCCGGCCCGGCCGGCAAATTTCCCGCAACGTAACCGGTTAATCGCGGGGCTGGTGAGCGGCGTGCTGATCGTCGAAGCAGCCATGCGCTCGGGTTCGCTGATCACCGCCCGGCTCGCCAACGAAATGGGGCGCGATGTTTTCGCGATTCCCGGATCGATCCACGCGCCGCTGTCCCGTGGGTGTCATCGGATGATCAAGCAAGGGGCGAAGCTCGTGGAAACGCCCGACGATATTCTCGAAGAGTTTGGTTTCACGATTCCCGCCGTAGCTGCGGAGGCTTCAGTTCCAAAGCCACGAAGGCGCGGGAAAGCGCGTCAAGCGGAGGACGCCAGTACCGAACCGGCTACCGGCGAATTCGCGCTGGAGCTTCAGGACGCGTCAGGCGCAGGTCCCACTGCGCGCGGCGGCAAACCGGCGAGCGCATCCTGGGCCTCCGCCGCCCTAAAACCCGCTAACCCCGAAGCCGAACGCCTGCTCGATGCGCTTGGACACTCACCCGCAACGCTTGAAATTCTCGCTGAACGGACCGAAATGGATGGCGCAACGTTGCAAAGCCTGCTGTTGCAGCTCGAACTGTCGGGGCGGATTGGGGCATTGCCGGGAGGGCGTTTTACCCGGATCGAACGCTGATTCTTCGACGCCATGCTACATTCGCGACAAAATCCGCTTCCTGCAAGCCGCACAAATTACTGATGAAAAGGATCGCAAGGAACCATGCCCGCGCTGAATCTCGACACCGACGCCGATCAGATTGCCGAGCGCCTGGCCAGCGCCGGCACGCTGCTCGTCGCCTGCCTGTGCGCCGAATGGTGCGGGACGTGCCGCGATTATCGTCAAAGTTTCAACCTGCTCGCCGATGCCCATCCGGACATCTGCTTTGCATGGATCGACATTGAAAACCAGGCGGATCGCTTCGATGACCTCGATGTGGAAAATTTTCCGACTGTGTTGATCGAAGACGCCGTGACGACCCGTTTTTTTGGAACGGTGCTGCCACAAACGTCCATTGTTGCCCGCATGTTGACCGACTTGAGCGCGTTGCCGGGTATGGTGGGCGCACCAAAGATCCGGCCCGCGCTGGTTGCCGCGTAAAACTACCCGGCCGGTAACACCAACATGCGCACCTGAGCGCATCCGTAAGCTGAAACGGCTTTTGCGCTTGCATCATAAAGCGCCCACATTCACCGTTCGGCGTCCCGCGTTTCATCAAATGCCAGACCGCGCGCCGCACGCCATATGCTATAAAGCGGACGTTAACGGGTCCGAACCGCGGTGGCGCAAGCCGCCCAAACCCGGCCTCAATGCCAGTCCCTAACTAGAATCGAGTCATGTCCAAAGCCCTGATCATCGCTGAAAAGCCTTCTGTCGCGAACGACATCGCGCGCGCTTTGGGCGGCTTCACCAAGCATGACGAATATTACGAAAGCGAAGACTACGTGCTGTCGTCGGCTGTCGGCCACTTGCTCGAAATTGCCGCGCCGGAAGAGTACGAGGTCAAGCGCGGCAAGTGGAGTTTCGCCAATTTGCCCGTCATTCCGCCGCATTTCGATCTGAATCCGATCGCCAAGAGCGAATCTCGGTTGAAGGTGTTGACCAAGCTGCTCAAGCGCAAGGACGTCGATCGCCTGATCAACGCCTGCGACGCGGGGCGCGAAGGCGAGCTGATTTTTCGCCTGATCGCACAGCACGCGAAAGCCAAGCAGCCAGTGCAACGCCTCTGGCTCCAGTCGATGACCGCCGGTTCCATCCGCGACGGTTTCGCAAACCTGCGCAGCGACGCCGACATGCAGCCGCTCGCCGACGCCGCCCGTTGCCGCTCGGAAGCCGACTGGCTCGTGGGGATCAACGGCACGCGCGCGATGACCGCGTTCAACAGCAAGGGCGGTGGTTTTTTCCTGACGACTGTTGGCCGCGTTCAGACGCCAACGTTGTCTATCGTCGTGGAACGTGAAGAAAAGATCCGGCGTTTCGTGTCGCGCGAT
>DASYLW010000418.1:0-8072 GCA_036009385.1 Caballeronia sp.
TCTGTCGCGCGTGTATCCACGCCACCGGCAACTCGAGCGTGCGCTTGCGGCAGGCAAGCGTTCGGTTGAGATCAATCCGTCGAATTCGCTCGCGTGGTCGAACTACAGTCTCGCGTTGAAAGAAGCGCAGCGTTGGCCGGAGGCCACAGAAGCCGCCGAAGCGGCGGTCAATATCGCGCCGGGAATGCCGCGCCTTCCGTTCAATCTCTCCATTCTCGATCTGGTGCAGGGCAATTACGCACGCGGCTGGGCCAATTTCGAGTCTCGCTGGGACGGCTCGAGCGAACTGCGCAATTCGCACCCTGACTTCCCGGTGCCACGATGGAACGGCGAAGCATTGCGGGGCAAGACTTTGTTGTTGTGGGGTGAGCAAGGGTTCGGCGACGCGCTGCAGTTCTCGCGTTTCGTCCCCCTGCTGGCAAAAAAGGTTCACGCGCAGGGCGGCACGCTAGTTTGGGTTGCGTTCAAAGCGGTGCACCCGCTGATGGCGCGCATGACGCCGAAAGGCGTCGAATGCCTGCCGCACGACGGGCCGTTGCCCGAGTTTGATTTCCATTTCCCGCTGCTGAGCCTGCCGCTGCATTTCGGCATCGACGCGGACACCATTCCGGCGAAGCGCGCGTATCTTTCCGCCGATGCCGACCTCGCCGCCGGCTGGCGCTCCGAATTCGCCGCCGACAAACGCCTGCGCGTCGGTCTTGTATGGAGCGGCAGCGAAGGCCATCAACGCAACATGTTCCGCAGCGTGGGCATCGAGCGGTATGCGAAAGCGTTCAGCGGGATCGAAAACGTGGCGTTCTTCTCGCTGCAGAAGGATGCATCGGGCGCCGTATCCACGGCGCGGGAGAGTGGCTTCGAGATCGCCGACCGCACCGGCAAGTTTGAAACGTTCGACGACACGGCGGCGTTCATCGATTCACTTGATCTCGTCATTACCGTCTGCACGAGCGTTGCACATCTGGCGGCGGCGCTCGGCAAGCCGACCTGGATTCTCCTCGACACCAATCCGCACTGGGTCTGGCAACTGGAGCGCACTGACAGCCCGTGGTATCCGACGGCAACGTTGTACAGGCAGGAGGAATTCTCGAAGTGGGAGCCAGTGATGGATAACGTCGCGCGTGATCTGGCCGCGCTCGCGGCAACGCATACGGGTGCGGCGCCGCGTAAGCGGGCGGCGAAGAAAGCAGCCGCGTAAGCACTACGAGGAGTTCAAGTCAGCAAAAAAGCGGCGATCCGGCAACGAATCACCGCTTTTTTTCGTGCTCGACTCCTCCACTCAGGCCGTTCCGCCAACTCACCTGAAAACGCGCCTTTCACCTGTTTATGCTACGTTGCGTTTCTTCGCGCAAACAATCCGGGCAAAGACACGTCATGTCCGGATTCAAGCGCCCGGCCGGCAAAGCCGGAAGCGCTGCGCACCAGCACTGCGCATCGCCGGTTTGCTGGGCACAGCGGAAAAACGCTCCGCACAGAGCACAGCGTTGAGGAGCGGGATCGGTGGAACTCATAAGCGGGGCAAGCCTTCTGAAAACAAAGCACACAGTCACGAGCCGCATTGCGCGCGATGCGGCCGTTGCCGAAGCGCCACGTTTCGACCTGCCCGTGCACGCTCGACCGCATTATTATTTCACGCGCCAATCCCATACTAGCGCGACCAAAGGCTAACTTTCACCCGTCATCGGAATGCCATCGGAAACGCATGATGCAGCGCGTCAGTCCTGTACAATTCCGCCTGTTTAAACTGCTCCTCGCCTTATCGCCGCCATGTCCGAGCTTCCCGACCTTACGCAGATCGCGCCGACCCTGAAAGCCGAAATCCTGGCCGAGGCGTTGCCCTATATTCGCCAGTATCACGGCAAGACGATCGTGATCAAATACGGCGGCAATGCCATGACCGAGGAGCGCCTGAAACAGGGCTTCGCGCGCGACGTGATCTTGCTGAAGCTGGTCGGCATCAATCCGGTAATCGTGCACGGCGGTGGTCCGCAGATCGACCAGGCACTCAAGAAGATTGGCAAGCAGGGCACGTTTATCCAGGGCATGCGCGTCACCGACGAAGAAACCATGGAAGTGGTCGAATGGGTACTCGGCGGCGAAGTGCAGCAGGACATCGTCACGCTGATCAATCATTTCGGCGGCCATGCGGTCGGCCTCACCGGCAAGGACGGCGGCCTGATCCACGCGCGCAAGCTGCTCATACCGGATCGCGACAACCCGGGCGAATTCATCGATATCGGTCAGGTGGGCGAAGTCGAAGCCATCAATCCGGCTGTGGTGAAGGCGCTGCAAGACGACGCGTTCATTCCGGTCATCTCGCCAATCGGCTTCGGAGAAGATGGTTTGTCGTACAACATCAACGCCGATCTGGTCGCGGGCAAGCTGGCCGTGGTGCTGAACGCCGAGAAGCTCGTGATGATGACGAACATCCCCGGCGTAATGGACAAGGAAGGCAATCTGCTGACCGATCTGTCGGCGCGCGAGATTGACGCGTTGTTTGCCGACGGCACCATTTCCGGCGGCATGCTGCCGAAGATTTCGTCGGCGCTCGACGCAGCGAAGAGCGGCGTGCGCTCGGTGCATATTATCGATGGGCGAATCGAGCATTCGGTGTTGCTCGAGATCCTGACCGAACAGCCGTTCGGGACGATGATTCGCTCGCATTAAGCGTGGATCAATAAACGTGAGTTCCACCGGCGCTCGGGTTGAGCATTTGCGTTCCTCACGACGCCGGTTGAACACGCACAAGCGCCCCGTCTGGTTATTCGATCTCGACAACACACTGCATCACGCGTCGCATGCAATTTTCCCCGCGATCAATCGCGGGATGACGCAGTACATCATCGACCGGCTGGGCGTGGATGTTGACGAAGCCAACCGGTTGCGCACCGGTTATACGCAGCGATACGGCGCCACCCTGCTCGGCCTGATACGCCATCATCCCGTCGATGCCGCGGACTTCCTGCATGTCGTGCATGACTTCGCCGATCTCGGCTCCATGGTTCGTGCCGAACGCGGCCTCGCGCGGATGATCCGCGGGCTTCCGGGACGCAAGATCGTGTTGACCAACGGGCCTTCAATTTATGCCCACGCCGTGCTCAACGAACTGGGTATTGCCAAGCTGTTTGAACGCGTGATTGCGATCGAGGATATGCAGGATCGAAGCGGTTATTGGCGCGCGAAGCCCGATGCTTCAATGCTTCGACGCGCGATGCGGCGCGCTAAAGTGCCGCTCGCCGATGCGGTTCTTGTTGAAGACACGCGCGGGCATTTGAAACGCTATAAGCGCCTGGGGATTCGCACGGTCTGGATCACGGGGCATTTGCCGTCGGTTTTAAACGCCAGCGGAGCGAAGTCGCTTCGGTCACCGACTAGCGGCCGTCCCCATTACGTCGATCTCAAGATCCGGTCTTTAAAAGGCCTGCGCGGTCTCAGCTAGACCAAACGTATTTCGTCGCAGGCGCGATCAACACGCGATCAACTCGAAGCACGAAAGCTAAAGCAGTACGGACTTCAAGCGTTATCGCCTGACCTCGTGCCTCGTAGCGCCCTTTCCCGTTTTTCCGATATACTTCCTCGCTATCTTGATTTGTTTCAACGCGCCGATTTGCTGACTCGATTGCGGGCGCGCGAACCCTGAACCGGTTCACTATAAATGCGGCTAAAGAGGTTGTCAGCCGCGCCGCTTATCTCTCAGCGCATCGCCGACGCCGTTTAGCCGCCCTGTTTTCTCTAGGCGGAATGAATGGAATCAATCGGCATCGTCACTCCCCAAACACTGCATTTCACTGAACCGCTGCGCATGCAAAATGGCAGCTTGCTCGGTGACTATGATCTTGTCGTCGAAACCTACGGCACGCTAAATGCCGCCCGCTCGAACGCGGTGCTCGTCTGCCACGCGCTGAACGCTTCCCATCACGTGGCGGGCGTCTACGCCGATGACCCCAAGAACGTCGGCTGGTGGGACAACATGGTGGGTCCGGGCAAGCCATTGGATACGAACAAGTTCTTCGTGATCGGCATCAATAACCTCGGCTCGTGTTTTGGGTCGACCGGCCCCATGAGCGTGAACGCGGTCACCGGCAAACCCTACGGCGCGAGTTTCCCCGTCGTCACGGTCGAAGACTGGGTCCACGCGCAAGCGCGCGTAGCGGATCTATACGGTATCGAGCGCTTCGCCGCCGTCATGGGCGGCAGCCTCGGCGGCATGCAGGCTTTGGCGTGGAGCATGATGTATCCGGATCGCGTGGCGCACTGCATTGTGGTGGCATCGACGCCGAAACTCTCGGCGCAGAACATTGCGTTCAACGAAGTCGCGCGCTCCGCCATCCTCTCCGACCCCGACTTTCACGGCGGCGATTACTACGCGCACAACATCAAGCCGCGTCGCGGATTGCGGGTCGCGCGCATGATCGGCCACATTACGTATCTGTCGGACGACGACATGGCGGCCAAGTTCGGCCGCGCGCTGCGTCGTGCGGAAGGCGCGCTGGATGCGTACAACTTCAACTTCGACGTCGAGTTCGAAGTGGAGTCGTACTTAAGATATCAAGGCGATAAATTCGCCGAATATTTCGATGCCAATACGTATCTGCTGATCACGCGCGCGCTGGATTATTTCGATCCCGCCAAGGCGTTCGACGGCGACCTGACGAAGTCGCTCGCCCACACCACGGCGAAATACCTGATCGCCAGCTTCTCAACGGATTGGCGTTTTGCGCCCGCGCGCTCGCGCGAACTGGTGAAAGCGCTGCTCGACCACAAACGCACGGTGAGCTACGCCGAAATCGATGCGCCGCACGGCCACGACGCCTTCTTGCTCGACGACGCGCGTTATCACAACCTGATGCGCGCCTATTACGAACGCATTGCCGCCGAGGTGGGCGCATGAACCAGATCACGCTGGACTCTCTCTCCTTGCGCTCGGACTTTCGGGCGATCGCGCGCTGGGTTGAACCGAATTCATCGGTACTGGATCTGGGCTGCGGCGACGGGTCGCTGCTCTCGCTGCTCGCCGAGGAACTCGATGTGACGGGCTATGGCATTGAGATCAACGATGCCGGCGTTCTCGCGTGCGCTCAAAAAGGCGTGAACGTTATCCAGCAGAACCTGGAAGACGGTTTGCGCCTGTTCGAAGACGATAGTTTCGATTTCGCGATCCTGTCGCAGACGCTGCAAACGATCCACCAAACCGCCGCGATCCTGCGTGAAACCGTGCGTGTGGGCCGCGAGTGCATTGTGTCGTTTCCTAATTTCGGCTATTGGCGGCATCGGCTGACCGTGTTGCAGGGACGCATGCCTGTGTCGAAAACGCTGCCTTATCAATGGCATAACACGCCGAACGTGCGTGTTCTCACCATCCGGGATTTTGAGGCGCTGGCGCCCGAAGTGGGTATCGAGATCCTCGATCGCGCTGTGCTGCACGGTGGGCAGTCCGTGCGTTGGGGGGCGAACTGGCGTGGTAGCCTTGCGGTCTATCGCGTAAAGCGAAGCTGAACTGAGCTTGCCGGTTCGTCGCTCGCGCACCGCTTACTGCTTCGAATCGACCCTATGTCCAACTCGCCACACGAGGCGCCCGCTCTTACCGCTCACGAAGAACACCCCGGCTGGCGCGCGTTTCTGAACAAACGCATGTTGATTTGCGTGTTTATCGGCTTCACATCGGGGCTGCCGCTCTTCACGCTCGTCTATCTGGTCCAGGCGTGGCTACGCACTGAAGGCGTGAACCTGAAGGAAATCGGCCTGTTCGCGCTGATCCAGTTTCCTTACACCTGGAAGTTTATCTGGGCGCCGCTGATGGACCGCTATGTGCCGCGTCTGCCGGGCTGGCGGCCCGGACGGCGGCGCGGCTGGATGATCGTCACACAGTTGCTGGTGGCCGTGGCAATTGGCGCGCTTGGGTTCACATCGCCGAAAGACCAGATCTGGACCGTCGCCGCGCTGACCGCGCTCGTCGCGTTTTTCGGCGCCAGCCAGGATATTGCGATTGATGCGTACCGTCGCGAACTCCTCGCCGACACCGAGCAGGGACTCGGCAACGCCGTCTTCGTCAACGCGTACAAGATTGCAGCGCTGATCCCCGGCTCGCTCGGGTTGATTCTCGCCGATCACTTGCCGTGGACCACTGTTTTCATCGTCACGGCGGCGTTCATGCTGCCGGGCATGGTGCTGACGCTCGTGGTCAAGGAACCCGAAATACATGGCACGCCGCCCAAGAATCTACGCGATGCCATCGTCCAGCCGTTTCGCGAATTCATCGCCCGGGACGGCTGGCGCACTGCCCTGCTGATTCTCGGCTTCATCTTCCTGTACAAGCTCGGCGACACGATGGCGACCACGCTCTCCACGTCGTTTTTCCTCGATATCGGCTTTAACAAGACGCAGATCGGCGTCATTGCAAAGACCGTCGCGTTCTGGGCGAGCCTGGCGGGCGGAATCGTGGGCGGCGTGTGGCTCGTGAAGATCGGCATTTCGCGCGGGCTCTGGATCTTCGGTGTGTTGCAGATCGTTTCCACGCTCGGCTTTGCGTGGCTCGCGAAAATCGGACCGTCGCCCGTGGCGCTGGCCGCGCTCTACGGGTTCGAGACCTTCGCTACGGGTCTCACCATGGCCGCGTTCGTGGCTTACATCGCGAGCACGACCGATCCGCGCTATACCGCCACGCAATTCGCGCTCTTTACGAGCCTGGCTTCCGTGCCGCGCACGCTTGCGTCGGCATCGAGCGGCTTTGTGGTCGCGCAAACCGGCTGGTTCGAGTACTTCATGATCTGCGCTGCGCTGTCTATTCCGGGCATGTTACTGTTGCCGAAAATCGCGCCCTGGAGACCTGTCCAATGAAGGTGCACGCCCTGAACCGCGTTGCCGCTTGCGCCGTGTTGCTA
Source organism: Caballeronia sp. (assembly GCA_036009385.1). Taxonomy (GTDB): domain Bacteria; phylum Pseudomonadota; class Gammaproteobacteria; order Burkholderiales; family Burkholderiaceae; genus Caballeronia. The sequence continues at coordinate 6,879 of DASYLW010000418.1, forward strand.
CAGGCTGGCTTGAGCTTCGCGGCGTCCGCGGCGTCCGTGGCGTCCGTGGCGTCCGGATCTTCCGATGCAGCACCGCCGGCTGCGGTCAACGCACCACCGCCCTATTCCGCGGCCACCGACCAGATCCGCTTCGGCAATGCGGCGTTGTTTCGCAACCTGATTCCATCGGCAACACTAGAACAGCAGTCCGCCGACGAATACGCCCAAATCCTGCGCGAAGCCCGGCGCACGAAACATCTTGTGGGCGACGACAATCCGCTCGCGAAGCGCGCACGCGAAATTGCCAATCGGGAGATTCCGTTTGCGTTGAAGTGGAATGACCGCTCGAAGAACTGGAAATGGGAAGTGAATGTGGTGCGTTCGGACGAAATCCGCATGTATTGCCTGCCGGGCGGCAAGATTGTGATTTATAGCGGTCTGATAGACCGGTTGCGTCTCAACGACAACGAGCTCGGCATGATGATCGGCCATGAGATTGCGCATGCGTTGCGTGAACATGCGCGCGATCGGCTGGGGCGTCAGCAGGCGGCGCAATTGAGTACCGGAACCATTCCGCCGTTATTCGGGTTCGCCGATATCAGCTCGACGCCGCTGGGCATTGGCGAGCAATTGCTGGCAATGCGATACACGCCCGCCGATGAAACCGAAGCCGATGTCATCGGTAGCGAGATAGCATCGCGTGCGGGTTACGACCCGCGCGCCGCCATCACGTTATGGAAGAAGATTGATGCGCGTACGCGGCGCACGCCGAACGGGTTTATCTGGATGCACCCGTATGGCGCCGCGCGCATACACGACCTGATGAAGCGCTTGCCCGACATGATGCCGCTCTACGCAAAAGCGATCGGGAAAACGGTGGACCAGTTGCCCAATTACGCGGGCATGGGCCGGTTTAAAAAGCCGAAGATCTAAACCTTCCAGTCGTAATCAATAATCAGCGGCGCGTGGTCGCTGAACTTGATATCGCGGAAAACCGAAGTCGCCGCTGCCGTGTCCGCCACACCCTTCGTCGCGATCTGGTAATCAATCCGCCACCCGACGTTCTTCGCGTATGCCTGCCCGCGATTGCTCCACCACGTATATTGCTCAGGCCGCTGGTCCAGCGTTCTGAAGACATCCACGTAAGCTTTTTCGTCGAAAAGTTGCGTGAGCCACGCGCGCTCTTCCGGCAGGCAACCCGAGTTCTTCTGATTG
>DASYLW010000419.1:0-7683 GCA_036009385.1 Caballeronia sp.
CGCCGATATGCAGACCAGCCTGAACGCCGCGCGTCTGCTTGTGTTGCACGCGGCGCGCATGCGCACCGAAGGTTTGCCGTGCCTGAGTGAAGCGTCGCAGGCCAAGCTGTTTGCGTCGGAGATGGCGGAGCGGGTTTGCTCACAGGCCATCCAGATTCACGGCGGTTATGGGTATCTGGAAGACTATCCGGTCGAGCGCCACTATCGCGATGCCCGCATCACGCAGATCTACGAAGGCACGAGTGAAGTGCAGCGCATGCTGATCGCACGGCAGCTCTAAGGCGCATGAAGGCCGCGCGCGATGTCATGCTGAAACACCGCTAACACCGCTTGTTAACACCTTCGGTTCGCGCGGTTTAGAAGCGGCGAAGCCTTGCACGAAGGCTTCGCCGCTTTTTGTGGTTCCCGCGGCTCCCGGATCGGCTCACTTTTAGTTCCCGCGAAGGCTCACCTCGATTCCGGCTCGCTCTCCCGAATAAACTCACCGCTTGCATCCTCCAGGTTCTCACCGGCCGTCGTATTTCGATCGCGCAAAGAAACCGGAAGCTGGGCGGAATATTAATGAGGATAGCTATCTATTCGAGAATCCCCCATGCAATGAAGCAGGCAACCTGGCACCGTGACAGCGGCCGCTGATTTCTTCAGACCGCTGCTTTCCGGAGCTGGGTCAGACCAAAGATGGTGCGTGCAAACGCATTTCTAGGTGTATACCCGGGAACCTCTTGCGCTGAAGTTATCGATATACCGATAATGTTGTCATGGATGTGAAAACTGCAGTGCGCGTCTTTGACGTAATCAACCTGTTTGCCGAAGTCCGGCAACCGATGATCTACAGCGAGATTGCGCGTCGAACGGAAATCCCCTTGTCGAGTTGTCATGCGCTTTTGCAGACGATGGTGGCAAAGGGTTATCTCTACGCGCCGGGCGTAAAAGCGGGCTATTACCCGACGCAACGCCTGTTGCACGTTGCCCGCGACATTTGCAGCGAGGATCCGCTGACGCTGCTATTCCAGCCGCTGCTGACGGCGTTGCGCGACGCGACGGGAGAAACCGCCGCGCTCGCGACGCTCGCAGGCAATCGGGTCGTCTATCTGGATGTCATGGAATCGCGTCAGAAGATTCGCTACAGCGACGAACCCGGCGGTTTCATGCTCGTCCACGCCAGTGCGGCAGGCAAGGCGCTGCTCGGCGCGTTGCCGGTGGATGCACGCCAGCGCCTGCTCGACACGTGCGAGCCGCTGAGCGCATCGACTGATGGTTCGGTGATCGATCGCGCGGCGCTGGAGGTGGAAGTGGAGCAGGGCGTGACGCTCGGCTGGCATCGTTCGACCGGAGAGAACGTCGAGGACGTAGCGGGCCTTGCGAAGGGATTCTCGATCCACGGTGAAGCATTCGCGCTTGTTATCGGCGGCCCGAAGGCACGCTTGCTGAAGAACCAGGAGCACGCGGTCGCGGCGCTCCTCGATATTTTCGACCGGATACCGCAGACGTTGATTGGCTAGCGGCGTTGGGGACCCTGGTCGCGCCGACGGCCCAAGACGTCGCGCAAGGAGAAAAACATGCAGGATCAACCACGCTGGAAGAACCGGCCCGACGGTTCGAACTGGGGCGATTTCGGCCCCGACGATCAACTCGGACGACCGAACCTGATCACCACGGAACAAGTGTTGAAAGGTGCGCGCGAGATTCGCGCGGGCCTGAGTTTTTGCCTGTCTTTGCCGCTGGATTATCCCGGTGATAGCAAGCTGAACGTGCGTCGTCATCCGCCGGTTTTGCGGCCCACGACGAAGGACGGTTTGCCCTACGTGAACTTTCCGTTCGCGCGCATGGAGGAGCACGCGACCGACGTGGTCAGCGACGATCAAGTGCTGATGAGCCTGCAATATTCCACCCAATGGGATTCACTTGCGCATGTTGGGGCGCTCTTCGACGCCGACGGCGACGGCGTGGCGGAAAGCGTCTACTACAACGGTTACAAGGCGAACACGGACGTAGTAGGGCCAATGGAATACCGTCGCGAGGACGCGTTTGCGCCGCACGCATGCGGGAACGAACATAGCCACGCAGAAGCACTCGGAATTGAAAATCTCGCGGTAAAGGGCATGCAGGGACGTGGCGTCCTTGTCGATCTCGTGGCGCATTACGGGCGCGAGCATCGCACCGTGGGTTACGACGACCTGATGTTCGCCATTGACGCAGACAAGGTACAGATCGATCGCGGCGACATGCTGCTGCTGCGCACCGGGTTCGCCGAACTGGTGCTGGAAATGAACCGTCATCCCGATGAAGCCGTGCTCAATAGTCAGTGCTGCGCACTCGACGGCCGCGATCAGCGGCTGTTGCAGTGGCTGACCGACTCGGGCATTGCCGCGCTGGTGGCGGACAACTATGCGGTCGAGCGTTATCCCGCGCGTCCGGCGCAAGGTAATCATGCGCTGATGCCGCTGCATCATCATTGTTTGTTCAAGCTCGGCTTGCCGCTTGGCGAGCTCTGGTATCTGCACGATCTGGCAGTCTGGCTGCGCGCCAACGGGCGCTCGCACTTCATGCTCACGGCGCCGCCGCTGCGCTTGCCGGGCGCGATGGGTTCGCCCGTGACGCCGATCGCAACCGTCTGATTTTATAAAGTACACAACATGACACGAGAACGAGTTTTGATCACCGGCGGCGCGGCCGGAATCGGTGCGGCCTGTGCCGAGCGCTGTGAAGCGGATGGCTTTGAAGCTGTCGTGATCGATCGGGCAGGCAGTGGTCTGATCGCTGATCTTTCGGATACCGAGGCAACGAGGAAAGCACTTGAGCAGGCGCTCGCGGGCGGCCCGATCACGCGGCTGGTCAACAACGTTGGCGTGGTGGTCCCGGCCGGCGCAGGTGAACAAAGTCTCGAAGAACTTGAGCTTGCCTGGTCGCTGAACGTGCGTTGCGCGATGCAGTGCATGCAGGCGCTGCTGCCAGGCATGCAAGCGGCGGGTTTCGGCCGCATCGTGAATATGTCTTCGCGCGCGGCGCTAGGCAAGGAGCTACGTACTGCCTACTCGGCGACCAAGGCCGCGTTGATTGGCATGACTCGCGTATGGGCCCTCGAACTCGGCCGTCATGGCATCACGGCAAACGCGATTGGCCCAGGCCCGATCCGCACCGAACTCTTCGATCGCGCGAACCCGCCGGACAGTCCGCGTACTCGCGCGATTGTCGAGAGCGTGCCGGTGAAACGCGTGGGCACGCCGGAAGATATCGCGCACGCCGCGGCCTATTTCCTCGATGCCCGCAGCGGTTTTGTCACCGGTCAGGTGCTCTATGTGTGCGGCGGGATGACGGTCGGCGTGGCAGGAGTCTGAGATGAGCACGGCTGATATCCGGCGTGTGGCGGTCGTGGGGGCGGGGAGTATCGGCGTTGCGTTTGCCGTGGTGTTTGCGCGTGCGGGATGGCCCGTGCGTCTTTTCGATCCAGACGCGTCCCGCCTCGACGCAGCTCCTGGAGAGATCACTCAGCGGCTGGGCGAACTGGCGCGTTTCGGCTTGCTCGACGAAGCCGCTGACGCCGTGGCGGCGCGGGTCCAAATAGCAGCGTCCATCGAAACAGCGGTCGCCGACGCGGATCTCGTGCAGGAGTGCGCACCCGAGCGGGCGGACATCAAGCGTGCGTTGTTTGCGCAATTCGATGCCGCTGCGCCCGCGGCGGCGATCTTCGCCAGCGCTTCATCGGCTTTGACGGCGTCAAGCTTTGTTGATGACCTGGCCGGAAGGCACCGTTGCCTGATTGCGCATCCGGGCAATCCACCGTACCTGATTCCCGTGATCGAGATCGTGCCCGCGCCTTTTACCGCACCCGACGTCACGGAACGCACGCTGCAACTTTTCCGTGATGCCGGCTTGCAACCCGTGCTGGTATCAAAGGAAATAGAGGGCTTCATCTTCAACCGGTTGCAGGGCGCCGTGCTGCGCGAAGCATATTGCCTCGTGCGCGATGGCGTTGCGACCGTCGAGGACATAGACACAGTCATGCGTGACGGCCTTGGCTTGCGGTGGTCCGTGATCGGGCCATTCGAAACGGTGGATCTGAATACGCGCGGCGGTATCAGCTCGCATGCACAGAAGATGGGCCCTGCATACGAGCGGATGGGTGCGCAGCGTGGTCAGCACGATCCCTGGACACCGGATCTGGTCGAGATCGTGGCCGCGGCGAGGCGCGCGGCGGTGCCGCTTGAACAATGGGAAGAACGCGTGGCATGGCGCGACCGGGCATTGATGGCACTGGCCCGCCACCGAAAATCAGACGCTTCAGGAAAACAGTCCTGAGAGTCGAACGAGCAGCTTGTGCCAGCGGTGAATATTGTCAGAAATTTCGCTTAACTAAATAATACTCCAGAGACATTGCAATGCAGAAAATAACGGGATTCTTCACCGAACTGATGCGCAAGTATTTGCCCGATCCGTTTGTATTTGCGATCGGGCTGACCCTTCTCACCATGATCCTCGCCGTATCGGTGCAGGGCCAGGGCATCGTGGCGCTGACAACAAGCTGGGGCAAAGGCTTCTGGACGCTACTTGCGTTCACCACGCAAATGGCCGTGATTCTCGCGATGGGCTACGTGCTCGCGACCGCACCGCTGACCGAGCGATTCCTCGATCGCATTGTCATGCGGGTGCACGATCCGCGCGTGGCGATCATTGTTGCAACGCTGGTAGGCGGCATCGGCAGTTATCTCAACTGGGGCTTCGGGCTGGTGATCGGCGGCATTGTCGCGCGCAAGCTGGCGCTCAGCGTGAAGGGCGTTCACTACCCGTTGATCATTGCGTCGGCGTATAGCGGTTTCACGCTTTACGGTCTCGGCTTATCGGCGAGCATTCCCGTGCTCATCTCAACCAAAGGCCACCCGATGGAAGCGCAGATGGGCGTCATTCCGCTCTCGGAAACCATCTTTTCGCCAACCATGCTTGTTACCAGTCTGGTCGTGCTGATCACGCTGCCCTTGCTTAATGCGTGGCTGCACCCGAAGCCGGGCCAGCCGGTGACAGAGATCGACCGTACGCTCGAGGAGCGCACGCGAGCGGCTCAAGCGGCTATTCCCGCCGACCCCGGCGAGGAAAACACATTTGCCAGCCGCTTGAACAACAGCCGGTTGCTAAGCGGCTTGATTGGATTGATCGGCGTGGTCTATGTGGTGTTGTATTTCCACGGCGGCGGCACGATGGATTTGAACCTGATCAATTTCATCATCCTCTTCCTCGGCATCATCTTGCTGGGCACGCCGATCCGTTATGTTGAAAAACTGAATGAAGGCATCCGTACGATCAGCGGCATCATCCTGCAATATCCGTTTTACGCCGGCATCATGGCGATCATGGCATCGTCGGGCCTGGTCAACACGTTTTCGGCGTTCTTCGTCAAGATCGCGACGCCGCATACGTTGCCGTTCTGGGGTCTCATCAGTTCGTTCTTCATCAATTTCTTCGCGCCTTCAGGCGGCGGTCACTGGGTCATCCAGGGGCCGTTCATGATCGAGGCGGCGAAGGCGATTGGTGCATCCGTGGGGCATACGGCCACCGCGGTCATGCTCGGCAACGCCTGGAACGATCTGATCCAGCCGTTCTGGATCTTGCCGGCGCTCGCTTTGTCGAAGCTCAAGCTGAAGGACATCATGGGTTACACCGTCATCATGATGTTCTGGATCGGGATTGTTTATACCGTCGCGATTCTTGCGTGGGGCTAGGCGGTTCAATCATCTACCGGAGGTTCGATCATGTTGTTCATGGTTCATATGGTGGTACAGATTCCACTCGACGCCGACACCGAGCTCGTCAATAGACTGAAGGCCGACGAGAAAGCGTTCTCGCAAAAACTGCAGCAGGACGGGAAGTGGCGCCACTTGTGGCGCGTGGCGGGGCAGTACGCGAACTACAGCGTCCTCGACGTCGAGTCCAACGACGAGCTGCATACCTTGCTCAGTTCGCTGCCGCTTTTTCCTTACATGGCGATCCAGGTCACGCCGCTTGCGCAGCATCCGTCGGCTATCGCGCCGAACTGAGTTCGATAGGAGAAGCATCATGGCGTTCATTATCGAAACGTGGGACAAGCCAGGTTATGCCCCGGTCCGCATTCAGGAGCGCGACGTGCATCTGGCCTATCTCGAAGCGAACAAGGCATTGTTGCTTGCGTGCGGCGCGAAACTCCAGGACGACGGCAGTGACGCGGGTGGCGGCGTGTATGTGGTCGACCTCGACACTCGCGAAGATGCGGAACGATTCATAGCGATGGACCCGTTCGCGCTTGCCGGTTTATTCGAGCGAGTGACCATTACTCGCTGGCGCAAGGCGTATTTAGACGGTAAGGGTTATCTATAAGCAGTGCCTGGGCCGTGCCATGTTGCGGTCATACGGCTCATCATTGTTCGACCGGGCGAGCCGCGCCGGGCTCGGCCAAGCAAGCAATTCTTTCGACCTCATTTCCTTGAGCCGACGGTTCAGCGCCGTTCCTTGCGGCGCGGCTTGTCTCCCGCTGGCGTCCGATTTACCAAGGTCGATGCCGATGCTCAAACACGGCGGTGCGCGGCAAGAAAATGCACTTTCCGATACCCTGCAGTATTCGTAGGTAACGACTATCTCACTACGCTTCAGTCCGTTCACCCTTGCTTCAAGGAGTACGAAGCCATGCAGACCAAAACAGTCAAAATTCCCGGCCCCGATCATCCCATCACGATCGAGCCTAACCCGGCGCATATCACGATCTCCATAGGCGACCGGGTTATTGCAGACACGCGCGAGGCACTGACGTTACGCGAAGCGTCGTACCCGGCGGTTCAGTACATTCCGCGCAAGGACGTCGACATGTCGTTGTTGCAGCGCACGGACCACGCGACCTATTGCCCGTACAAAGGGGATTGCTCGTACTACAGCGTTCCGCTGGGCGGCGAGCGTTCGGTGAATGCGGTCTGGACCTATGAAGATACCTATCCGGCAGTTGCCCAGATCAAGGATCACCTGGCTTTCTATACGGATCGCGTAGACAAGTTCGACGTGCAACCGGCAGGCTGACGCGCTTGGCGGCACCGCTGAAGAATCCGGTCGCATCTGCAACGCCACACGCTTGCCCGAAGGCGAACGTCTCACCAAACCGCTCTTGGACCAATACGCATTTGTGCACGCTTTGGTCATTCGACGTATTTTATAGATGACGCCGCGCGCGTAGCGTTTGCGTTGTCGTCGAGGCAATCTTATCAACGCTTGAACGGAATCCAATGGCCACGCAACGTCGTTTGCGGCTCGGCGCCTTCATGCGCCCGACCACCATTCATACCGGAGCCTGGCGTTACCCTGGTGCATTCCCGGACGCCAACTTTAATTTTGCGCATCTCAAGCGTTTTGCGCAGACGCTGGAGCGTGGCCGCTTCGACGCTTTCTTCATGGCAGACCACCTCGCCGTGCTCAACATGTCTACCCAGGCGTTGAGGCGAAGTCACACGGCTACGTCGTTCGAGCCGCTGACGTTATTGTCGGCGCTCGCGGCCGTGACCGAGCGCATCGGCCTGATCGCGACAGCATCCACCACGTTCGACGAGCCTTATCACGTCGCTCGCCGTTTCGCCTCACTCGACCACCTGAGCGGCGGCCGCGCCGGGTGGAACCTCGTGACCTCCGCGACGGATCTCGAGGCGGCCAATTTCGGCAACGACAAAATTGCGC
>DASYLW010000420.1:0-4301 GCA_036009385.1 Caballeronia sp.
GGCTTTGTTGTTGCGATGTCGGCAGCGCCGCGACGACTATCCCGCTGCCCGCACCACCGTAATAGAGTCCGAGCACGAGGCCTGCATCGCGTGGATGAGCCGTTGCAAGACGCGCTGCCAACACCCCGCCGCCGACGAAGAAACGCACTGCTGATACCGGTGACAACCCGTTGAGCGAGCAGCGCATGGGTATCGGAAACGAGGCCGCCGAGGGTCATCAACGCCGCCGTCAAGACACATCCTGCGATGAAACAGAGACCCACCGGCCATCGGCGCGATATCAATGGAAATGCCAGCGCGCCAAGCAGATAACCAAACGCATTGGCCGTGTTCATCGCACCGGCCTGGGCGAAGCTCCAGCCGAGATCGGCCTTCATGACGGGCAGCAGGAGTGCGTAGGAGAAGCGCGTGAGGCCCAGCGCGATTGCGCTGCCGAATGACAAACCCGCGGCGAGAACAAGCGTGTGCTGGCGAGAGCGTGATACGTGAACAGGTGCTGCCTATGCCGCGGTGCTGCGTGTGTCGTCGATCATCGGCTAAGGCGGTAGGCTAACGGCTAAAGAGACTCGGGGACGTTTAGCGTTACCCGATGCGGCCATGATATCTGGCGGCATGTCGCTATGGTAACGCCTTCGACTCAGAGCGACACGCCCTCGCCCTTCCCGATTCCTTGATGCCGAGTCCGCCGTTCTGCTTAACGAACGCTCGCGATTAAAACGCAGATAGCGTGCCGAAGCACGCTATCGACTCAAAGCCATGCCCTACTTCTCGCTAGGCGCACCCGATGGCCTGACGCTCGTACATGTCGCCACGCATCCCAATACGAGCGCCACGCCGGTCACCACCAGCGCGCCGTTTGCCAGCCCGATGCCGGCGGCGACTACCGAACACGCGGCATATCCATTCAACGCAGCGATAAAGACCGGATACGCGCGATCGGCCATTGCCATTGCAAGGTAAGCGCCGATCAACGCGACCATTGCGCCGATGATCACCACCGCCACCGCGCCGCCTTCGAACCCTGCCGTGTAGGCAATCACCGTGCACAAAGCGGCGCAGGCAAAGTGCATCGTGCTCGCCAGTTTTGTATTCGATACCCTGAAGCGCACGCGGCTAAGCACGAACGCCAATGCAATCGCCACGATGCCGCCGAGCGCCGTCCACTCGATTGAAGCGCCCGGGTCGAAGCCGAGCGCACGGTCGGCCGATGCCGACGCAAGCGCGGCCAGCGCCAGAGCACTTTGCAGCGACGCGGGTGTGCTCCTGCCTAACCGCGGTATCAGCATGGCGAACGCGGCGATGGCCAGCGCGACGAGCGTCGAGTCGAAGCCCGTCGCCATGCCGTAAGCCACGATCACAGCCGCCCCCACACCGGTAGCATCACGTAATGCCTGGCGCCGCGTGGGCGACACACTGCCCGGCGCCTTCAAACTTTGCATCGACGCCATCACTGCAAACGCACACAACGCACCGTCGAGCATTGATGTCTCCGCATCAGAGCAAGCGATTGACCAGGGTCCCGATGCCTTCGATCGAGACACACACCTCGGCGCCATCCTTGATCGAGCCGATCCCGAGCGACGTGCCGCACGCGATGACATCGCCGGGTTCGAGCGTCATGTCGTGCGAGATCAGGCTGACCTGTTCGGCGGGCGTGAAGATCATGTCGTCGATCGGATAATTTTGCCGTTCGACGCCATCGAGCGTGGTGATCACGCGCGCCGCATGCCAGTCGAATCCAGTTGCGATCGTTGGTCCGAGGCACCCGAATGTATCGAATCCTTTCGCGCGGCACCATTGCGGAAAGTTCGGATCTTCCTGCAAAAGTTCGCCGGCCGTGACGTCGTTGACGCACGTGTATCCGAAGATCGCGGCCTCGGCGTCTTCCACCGATACCGACGAGCAGCGCCGGCCGATGACGATGCCGAGCTCGCCTTCGTAAGCGATCTTGCCGTCGTAGCTGACAGGCCGGCGTATCGCCTCATGCGTGCCGATCACGGACCGGGCCGGTTTGATCAGGAACAGAGGATGTTTGGGCGGCGCTTTATCGAGCTTCTTCGATAACGCATAGAAGTTGTTCCAGAGCGCAACGATCTTGCCCGGCTGGCACGGCGCCAGCAGCGTGAGCTCGTCTATGCCTGATTCCTTGCCTGTCGGCTCGGTACTGTCGATGTCGAAGGGAGAACCCTCGTACTGCATCACACGCCTGCCATCTTCCGACAGCGTGCCAAAGCCCACCACGCCGTCGGCGCGGGAAAAACGAATCCAGTTAGCCACGTTGAAAGCCCTGAAGAAGTGGTGCTGCCGTCTTTGAAGAACGGCAGCCGGAACTAGCAGCGATACCCGCTTGTGTTACTGCATGAAGCTAGATCGCCCCGAGGCTTCGCAACGTCGCGACCTGATCGGGCGAATACCCAAGTTCTGCCATCACTTCGTCTGTATGCTCGCCGAGAAGAGGTGAGCGCACGACGTCGGTGGGGCTATCGGAGAGCTTGATCGGGTTGCCTACGGTGAGGTACTTGCCGCGCACCGGATGATCCACTTCGACGATCGTGCCGGTCTTGCGCAGGGACGGGTCTTCGGCAATTTCCTTCATCGAGAGGATCGGGCCGCACGGAATATCGTGCTGGTTCAGGATCTCCATGGCTTCGAACTTGGTCTTGGTCATCGTCCACTGTTCGATCTCGGCGAAGATGCCCTTGAGGTGCGGAAGCCGTGCGGCAGGTGTGCGGAAGTCGGGATGGTCGATCCATTCCTCCTTGCCGATCACCTTGCAGATTTCGCCCCAGACCGGCGCTTGCGTGATGAAGTAGATGTACGCGTTCGGATCGGTTTCCCAGCCCTTGCACTTCAGGATCCAGCCCGGCTGGCCGCCGCCCGATGCGTTGCCGGCGCGCGGCACGGCCTCGCCGAACGTGCCGTTCGGGTACTGCGGATATTCCTTCATCGTGCCGGTGCGCTCGAGCCGCTGCTGATCGCGCAGCTTCACGCGGCAGAGGTTGAGCACGCCGTCCTGCATGGCGGCGAGCACTTTCTGGCCGCGTCCGGTGGCGTTGCGTTGATAGAGCGCGGTGACAATCCCGAGCGCCAGATGCAGCCCCGTGCCTGAGTCGCCGATTTGCGCGCCGCTGACGACCGGCGGGCCGTCGTCGAAACCTGTTGTCGATGCCGCGCCGCCTGCGCATTGCGCGACGTTCTCGTAGACCTTGCAGTCTTCGTAGGGGCCGGGACCGAAGCCTTTCACCGACGCCACGATCATCCTCGGGTTCAGCTCCTGAATGCGTTCCCACGTGAAGCCCATGCGGTCGAGTGCGCCGGGAGCGAAATTCTCGACTAGCACGTCGCACGTTTTAACGAGCGACTCGAGGACCTTCTTGCCGTCCGGGTTTTTCGTATCGATGGTGATCGAACGTTTGTTGTGGTTGAGCATGGTGAAGTAAAGACTGTCGGCGTCGGGGATATCACGCAGTTGTTCGCGCGTGATGTCGCCTGCGCCGGCGCGCTCGACCTTGATGACATCGGCACCGAACCATGCAAGCAATTGCGTGCAGGTCGGGCCCGATTGAACGTGCGTGAAATCGAGGATACGCACCCCGTCGAGGGCTTTGCTCATGCCTGTCTCCTAACCTTTAGCAGGTTTTATATCGTGGTACTTGCTATGCGCTTCGGTCGTGCCCTGCGGGCCGTACCGGGCTTTGTGCTGCGGATTCTGTTCGGTTCGCACCTGCTCTGAACATAATGGGCCGTTTTTTCCCGCTTCTGTAGTTGGGGGGCCCCTCATGCCGCTGCGAATCAGCGCTGCTTCTCTGATATACAATATTCTATACACAGTATTAGTCAAGAGATTTTGCGTAGTACAGGGTTGGTTGTGCGGTGCAGTAGGGCGGGGATGCGCGCGCAGTGGCGAATGTTGTTCGGTTTTGCTGCAGTGCGCACGAAGGTGAGTTCGTGGCTGTTCGAGGGTCTGGGTAGCCGTCGGGTCAGTGCCAAGTTCTGGCGTTAGCGGTCGCGAGCAATGCCGGATTGCTAGGTTCTAGCGTTAGCGGTTCTGGGTCAATGCCGGGTTGCACGGGTTTGGGGGTAGCGGTCGGGGTCAATGCCGGGTTGGTTCTTTCCGTGCGGGTGGTTTGCTTAGGTTGGCTAATTTCTTTATCACTGTTAGCCACTGCGCGTGGCGGCGCGTCATTTCTTTGTCCAAAGCGACAAAGAAACGAAGCAAAGAAAACGCTTTCACCGCTCTACCCTAAGTGTCCACAGCGTGCAGTTCCAATTCATGGGTGCCCCAAAAGCACGGTGCTCGC
>DASYLW010000421.1:0-5712 GCA_036009385.1 Caballeronia sp.
CCGCAAACCCGCAAACCCGCAAACCCGCAAACCCGCAAACCCGCAAACCCGCAAACCCGCAAACCCGCAAACCCGCAAACCCGAACAATCACATATTCGGATAATTAGGTCCGCCGCCGCCCTCCGGCGGTACCCACACAATGTTCTGCGTCGGGTCCTTGATATCGCACGTCTTGCAATGCACGCAGTTCTGCGCGTTGATCTGCAAGCGCTCGCTCCCGTCATCATTCTTCACGAACTCATAAACCTGTGCCGGGCAATATCGTCCTTCCGGTCCCGCATACGTTCTCAAATTCACATCCACCGGCACCGACGCATCCTTCAGCGTCAAATGCGGCGGCTGGTTTTCCTCATGATTCGTGTTCGATATAAACACCGACGCCAGCCGGTCAAACGTCAGCTTCCCATCTGGCTTCGGATACACGATCGGCTTGCATTGCGACGCGGGTTTGAGCGTTTCGTTATCGGCGTGTTGATGATGCAGCGTCCACGGCACATTGCCGCCCATGACCTTCTGCTCGAGCCCGACCATGAACGTGCCGAGATACAAGCCCTTGCTCATCCACTGCTTGAAATTGCGTGCGCGATATAGCTCGGTCTTGAGCCACGAGTTATCGAACGCTTCAGGGTAGGCGTTCAATTCGTCGGCTTGACGACCGGCTTGCACCGCGTCGAACGCGGCTTCGGCGGCCATCTTTCCGGACTTGATCGCGGCATGACTGCCCTTGATCCTCGATGCATTCAGAAACCCGGCATCGTCGCCGGCCAGCGCTCCGCCCGGGAACACAAGCTTCGGCAGCGACATCAACCCGCCGGCCGTGATCGCCCGTGCGCCGTACGACACACGCTTGCCGCCTTCGAGGAACGTGCGGATCGCCGGATGCGTCTTGTAGCGCTGGAATTCCTCGAACGGCGAGAGATACGGATTCGAATATCCCAGCCCGACGACAAAGCCGACCATCACCTGGTTATCGTCCATGTGATAGAGGAACGAGCCACCATAGGTATCGTTTTCCAGCGGCCAGCCTGCGGTGTGAATCACCAGACCCGGCTTGTGTTTCGACGGATCGATCTGCCATAGCTCTTTAATGCCAAGACCGTAAACCTGGGGATCCGAGTCGCGGTCAAGCTTGAATTTATCCATGAGCTGGCGGCCCAGGTTGCCGCGCGCGCCTTCGCAGAACAGCGTGTATTTTGCGTGCAGTTCCATGCCGAGCTGAAAGTTGCCGGTCGGTTCGCCGTCCTTGCCCACGCCCACGTTGCCCGTCGCCACCCCGTGCACCGTACCGTCTTCGGTATAGAGCACTTCTGCTGCAGGAAAGCCCGGGAAGATCTCGACGCCTAGCGCTTCAGCTTGTTGCCCCAGCCAGCGCGTGACGTTCGCCAGACTCACGACATAGTTGCCGTGGTTCTTGAAGTTGTCGGGAAGCAGCCAGTTCGGCACCTGTTTTGCGCTGTCCTTCGACAAAAACAAGAAGCGATCCTCAGTGACTTCCACATCGAGCGGCGCGCCCTGGGTTTTCCAGTCGGGCAGCAGTTCGCTCAACCCGCGCGGGTCCATTACGGCGCCCGAGAGAATGTGCGCGCCGATCTCCGAGCCTTTCTCCAGCACGCAGACACCCAGCTCCACGCCTTTTTCCTGCGCGAGCTGCTTCAGCCGAATAGCCGCCGATAACCCCGCAGGACCGCCGCCCACAATTACGACGTCGTACTCCATGGATTCACGGGGACCGTACTGCTCGATGAGACTCTCCGGGGTCATCCAATGCTCCTGTCTAACGTTAGAATGCTTTTTTTGAGGATCGCGTATTGTCAGGGAACCCTTCGCAGGGTGCAACCGACGATCCTGAAATTAGCACGATCGTATTATTTTAGGATAGCATATCGGCTGTGTCGATTCGATGCTTATTTGGGCGAATCGTGGAGCGAACCGTGGGGCGAACGGCGTCAAGACGGTTCGATCCCGGGCACCTCAATCGCTTTCAACCGAGGAAAAACAATGGGCCGTTCGATTAATCTGGAAGGCAAATGCGCGCTGATCACCGGCGCCTCCAGTGGACTTGGCAAGCGCTTTGCGCAAGTGCTGTCGCAGGCGGGCGCGCGAGTCGTGCTGGCAAGCCGGCGCACCGAGCGCCTGAAGGAGCTGCGCGCCGAGATTGAGGCCTCCGGCGGCGCGGCGCACGTCGTGTCGCTCGACGTCACTGATTACCAAAGCATCAAGTCGGCCGTCGCGCACGCGGAGACGGAGGCCGGCATGATCGACATCCTTGTGAACAATTCGGGCGTGTCCACCCAGCAAAAGTTGACGGATGTGACGCCGTCCGACTTCGATTTCGTGTTCGATACCAACACGCGCGGCGCGTTTTTTGTCGCCCAGGAAGTGGCGAAACGGATGATCATGCGCGGCAACGGCACGGTCAAGCCGGGCTACCGGATCATCAACATCGCGTCCATGGCGGGGCTCAAGACCTTGCCGCAGATCGGCGTTTACTCCATGAGCAAGGCCGCCGTCATCCATATGACGAAGGCGATGGCGCAGGAATGGGGCCGTCACGGCATCAATGTGAACGCGATCTGCCCGGGTTATATCGATACCGAGCTTAATCACCATCACTGGAAAAGCGAGGCGGGCCAAAAACTCCTGGCCATGCTGCCGCGTCGCCGGGTGGGTACGCCTGAAGACCTGGATGGCTTGTTGCTGCTGCTTGCTGCCGACGAATCACAATTCATCAACGGCTCGGTGATCGCCGCCGACGACGGCTTCGGCCTATGAGCCAGGTTCTCGATCAGACGAACGTAACGTCCGGCTTTCATCGCGTCATTGATCTGTCCATGCCTTTGCGATGGGGCGACATGGACGCATTCGGCCACGTAAATAACACGGTGTATTTCCGGTTCATGGAAGAAACGCGGATTTCGTGGTTCCGGCAACTGGCCATTGCCGGCGCTAACGTTGAAGGGCAAGGGCCGGTGATCGTGAACGCATCAATGGAATTCCTGAGGCAACTCCACTATCCGGGCGACGTGATCGGCAGCATGTTCGTGGGGCCACCGGGTCGCAGCAGTTTCGACACGCGGTTTGAACTGTATCGCGCCGACGATCCCGCCACGCTCTACGCCCGGGGCACGGCGAAATGCGTGTGGATCGACTACGCGGCGGCGAAATCGGTGCAGATTCCTGATCTGCTGCGCCATGCCATTAAGACAGCGGGAACGCCCGTCTAGTCGCCCAACAGCCGTTGCAGCAACTCGGTCGCGTTGCCCGTGTCATATTTGCGCATGAGCCGCGACCGGTAGATATCAACGGTTCGCGAACTGATATCCAGCGCACGGCCGATCTGCTTGCTGGTCTTGCCGGTAACGAGTTGCGCGGCAATTTCGCGCTCGCGCGGCGTCAGTTCGATTGCTACCCGCCGCGTCGCGCTCAGGTCCTCGAAGGTCCATACGCCAGCGGCGTGCGGCGCGCTCAGATCGAGCGAGCGCCCGGTCACGTGGCACCAGAACAATTCCCCGTTTGCGCGTTTCATGATGCGGTCGTCGGCGTAGCTACCCTGGCGCTGCATCAACGCGGCGATGCGCTCACCGATCCGCTCGAACTCCACGGGCGACGGATACAGCACCTGGAACGACTGGCCCAGCAAGGCCTCCGGCGCGACGCCAAAAATTGCGCAGAGCTCCGCATTGCAATCTTCGATGATCCGCTCCCGTGACAACACCAGTCCGACTGGCGCAAGATGAAACGCTGTTTGGTAATCCAGTTGACGCATTTGGCTCGCACGTGTCGGGTTTAATCCGCGTTTAACTTGTTTCATCGCCGTGCAGTACGGCAACTACTTATGTATTTTTGCGTATTGTGCCGGATCGATCCGGCGTCGTACTCTTTTGCCACGTCAGAAAGTCGTCTCGCGCTATGCAAACCAGTCGCGTGGACGAGTCAAATAAACGGATTTCATCCAGATCAGGAAGGGACAAACAGATGAACAAGGTCTATCCCAGCGCGAAAGAGGCGCTCGATGGCATCGTGAAGGACGGGCAGACGTTTGCCGTCGGCGGTTTCGGCCTGTGCGGCATTCCCGAGGCGCTGATCGCGGCATTGCGCGACACGGGCGTCCAGGGCATTACCTGCATCAGCAACAACGCGGGCGTTGACGGCTTCGGACTCGGGCTGCTGCTCGAAACCCGTCAGGTCAAGAAAATGATTTCGTCGTACGTCGGCGAAAACAAGGAGTTCGAGCGCCAGTATCTGGCCGGCGAACTCGAGCTTGAATTCACGCCGCAAGGCACGCTGGCGGAAAAGCTGCGCGCGGGCGGCTCAGGCATTCCGGCGTTCTTCACCAACACGGGCTACGGCACGGTGATCGCGGACGGCAAGGAAACGCGTCAATTCGGCGACAACCACTACGTACTCGAACATTCGCTCACCGCTGACGTGGCGTTGGTGAAAGCGTGGAAAGCCGATAAATCGGGCAATTTGATTTATCGCCGCACGGCCCGCAACTTCAACCCGATGTGCGCCATGGCAGGCAAGATCACGGTGGTCGAGGTGGAGGAAATCGTGGAAACGGGCGCGCTCGATCCCGACGCCATTCACACGCCGGGCATCTTCGTGCAGCGTATCGTGCTGAACGCACACCCGGAAAAACGCATTGAACAACGCGTCGTGCGCGCAAAAGGAGACTGATCATGGCATGGGACCGGAACCAGATGGCCGCGCGCGCGGGCAAGGAATTGCAGGACGGCTTTTACGTGAATCTGGGCATTGGCCTGCCCACTCTGGTGGCGAATTTCGTGCCCGAAGGCATGGAAGTGTGGCTGCAATCGGAGAACGGCTTGCTTGGCATCGGGCCGTCGCCGACGGAAGAAGAAGTCGATGCCGACCTGATCAACGCCGGCAAGCAGACGGTGACCACGCTGCCGGGGTCGTCGATTTTTTCATCGGCGGATTCGTTCGCGATGATTCGCGGCGGCCATGTGAACCTGGCTATCCTGGGCGCCATGCAGATCAGCAAGACGGGTGACCTGGCCAACTGGATGATCCCCGGGAAGATGATCAAGGGCATGGGCGGCGCGATGGACCTGGTCGCGGGCGTAAAGCGCGTGATTGTGCTGATGGAGCACGTGGCGAAGGGCGACCAGCACAAGATTCTCGACTCGTGTACGTTGCCGCTGACGGGCGTGGGCGTGGTCGACCGGATCGTTACGGATCTTGGCGTGATCGATGTCACCGATGCCGGACTGAAACTCGTCGAACTGGCGCCGGGCGTCAGCGTGGAAGAGATCCAGCAGAAGACGGGTGCTCCGCTCGATGTTAGCGGCGTCAAATAAGGTTTTTCTGCAGCAGTTGTTTTATTAGCCAAACTGGACCGTTCCGATGTGAGTCGGAACGGTTTTTTATTTTTGGCTTGCCGCCGTTTGCTAGAGGCCGGGCGGGTCGTAACGGGGCTTGGGGTTCGTGTTTTGAGGCCGCCTATCCTGTCTTTGTACAGACCATTCGGCTAAGGCTGCCGCATCGCGCCGAAGCGCACTCGGCAAAGTGTTTACAATCAATTGCAGCTGAGTTGTTCGCATGCCGCAGCGCCATCGCATCGAGGAAAATCTTATGTCCGTGTCTATCGTCGAAGCCGCGCCTTCGTTTGTTCCCGCGCCACGCCAACGGCACGTGCAGTGCATCAGCCCGTCGGGCCTGCATCGCATGGCTTATACCGAATGGGG
>DASYLW010000422.1:0-5755 GCA_036009385.1 Caballeronia sp.
TGGGCCGTAATAGGGATTTTTTTAGCGGAGTGCGGCAAAGCGGTAAGGCTTGGCGGCGTCTCCGGCTTCTGTATTCGCTGGCCGGCCGGTGCTCAGACCAACACACGGCGGCATTGTTTCAAGGTTGCGGTTTCTCGACTATCACCCTTCGGTCGTCCCGCGCAATGACCTGCATGGGCACCTGCTTCGCCAGCAACTCGTCGTAGCGGCCGGGTGGCATCAGCGCAAGACCGTAGCGTTGCGCGTCCCAGCGCTGAATCCATTCGTCGATGGTCGGCACCCACTTCTGGGGCTCCGTTGTGACGCCGAACTGCAACTCGTCGGGTTCCTGGACCATGATCATGGTGTGGCCCAGGTAGAACGGCATGGTGTGGTCGAGCTTGGCGACCGAGTAGAACGGTGTGTCGGCGGGCAATCGGGCCATGGCGGCTTTCACCGCGGGTACCAACTGCACGCCCGAGCTTTCGCGGCCGAACACGTCGTGGCCCGTGCCGGCGATCGTGCCCATTAGCAGCCACGCGGTTCCCAGCAGCACCACGCCGCCGATCGAACTGCGCCGGTTCAGCCAGATGGCAGCCAGCGTGACCACAAAGGCCACGGCGAGCGCCGCGTACACCCAGACCTGAAATGCCCTGTACAGCACGTTGGGTGTATGGCCGCCGCCCATCCGGCCCAAAAAAATCGCGCCAAAAGCCGCCACGACCAGAAATACTGCGTATCCGGTCAGGTGCTTGTGCCATTGGGCGCGCGTAAGCAGCGGCAGGTAGATAGCGATCAGCAACGCAATGGAAGGCGCGATTGGCAGCGTGTACGACAGCAGTTTCGAGTGCGACGCGCTGAAGAACAAGAAGATGAACGCCGACCAGACCAGGAGCAGCGTGACCGGCGCGAAGCCGTTCGGCTGGCGCGGTACCTTCAGCGCATGCCGGACGCTCTGAAACACCACCGAGAGCCAGGGCAGGAATCCGACAATCAGCACCGGCACGAAGTAATAAAACGCACCCGGACGATTCTGTTCGGGGGTCAGATATCGCGCGAACTGCTGCACGATGAAAAAGAAATTCAGGAACTCCGGGTTCTTGAGCTGGACCACAACGAACCACGGCGCGGCGATTATCAGGAACAGGATCAGCCCGCTGCCTATATAAAGCCGGCGCCACAGCGCCCAGTCACGCGCGATCAACGTGTAGAGCACCAGCACCGCGCCCGGAAGGATCAGGCCGACCAGCCCCTTTGACAACAGCGCGAGCGCCATGCCGGCCCAGCAAAGCCACATCCAGAGGCGGACCTGGGGGGCTGGCAGGTTCGGACGTTGTGCCAGCAGCAAGCTGCAGAGCGTGAGTTGCATCCAGAACGACAGGCCCATATCGAGCGTATCGAAATGGCCCATCAGGTTCCAGTACGGCGACGTCGCGAGCACGACGGCCGCGCAAAATCCCGTCACGCCGTTGAAGACGCGCGCGCCGGTATAGCCGATCAGCAGCACGCCGGCAAAGCCCGTCAACGCGGTATAAAGCCGCGCCTGCCATTCGCCGATACCGAACCACGCGAACGTCAGCGCATTCGCCCAGGTTTGCAGCGGCGGTTTTTCGAAATACTTGTAGCCGTTGTAACGCGGCGTGATCCAGTCGCCGGTCACGAACATTTCGCGCGCCATTTCGGCGTAACGGCCTTCGTCGCTCGGGACGAGATGGCGCAGGCCCAGCGGCGCGAACCAGATCACGGCGAGTGCCGCGATCAGCAACAGAAGCGAGAGGCGGGTGAGCGGTAGCCGTGAAGGCGTATCGTTCATGAGGGTCGACCTGTCCGATGCCGCTTTCGCGGCGATAGCAAAATCCATGGGGGGCTCGAGTTTGGCGCATTGAGGCTTAAGGCGGGCTTACCGGGCGCGTTCGGGGCAAGCTTCGCCGCGTATTCGCCCCGTCCCCGGCCCGCAGCCAGCCCATGCAGGTTCCGCTGCTTTGACAACACGCACAAGCCAGCCAAACGGGCAGTCCTTGTGCGTTTTGCCGTGCGGCGGGCGGCTGTGGGCCGAAGTGTCATCCTGCTGTGGCAGAAACCGGCGATACCGGCGCCGATAGCTGTACGGACATCGGCGCCGGGCGGCAGTTTATCGTACTGGCGCGGCGAATCCGTGCCGGCGCGTTGCCGTAGCGTTTGCACCCGCTCCCACCGGTAAGCCGGGATCACGCTTCGATCAGCAGCGCAGCCGCGACCCGGCGCCCTTCCGACATGAGAATGTTGTAAGTACGGCATGCGGCGCCGAAATCCATTGTCTCCACGCCAATGCGTTGCTGGGAGAGCTTGGCGATGAGCCGCGGATGCGGAAAACGCAGACGCGCACCGCTGCCGAACACGACGACTTCAGGTGCGACCGCGATCAGCGCGTCAAAATCTTCCGGCGTCAGCGCCTCGAACGAGGACACAGGCCACGCTATCACCGGCGTTTCCGGCATCACGATGATGCTGCCTTCGTGGCGTTGCAGATTGATCGCGACGTAATCGGCGCCGTAACTCGTGATGGTATTGAGCGCGCCGCTGGCTTCCTGATGTAATTTCAAATCGGTATTCCGACAGGCAAGTTGATGGCGAGAAGTGACTGCGCGAGAGGCCCGCGACAACCGGACGGCCTGGCGCGCAATGCAGCTTTCATCGGCTCAAGCGAGCACCTGAATGAAGCCGATGTGCACGCGTTTTGCCGGTGGCGCATTGCGAAAGTCACGGATAATCCGCTAAATTATAACTTTTCAGCCGCCGGCGGGTTGCGAGCCCGCTTGGCGCGATGCATCGCGTGCCGCCACAAGCTGCTTGCCGACACGCAATCGGGCGTTTTGCCTTGGCCCGATGGCCATAAGCTCACACGATTCCGCCCAAACCTGCCTCTATCCGACGCATTTTCGCTAGACTGCCTGTTCCGCGTCGCTACTTAGGGTTTCTGCGTGGTGTCCGGCCCGTTTAAGGTCTCGGTTCGACGTGTTTTCACGCTCCGCGCCTGAAGCGCCGGGCAAAGACAACGGAAAACAACGGCATTGCCGGCGTTACGTCGGGTCCGCGGACCTGACTTGTCAACTCTATTTGCCGTTTTTCCTGATCCAGAGCCTGATTTCCAGTAACCCAGTGAGCTTTCCCGCCGTGAAACCGATTCTAAAATCCAATAAATTGCAGAACGTCTGTTATGACATCCGCGGTCCCGTGCTCGAGCACGCGAAGCGGCTGGAGGACGAGGGCCACCGGATCATCAAGCTTAATATCGGCAACCTGGCTGCCTTCGGCTTCGACGCGCCGGACGAGATCATCCAGGACATGATCCGCAATCTGCCTACTTCGTCGGGGTATTCGGACTCGAAAGGCGTGTTCGCCGCCCGCAAGGCGATCATGCATTACTCCCAGCAAAAGGGCGTGGCGGGCGTTGAGCTGGACGACATCTACATTGGCAACGGTGCGTCCGAGTTGATCGTGATGGCCATGCAGGGCCTGCTCAACGACGGCGACGAAGTGTTGCTGCCCGCGCCGGACTATCCGCTGTGGACGGCGGCGGTGAGCTTGTCGGCCGGTACGCCGGTGCATTATCTCTGCGACGAATCCGCCGACTGGATGCCCGATCTCGACGACCTGCGCTCGAAGATCACGCACAACACGAAGGCGCTCGTCATCATCAACCCGAACAATCCGACCGGCGCGCTGTATTCGGACGAGTTGCTCAAGGACATGATCGAGATCGCGCGCAAGCATGGCCTGATCATTTTTGCCGACGAGGTCTACGACAAGATCGTCTACGACGGCCGCAAGCACACGGCGGTCGGGGCGTTGTCGGAGGACGTGCTGACGGTCACGTTCAATAGTTTGTCGAAGAGCTACCGGGCCTGCGGGTATCGCGCGGGCTGGATGTTCATCTCCGGGCTGACGGGCGAGAACCGCCGCATTGCCCATGACTATATGGAAGGGCTCGGCATCCTGGCCTCCATGCGCCTGTGCGCGAACGTGCCGGGGCAGTACGCCATCCAGACGGCGCTCGGCGGTTACCAGAGCATCAACGACCTGATCGTGCCGGGCGGGCGCCTGTTCAAGCAGCGGCAACTCGCCTACGACATGCTCACCGCCATTCCCGGCGTGAGCTGCGTGAAGCCGCAGGCGGCGTTGTACATGTTCCCGAAGCTCGACCCGAAGATGTATCCGATCGTCGATGACCAGCAGTTCATTACGGACCTGTTGCTCGAAGAACGCACGCTGCTTGTGCAGGGCACCGGGTTCAACTGGCCGACGACGGATCATTTCCGCGTGGTGTTTCTGCCGAACGTGGACGATCTCGCCGACTCCATCAACCGTATCGCGCGCTTTCTCGATGGTTATCGAAAACGTCATTCTGTCTAAACCTCTCTTATAAGACTCACGCTGCAATGGAACCGATCAAAGTTGGCCTGCTGGGCTTCGGCACCGTCGGCAGTGGCACCTTCACGGTGCTGCGCCGCAATCAGGAAGAAATCAAACGGCGCGCCGGACGGGGCATCGAAATTACGCGCATCGCGGTGCGTACGCCGTCGAAGGTGCAAGGCGCCGAAGGTATTGACGTGACGACTGACTTCAACGCGGTCGTCGACGATCCTTCCATCGACATCGTCGCCGAGATGATCGGCGGCACGGGCGTCGCGCGCGAACTGGTGCTGCGCGCCATTGCCAACGGCAAGCATGTGGTGACGGCGAACAAGGCGCTCCTCGCCGTGCACGGCAGCGAGATTTTCGAAGCAGCGAGCAAGAAGGGCGTGATGGTGGCGTTCGAAGCTGCGGTCGCGGGCGGCATTCCGATCATCAAGGCGCTGCGCGAAGGGCTGACGGCCAACCGGATCCAGTACATTGCGGGCATCATCAACGGTACGACGAACTACATCCTCTCGGAGATGCGCGACCGCGGGCTCGACTTCGCCACCGCGCTGAAAGCGGCCCAGGAACTGGGTTATGCCGAAGCCGATCCGACCTTCGACATTGAAGGTGTGGACGCCGCCCACAAGGTCACGATCATGAGCGCTATTGCGTTCGGCGTGCCTGTGCAATTCGACCGGGCTTACGTAGAGGGCATCAGCAAGCTCGACGCCATCGATATCCGCTATGCCGAGGCGCTGGGCTACCGGATCAAGCTGCTGGGTATCGCGCGGCGCACGGAAAAGGGTATCGAGTTGCGCACGCACCCCACGCTGATTCCGGCAAAACGCCTGCTGGCGAACGTGGAAGGCGCGATGAACGCGGTGGTCGTGCATGGCGATGCGGTCGGCACCACGCTCTATTACGGCAAGGGTGCGGGCGCCGAGCCGACTGCGTCGGCGGTGGTCGCCGATCTCGTGGACGTCACGCGCCTGCATACGGCCGACCCGGAACATCGCGTGCCGCACCTGGCGTTCCAGCCGGACAGCCTCGCCAACACGCCGATCCTGCCGATCGAGGAAGTGACTAGCAGCTACTACCTGCGCCTGCGCGTGGCGGATGTCACCGGCGTGCTCGCCAACATCACGCGGATTCTCGCCGACAAGGTCATTTCCATCGACGCGTTGCTGCAGAAGGAATCCGAGCACGTCGACGGTGAGGACAAAGGCGAAACCGACATCATCCTGCTGACGCACGAAACGGTCGAACGGGAAATCAACGCGGCGATTACGCAGATCGAGGCGCTCTCCACCGTGGTCTCGAAAGTGACGAAGCTGCGCATGGAAGGATTGAACTAGGGCTTTGAAATGAACTACATCTCTACGCGCGGCGCCGGTTT